>JALHTJ010000285.1 GCA_022865785.1 Candidatus Aminicenantota bacterium
CTTCGAGAAGGAAATGAGCACGGACAAGACCAGCCGGCGCTTGGCAGAGCGATTGGCCAGGGAAGTCATGAAGCGCCGGATACGGAAGGAGTGATGGGTTGGAAGCTATAAGTCTAATATCGAGACCTGACCCCGATGCTGAGGGGCCGGGGGAGAGGCCTGGATTGTCCCAAAATGAGACAGCGCAGGTGCGGAAACTCCCATCCAATGGGCGTTTGCCGACATTTTCCCGACTGTCCCAAAATGAGACGGGTCGGGCAAGGTTTTGAAAAGCCTATCTGCAAAGGTTTTTTAATATAATTCTTATCCTTTATTTTGCGAACTGTCCCAAAATGAGACATTGGGCGGCTGGTCGCGAAAATCTCAATGCAGGCCCATATCCTTTGCCAGCGTCCATCTTGAAGTATTTCCCGAGCTTGGCACGCATATTGCTTTATTATTCATTTAACATCAGAAGGAGTCGATGCCACATATATTGCCTGAACGCACGATGCTTTTATACCCCAACAGCGGCGATATTATTTTTCAATGTAAATTATTGTTAACTTTATGCTTGACAATAAAATTTCAGCCTGATAGAAATGTTCTTCCAAGGGAGAGAGGTACCTTTTTCATCATCCTGAATGCCAGGCAGGTGACAGGTTCATGAATTTTATAATTTTTACCGGTTGGCGGAGTAAGGTAAAGAACAGTAATGTCTTCAAGACTACCCCTACAAAAGGAGTCAAAAGCATAATGAAATCTGCATGTGATTTGGTTTTTTCCCCATTTGGCAGCAAGTCGGTTAGTTTTGTAAATTCTACCCGAAATAAATTATTCATTGTCTTTGTAATTTCCATTTTATTTTGCTCCTGCGCCGGCAATCGCGCGTTTAAAAAAGGGGAAAAGGCTTATGCCCGCAAGGAACTTGACCAGGCGGTTCGCTATTACCTCGAAGCCATTCGCCACGATCCCGAAAACGTTCGCTTCCGGGTTTCGCTGAATCAGGCTCTATTCAACGCCTCCAATTTTCATCTGCGCCGGGGAGATGTTTTTTTCAACCAGGACGATTGGAAGCTTTCCCTGTTCGAATTTCAGAAAGCGCTCGAATTCAATCCCGAAAACAATGATGCCAGGAAGAAAAAACAATCGGTTCTCAAAAAGTTGGAGGAGCAAAGAAGGCAAAATGATGCAAAAACCGAAATCGAGGAGATAAAGGAGAAAGCAAGCAAGGCAACGGAACCGGCCAAAGAACTCGCATTTAACAAAACTCCCCTGGATTTGAAATTGGGGGACGTGGATCTAAAAGTGCTTTTTAAGATGCTGCAAAAATCGAGTTCGATCAAGTTTCTTTTCGACGAGGCCTTCCAGTCAAAGAAAATCTCGGTCGATTTGGAAAACGTCTTTTTCAAGGACGCCCTGGAAAAAATATTGCTGCAAACCAAGCTTTTTTACAAAATCATCGACAGCAAAACCATCATTATCGCCCCCGATACTCCGGCCAAGCGGCGGCAATACGATGAACTGATCATGAAAACATTTTTCCTGAGCAACGCCGACCCTGAGCAAATGCAGAAAATCATCGCGTCGGTGACCGGCTGCAAGACCACGGCCGTCAATCCCGGACTCAACACGATCACGGTCAGGGACTTGCCGCGAAAAGTGGCCATGGTGGAAAAACTGCTGCAGATCATGGACAAGCCCAAGGCCGAATTGCTGATCGATGTCGAGATCATTGAAGCGAACAAGAGCCGCATGAAGGAGTACGGCATAGAATTGAGCCAATACAATATTCTGGAAACATTTTCTCCCGGCCCGCTTGCCAGCGATACGGTTTCAAGTTTCAGGGGCAACCGCTTCAGTCATGTCGATTCGTCGGATTTTGTTTTTCAAGTCCCTTCCATCAGCTACAAACTGCTGCAGAACGATTCCAAATCCAAGATCAAGGCCAAACCGCAACTGCGCGTACTGGATCAGGAAACGGTCAAGATCAGGCTGGGCGACAAAGTGCCCATCGCGACCACCACTTTTGTGCCAAACTACGGCAGCGGTTCCCTCAACCAGCAGCCGATCACTTCCTATCAGATGCAGGATATCGGCATCAATATCGAATTGACTCCGCGCATCCACCACGACGGCTGGATCACCATGAAACTCGAGTTCGAGTTGACTTTCATTACCAGTCCCGGCACCAGCAACCTGCCGCCGACCATCGGCAACCGCTCGGTCAAGACGATGATCCGCCTGCAAGACAACGAGACAAGCCTGCTGGCCGGCCTTTTGCGCGATACCGAAAGAAACACCCTGCGCGGTTTTCCCGGCCTTGCCGATTTGCCGATCTTGAAGCATATTTTTTCCAGCAACAAAAAAGAGGTCGATCAAACCGATATCATCCTGACCATCACGCCGCGCATCATCAAGTTTCCCGAAATTGCCGAGTCCGATCTGCTGAATTACTGGGTCGGAACCGAGGAAGAAATAGGTTTGAAAGCGCCGCCGCCGCCATCCCCATTTGATGATATTGAGGAAGAATTTTCAGAAAAAGCAAGCGGCCGCCCTGAAGGCAAAAATGAAAAAAAATTACAACCATTGAAGAGAGAAGAAAAGGAAGCAACAACTGAGGAGAAAGAAACAACGCCGGCGGCCGAGGCAGTCAAAGGGCAGTTGGTACTTTTTTCCGACCTGAAAAGTGTTGGCAAAGGGAAGCCGTTGGCCGTAAAATTGATCGCCAATGGCGTCGAAGCGTGGAAGACACTGACCTTGGAGTTGGCTTTCGATCCGCAGCTTCTTCAACTCAGCGATATTTCGGAGGGAGAGCTATTCAAAACCAAGGGTTTCAAGGGGCACCTTTTCAAGTCGTTTGACAATGCCGCCGGAAAAATCGTACTTTCCCTGGCTCTGGATGAAGCGGGAGGCGGCTCAGCCAAAGAGATAGCATTACTCTATTTTCATACCGTAAACAGCGGCAGCGGCTCAATCCAGGCGATCAAAGCCAATATAATGGATACACAAATGCAGAAAATTCCCGCGTTATGTAAGGCGTTGGCCGTCACGGTGACAGAAAAGTAAAAAATTGAAAATCCGGGCATTGAATTTCGGGTTGCCTTGGCAGGGGAGGTTGTGATGTCGAAGAGAGAGAGATTTTTATCTGAAAAAATTCTGGCGGCAGTTTGCCTGATTGTGATCATGGCATTGACCGGATTTTTGCGTGCCGATGACGCCATCGCCCACGGCCAGGTCGCCGTCTTGGGCGTAAGTCTGAAAATCGATCCGGCCAACCAGACGGCGCCGGTCAACACGCCAACTGCCGTCAACACCGTTTTCGCGGCCGGTTCCGGCAGCATTCCCGCCGGCATGACCGTGAAAGGCGAGCTGCGCGGGCCGGGCATTTCCGGCGCCATCGCCCTCTCCACCCTTCCCGGCCATGCTTTTGCCATCCCGGGTCTGCCCCAGAAGGGAACCTACACGCTGGCCGACATCCGTCTGGAAAAGGATGGCAAGACCCTGCTGCGCGCCGTCCCCGATCAAGCACTCATTGACGTGATGGATGTGATCGTCACCCAGGTGCAAACCCGGCCGCTCACCCTGGATGAGATCCGCGAAAAGGGCATCGTGATCACCGAGGAAAATTTCACCGTCTACAGCTTCTCGATCGGACTGCTGGTAGAAAGTGAGGTCGTCAAGCTCGATTTTCCGGTCATTTTCACCCCGCAAGGCATGCAGGTAGTATCGAGTTGGGGCGGCGGCGGATTCGGCGGAGAACTTTTTGTAGGCAGGGAAGCCGTTCCTTTTGAATTGGAAATGCCCGAAAGCGGTGGATCGCCTGGAGAAGATCCGGGTCAAAACCTTCCCAGTATGGCCGGGTTGTTGGTTTTTAATAATAAAATCGGTTTTTTAAACCAGTTCTTCAGCGCCATGTTCATCATCAGCAACAACGCGCCGGCCGGCAGTTCCCTGGTATTGAAAGACCTGAAAGCCACCATTGTTCTCCCCGAAGGATTGCGTGAGGCCACAACCAATCCGCCGCACATATCCGGCACGCCGCTGCCGGTGCGCTGCCCGGGGCCCGACGGCAAGATCGGCACGGCTGACGATGTCGATGTCATCCTGGCCGCTTTCAGCGGCATGGCCGAGTTCCTGGCCGAAGGCCTGAAGGAGGGCACCCACACCATCAGGGTCGATTTTAAAGGCACCCTGGCCGGCCTGCCCTCCGGCGACACCGAGGTCAAGGGTTCGGCCCTGGGTGCGGTGTTGGTGCGTAATCCCGAATTTTCGGTCGTATTTTCCCATCCCGACGTGGTGCGCAGCGGCGAAGAATACGATTTGTATATGACCTTGACCAATACATCCAAGGCCACCGCCAACCTTGTTTCGCTGACCATGCCCAAAGCCAGGCTCATCGGCACCGAGCTCTTGAGCTCGGAACGCATCGAATTCGAAACCATTCCCCCCGGCGAATCGCAGGTCGGCAAGTTTCACATGCGCTCCAAGCAGACCGGAAAAGTCCGGGCCACGGCTTTCGCGGCCGAAGGCCCGGTCCGCGGTCAGTTCATTCTGACCGCCGGCGTTGGCGAACAGGGCATCCCGCTCTCGCCCGACACGCTGGTGCTCCCCGCTTACGCTTTTAAGCTGCCGGCCAACGTGATCGAAGCGGCCATGCTCCTTTTGGGGGAAGCCTATTGTATCGCCCAGTCGCCGGCCGGCCTGCTGCCCGAGAATCTGCCGGTAATCAAAAGGGAGACGGTCAACACCAGGGCCGTGGAATTGATCGAAGCCGGACAGAGGATCGCCTACGGCGAAGACCTCCTCCCGACCCTGGACGTCTTTCTCCTTGACTGGCTGGGAAACCGCAGCGTCGATCTGCCTTTCGATCAATTGCGGCGCTTGACCAGCAAGGGCGGCCGCTTGGCCGCCGAGATCGCCAATATCTTCAATGATTCGCTGCCAACCCTTAATTTGGCCGATTGGCAAATGCAACTGGCCCGGACCTGCGCTTACAAGAACCCGTTTTTCTCCGCCGCCCTGGCCCATGCCGGGATCAATCCGGCCTGCCATTTGCGGATCATCGATGCGCTGGCCAACCGCACCGGCAATTTTTCAGTCGAGACAGTTCGTGAAATACCATACGGAGAATACTTTTCCTTGCCGGGCAGTGGCGTCAATCCCGCCGAACTCGGTGTTTTTGGTGTATTCGACAACAACGGCTATCGACTGGAGGTTAAGGGACTGGAAGCGGGTTTCTATGATCTTTCCCTGATCGTGCCGGATACGGCGGGCAATCTGCGCCAAGTGCGGTTTAATCATGTCGAATGCCGCTGCACGTCGCTTGCCTGGGTGAGCGTGAACGCCGCGTCCGACAGTTTTGTCCTGGCCAATGACCTGGACAACGACGGAACGGCCGATGCGAGCATCAGCGGCAATGTCATAGCCGTCGCTCGGCCGTCCTTGAAGCTGATTGCGGCCATTCAGGATTGCACGGCCCATGTCGCCGGTCATGCCGTGGCCCTGTTTTTCAATCAGGCGGTCGGCGGCGTTTCCGCCAAAATACTGGAAAATTATTCATGTACTCCCAAAAAAGTCCTGTCGGCTTTCCTGCAGCCTTCGCAGCGCGTGGTGATCATCGGCTTGGACAATCCCATATCTCCCTTTGTCGAAAGCCGCATCAGGGTTTCCGGGTTAAAGGACGCTCAGGGCAATATCATGGAGCCGGCATCGGTCGAGCTGCCCATTCAAGCCACGATCACCACTCCGGGCGGCATGGTCTTCGGAAGCGTTTTGAGCGCGGCCGGCGCGCCGATCGCCAACGCGGCCATGCAACTCAGGAATTATGATGTAGCCACCAACTCCACTTCGATTTCAACCATTCGTTCCGACGCCGAAGGCAAATACCAGTTCGATTTTGTCAGAATGGTCGCGGATCCATTCATCATCACCGTGAAAGATCTGGCCAGCGGCAAGATCGAAAAAATCAGGACCTCCATCCGCAGCCACGGCCAGCGGTTGCGCATCGATATCATCATGCGCGGCCGCGGTAGCCTGGGCGGCCGGGTGCTGCTGCAGGACGGCGTGACTCCGGCGGCCGGGGCCTATGTCAAGGCCAACGCCGAAAATGATGTCGACACCGAATTTTATGTGGTCAAAGCCGATGACGCCGGCGAATTTTTGATCCGTGACCTGCCGCTGGGGCGGGTCAATCTTTTTGCGGTCAAAGACAATGCCATGGGTTATCAGGTGGCGGCCCTTTCTTATCCCGGAGAAATCGGCCATATTGATATTTTGCTCTATCCCGGACAAACCGGCTCCATTCACGGCCGGGTACTGGCCAATGACGGCATAACTGCGGTTGCCGGAACAACCGTACGGCTGAATCGAAGCGGCAATTGTTTCGCCCAGGCCAATACCGACAGCGAGGGGAATTTCGCTTTCACGGATGTCCCGGTCGGAACGTTTTCCCTGCAAGCCTACAATCCCCTAAGCGGCTTGCTCGACAGTTCCGTCGGCGGAACGGTTTATGCGGGACAGACCGCCGAGGTGACCGTCATCCTGCGCGGCAACGGCGCCATCGCCGGCAAGGTGCTCTCTTTTGCCGGCACCCCGTGCCCGCAGGTGACGGTTTATCTTAATGGCACTCCATACCACACCCTGACCGACAGCAGCGGTGAGTTTCTGCTCAGTGATGTCCCGGTAGGCACCTACTCGGTCATGGCCGTTGACACAACATCCGGCTTATCGGCATCGGCACAGGTACAATTGTTCTCTGAAGGCCAGCAGGTGCGGAAAACGCTGGTGTTTCCCAACACCGTTACCGGCGGTATTTCGGGCAAGGTCTATCTGGCCAATGGCTCGCCGGCGGTGGATGTGTATGTTTATGCCGCCGATGGGAATTACCAGATAAAAGGGTTCTGCCGCAGCGGCAACGACGGCGGTTTCGCTTTCAATTATTTGCCGGCCGGGAGTTACGTCCTGGTGGCACAAAAAAATCTTGACGGCGGCGTGGCCAATGCCGTTTTGCAGTATGCCGGCCAATTTCTCAACAACAAGGACATCCATTTTCGCGGCTTGGGCCAGGTCCGGGTCACCACCTATGCCGCCGACGGCCAGACTCCGGTCATGGCCAACGTGCTCTATTCATTTCCCAAAATCTTGGTAAAAGTCGGTGATTATATAGGCATCATGGGGGATGATATGCGCGTTACCACCGCTGCCGACGGCCAATACCTGTTCGGCGATACCCTGGCCGGTGATTTCAGAGTCGAAGCCTCGAGCGCCTTTTATCCTACCATTGTTTCCAAGCAAGGGAAGATCATTGCCGACACCCAGGTCGAGGTGGTTTTGGTGCTTAAGCCCACCGGCACCATCAACGGCAGAGTCGTCGCTCCCGACGGCATTACTCCCGTTGTCAATGCCGTGGTCATTTTGAAAGCCAAGAGCTTGCCGCCGCAAACGCTGAATACCGATTCTGCCGGGGAATTCATCTTTACGCTGGTTCCCCCGGGCGCCTGCACCGTGGAAGCCGAAGACACGGTCAACGGTTACCGCGGCAGCAGGAATTTCAACATGGGCAGCGACGGACAGACCATAGCGGTCACCGTGCGCCTGAAGGGCAGGGGAGAAGTGTACGGCACGGTCAAGACCCTGCAGGGTGCTGTCGTTCCTAATGCCCAGGTCACGATACGTTCGGTCGGTTTCCCCGATGAAAAATTCACGGCCATAGCCGACAGCCAAGGGGAATTCCGGCAGGGCGGGATTTCCGAGGGCGACCTTGCGCTCACGGCCAAGGACCCGCTCAGCCTGCTGGGAGGCCGGGCCAACGGCACCCTTTCGGGAAACAACGGCAGCGTGCAGATCGATGTGGTGCTCGAAACATCGGGCACGGTTTGCGGACGCGTCCTTGACGTGGATGGTGTGACCACGGTCGCCTCGGCCCAGGTGATCCTTTATCATTCGCGTTATCAAAATCCTTTCGGGTATTGTGTCTCCGACCAGGAGGGGAAATTCGAATTCCTCTATGTGCCGGCCGGAAGTTTTTACGTCGAGGTGTTCTCACCGGCATCGGGCCGCAAGGGGAAGAAATCGGGAAAAATTGTAGCTGACAACGAAACGGTCGATCTCGATGTCCTGCTCGAGGCGCGGGGGACGGTAAGCGGGACCTTTTACGACGGTTCGGGGGTGAACCCCATCGCCGGCGCCCAGGTGACCATCAAAAGCTTGGGCAATTATCCGTTCAGCGCCATCACCACCAGCAGCGACAGCGGCGGCTTCCGCTTCGACCAGATCGCCCAGGGAAATTTCGAGCTGAGTGCCGAAGACCCTGCCAGCGGTCAGGCCGGTTCGGCCGCGGGCGCCATCGAATACGAGGGCCAGACGGTGCAGGCGGATATCCGGGCCGCGGCCACCGGCATCGTCAACGGCCGGGTTTTCCGGGCCGACGGTGTCACCATCGCCGCCAACGCGCTTTTGACTTTGAAAAGCGGCCAAACCACGGCCGATGCCGGAGGCAACTACCGTTTCGAATATATTCCATTGGGATCTTTTTCGCTCAGGGCCGCCGAACAAAACGGCCGCGATGTCGGATATGCCTCAAGCCGGATCGAGTTTCACGGCCAGGAGGTAACTCTGGACGTCCGCTTCAACGGCCTGGGCACGGTTGCCGGCACCGTCAAAGATGCCGGCGGCAGTCTTCTTGCCGATGTCGGAATCACGCTGACCTGCGGCAATGAAGAGGTCCTCCACAGCGCCAGCGACGGCAGCGGCGCCTTCCAATTCCCCGGCATCCGCGTCGGATCGTTCGAACTGGCGGCCAAACAGCCGCTCACGGGATTGGCGGCCGTGGCCTCGGGCCTATTGACCCAGGACGGCGAGACCGCCAGCGTTGAAATGGTCATCGAATCATCGGGCTCCATTCACGGCATTGTCTTCAATTCAGACGGCAGCACGTTCTCCGAACATTCGACCGTCATCCTGACCGGCGGCGGTTCGACCCGCTACCGCACGGTCGGAGCCGACGGTTCATTCCATTTCGACGCCATCCGGCTCGAAAGCTACGAACTGAAAGTTGAGGGCTGGAATGCGGCCGGACTGTTCCGCAGCAAACTGCTGCTGCAGAACCACGGTGAAGTGATCGATCTGGGAAACATTGTCCTGGACGACCAGATTCCCCAGGTGGCCGCGGTTTTCCCGGCCAACGGCGCCGGCAACTTGCCCCTGGATACGATCATCACAATCACATTTTCCGAGGCCATGGACGCCGCTTCCTTAAGCAAATCTTTCGTCCTGTCCGGACGACAGGGGGCGATCGCCGGAGTGATCCATGTCGCCGCCGACGGTAAAAGTCTCACGTTCCAGCCCGCTGCGCCTTTGCCGGGTTTCTCTTCCTATACCGCGGTGCTGGCCGCCACGGCCGAAGATGCGGCCGGCAACAAGCTGGCTTATGCCGTCTCGGCATCGTTTACGACTCTGGACAACGTTGCGCCGGCCGTGCTGGCCTGCGCTCCGGCCAACAACATGATCCAGGTCGCTCTCGATTCCGCCGTTGCCGTCACCTTCAGCGAGCCGATCGATACCGGAAAATTCACGGCCGCCAATTTCAGTGTCAAACGCAGCGGTGTGCCGGTCCAGGGCGCCATTTCCTTTGCTTCCGGAAACAGCGTCGCAGTCTTCACTCCCGCGGTTCTCGAGGCCAACAGCGTGTACACCGTGGTAGCAAAGGAGGCGGTCGACCTGTCGGGCAACATGCAAAGCGCTGCCTATAGCGGCACTTTTTATACCATCGACACCGTGGTGCCGGTCCTGACCCTGACACCGCCGGCCGGCGGCACCACGGTCAAGGAAGGGACGGCGCAGACGGTCAAGGCCGACGTCAACGGGGCAAGCGATGTGGCCAAGGTTTACTTTTTCATCAATGGCGAATTGAAATTCACCGATGCCGCCGCTCCCTATCAGTACACCTTCAACGCACCCTACATAAGTTCTTTGGGACAGGACACATTCCTGTTCGAAGCCCTGGCCGTGGACAATGTCGGCAACCAGAGCGAGCGCCGCGGCCTGCAGTTCACCCTGCTGGCCGATACGCCGCCGCAGATCACCCTCGCCGGTCCGGTCGCGGCGTCAGTGCTGCCCAGGCAAACGCTCACCTGCCCGGTTCAGGCCAGCGACGACATCACCCTCAAGCAGGTAACGTTCAAAGCCGTGGGCGGCAATCTCGATTATCAAAATGTAAAAACCCTCAATCAAATCGCCTACAGCTACGATTACGTTTTTGCCATTCCCGCCGACATCGCGCCCGGGACCGTGGTCACGGTTTCGGCCGCGGCCGTGGACAGCCGCGGCAGCGTCGTTTCCGCCGCCAGCCTGGTCTATACCGTTCCTCAGGACACCCAGGCGCCGCAGATAGAGATTTCGACGCCGGCGGCCGGGGCGCAGTTCAACTACAACGAACTCATCCAGATCACGGCCCTGGCCCAGGATGACGTGGGGGTGAAAGAGGTCGCTTTCTACGTCGACGGCCAATTGCTGGCCATAGACAACGCGCCGCCTTTTGCGGCAACCTATACGGCTCTCCCATATCAGGAAGATACGCCGCTGACGATCAGGGCCGAGGCGCTGGACGTCGCCGGCAAAAGCGCCGCCGCGGAAATTGCCATCACGGTTTTGCGCGTGGTCGATCCCGAAGCACCGACTGTGAAGATAGTATCGCCTTCGAACGGGGCACTGGTCTATCCCGAAGAGAATTTGAAGATCACGGCCAACGCCAGCGATGACCAGGGTTTGACCAAGGTCGAGTTTTTTGTCGACGGCGCCCTGGTTTCCGCGGATACGGAAGCGCCTTACGAAGCGCAATACGCAGTCCCCGCCGGCCTGGCCGACGGCACCGTGATCACGGTCCGCGCCAAAGCCTGGGATGTCGGCGAAAAGAGCGCCTACGACGAAGTGCAGGTTTCGGTCCTGAACGGCACGGTCATTCTGGCCGGTACGGTAATTTCCGCAACCGATACCCAGTACGATGGCAAAACCGTGATCATCAAAAACGGCACCGTGACCATCAACGGCAGCCACTCGTTCCTCAACATGATCATCAGCGAAAGCGGCATCGTGACCCATTCGTCCGCCACCACCTCTATAATCCATAAAAGCGAACTCACAATCCAGGGCAAGCTGAGCATCGATTCGACCAGCAAGATCAATGTCGGCGGTCGTGGTTACCTGGGGGCTTATCAGGGTGATAACAACGTGTATACTGGCCGTACTTTAGGTAATGTGGTTGGCAGTAGTTATTATTGCGGCGGCAGTTACGGCGGTTATGGGGGTAGGTATACATATACAGTAAATGAGTTGTACGGTTCGCTGTATGATCCGAACGACAATGGTTCGGGAGGCGGATCAAACAATAATGTGGTTGGGGGCAATGGCGGCGGCGTGGTGCGCATCGAGGCCAATGAGTTGGTTTTGGACGGCACGATCGGCGCCAATGGTGGATCATGTTCTAACAATTATGGTGCAGGCGGATCGGGCGGGTCGGTCAAGGTAAATATAAAGACTTTGAGCGGCAGCGGCACGATCACGGCCGATGGCGGTAACAGCACTTATCGTGGAGCGGGAGGAGGCGGCCGGGTGGCGGTCTATTGCGAGGATAGTTCGCAGTTCACGCTGGCGAATATCCACGCCTATGGCGGGCAATACACGGGTAGTACGACGGCAGCCTACAACGGCGGCGCCGGCACGGTATATCTGAAAAAAATAGATGAAGAGGCCGAACTGATCATCGACAACCGGTCCCTGCAGGCCGGCAATCCCATCATGTTCCCGGTTATCAATCCTTCTGTGGTTACCGATGTTTCCGCAAATGTCCTGACCAATACGAGCGCTGCGTATATGACCAATGCCCTGGTCGGCATGGAGTTGATCCCCGATATAAACGATAAGGAAAAAACATTTACCATTATCGGCAACGACGCGACCACGATCAGCACCGATCCCGGCGATGGCGATTTAACCCAGTTCACCGCGGTGGGCAAGACCTATGCCGGCAAGATGGTTTTTGCCGGTTACTTGATGATCCGCAACACCATTGCCGAGATCTCGCGGGATATCGATCTGATCAATCTGAGCCTGGTCGAAAATACTGTATTGCGCCATCCGGCCGCGACCACGGCCTCAACCTCATATTTGAATATCAAGGCCGCGGAAAAAGTTGTCATCGATTCCACCAGCAAGATCAACGTTGGTGCTCGCGGTTACCTGGGTGCTTATCAGAGTGGGAACAGTTCGTATTATGGTCGTACTTTGGGCAATGTATTGGGCAGTAATTCATATTGTGGCGGCGGTTACGGCGGGTATGGTGGTAAGTATACATATACAGTAAATGAGTTGTACGGTTCGCTGTATGATCCGAACGATAATGGTTCTGGAGGCGGATCAAACAATAATGTGGTTGGGGGCAATGGCGGCGGCGTGGTGCGCATCGAGGCCGATGAATTGGTTTTGGACGGCACGATCGGCGCCAATGGTGGATCATGTTCTAACAATTATGGTGCAGGCGGATCGGGCGGGTCGGTCAAGGTAAATATAAAGACTTTGAGCGGCAGCGGCATGATCACGGCCGATGGCGGCAACAGCACTTATCGTGGAGCGGGAGGAGGCGGCCGGGTGGCGGTCTATTGCGAGGATAGTTCGCAGTTCACGCTGGCGAATATCCACGCCTATGGCGGCCAATACACGGGTGGTACGACGGCAGCCTACAACGGCGGCGCCGGAACGATCTATCTTAAAGCGGCCGGACAGGAGTTCGGCGATCTGATCGTTGACAACAACAACACGGCTACAGCAACGACCATCTACTCGACCACCCTGCCGGCCGTAGGCAGCGGTTTCAACACCAGCCTCGAACCTTTCAGGCTCATCAACAGCGGCGCCGCATTTGTACCCGGCGCCCTGGTCGGCCTGGAACTCAATCCCTATGCGGCAGGGGAGGCCACCTACACCGTTGTGGCCAACGACGCTGTTTCGTTGAGCACCGCTGAAGCCGACGGCGACATGACCCTCTATTCCCAGAATGGCTATCCTTACATCGGCGAACACCATCTCTTTAACCTGACCGTCAAAGGCGGGGCCCGGGTGTTCACCTACGACCGTATCATGACCGCCGGCACGCTGACGGTCGAAATCGGCTCGGCCCTGAAAGCCGAAAACGTGGAAAGATAGGAGACGATCATGAAGAACATGAAAAAATCAAGATTGACCATCATCGCCCTGCTGCTGTTTGTTGGCGCTTCGACCGGCCTTGCTTTTGCTGCTGGCGAGTTGCGGGTAAATTCAGCCGAAATCAACGGTTCCAAGATCATGATCGTCTTTTCCGAGCCCGTCAGCCCGGCGGCGCTCAATGACAATTCCCTGTATATTTTGGGCGACGACGGCCGCGTCAGCCGCGAAATATACCTGATGGAAAACAACCGCCGGCTGATGATCCGCCTGCAGACCGTGCATCATTTCACTCTGTTCCGGCCGCTGCTGCTGGTCATGACCCCCGATATCCAGGGCGTATCGGGAAATTCCCTGCGCAAAGGATTGGTCAAGGCCTTCAACCTGGTCGAACTGGCTTACGGCCGCAAAAAACCCTTGTTCGAAAAAAAGATCATCCCGGTCTCCGACGATCCGCGCATCGAGCTCGAAGTTTTGGACCTCAGGGTCTTCTGGCACAAGGAGCGCTTCCGCGGCAAGGGGCTCAAGATATTTGATGCGCAGGAAAAAGAGGATTGGCGGCAGATGGAAAAATGCTGGGATGACGAGCATGGGGAAAAAGAGCGCCGCTTCGGCAAATTCGAGGCCCTGGATCACGCCCGCCTGCACCCGCCGCAATTGACCGTCAGCGGCGTGGCCGCTGGCCAGACCGCCAACCAGGATGTCCAGGTCAACATCACGGCCAGCGATGCCGACGACGATCTGCGGCTGCTGCGGGCGCTTTTGGATTTCCAGGAGTTCGCTTCCGGCTCGACCATCCAGGTGCAAGGCGACCACTGGCTGTTCGCCCTTGCCGCCGACGCCTGGCATCTTTTCGATTACAAATTCATCCCCTTTGCCATCGAAAAAACACCGCTTGAATTCATTTCGCTGACCCCGGCCGCCGATTTCACGACGCGCGAAGCGGAGCTGATCATCCAGGGCGAGGTCAAGGGGGCCGCCACCTTGACCATCAATGCGGTCGAGGTATTGTTGACGGCCGGACAATTTCAAAAGAGTTTCACCTTGAATCCCGGCGCCAATTTATTCAAAGTTGTCGCCG
This sequence comes from Candidatus Aminicenantota bacterium, assembly GCA_022865785.1. Classification (GTDB taxonomy): domain Bacteria; phylum Acidobacteriota; class Aminicenantia; order UBA2199; family UBA2199; genus UBA2199. The sequence continues at coordinate 14,258 of JALHTJ010000285.1, forward strand.
CCGACTCCGACGGCAACCAAATCGAAAAATCCTTCACCGCCACCTATATCGCGGACAGCGAGCCGCCGCAAATCTCCATCACCACGCCGCTTAGCGGCTCTTTTTTCAATAGCGGTGTCATTGCCGTTTCCGGGACCGTGACAGACCGGAGCCGCATTGTAGCGGTCACGGTCAACTCATTGCCTGCCGTGGTTACGGAATCGCAGTTTTCCCTGGATGCCCTGACCCTGCAGGAGGGGGTGAATCCGATCATCGTCGAAGCCGTAGATGAATACGGAAACATAGGGAAAGCGGAAATTGCCGTCACCCTGGATACCATCGCTCCGCAGATCACGGTCACGGTGCCCACCGCCGGCGCCCTGGTGAATCTGCCGGGCCTGAACATCAACGGCAAGGCCGAGGATGCGAACCTGGCCAAGGTCACAGCGGCCGGAACCCAGGGCCAGATCGTGGGCGGCAATTTTTATTTCGCAGCCCTGCCCCTGAGCGAAGGCCCGAACGATTTTGTGATCGAGGCCGAGGACCGGGCCGGCAACCAGAGCCGGCAAAACCTGAGCGTGGTGCTGGATACGCAGCCGCCGCAGCTGCAGATCACCGCGCCCGCGGCCAACGTCATGCTGGCCGCTCCCAGCGTCAGCGTCAGCGGCACGGTCACCGACGTTCACGAATTCAGCGTCAAGGTAAACGACATCCAGGCCGTTTGTGCCGACGGCAAATTCTCGGCCCTGATCCCCTTGAGCCAGGGGGCCAACCGCATCACCGCCGTGGCCCGCGACCAGGCCGGCAACAGCGCCGCGCAAAGCGTCAATGTCAATGTCGACAGCCTGGCGCCGCAGCTCAATATCCTGGCGCCCGCCTCCGGTTCGATCTTAAATAGCAATACGGTTGCCGTCAACGGCAGTTTCAGCGAAGCCAACATCGCTACTATCACGGTCAACGGCCGGCCGGCCACGATCCAGGACCAATCCTTTTCCCTTGCCGCTTTGCCGCTCCAGGAAGGGGCCAACACCATCGAAGCCGTGGCCGTCGATCTGGCCGGCAACCGCAACTCGCTGAAAATATCGCTGCTGGTTGATACGGCGCCTCCGACCATAAAGGCTGTCCTGCCGGCGGCGGGCACGAAACTGGTTTCGGTCGCCAGCGCCATCCAAGCCGAATTTTCCGAAGCCATCGCGCCAACCTCGCTTTCCCATGCGACTTTTTACGTCAGCCGCGAAAACGGCGAAAAGATCGCCGGCACCCTGACCCTGGAGGCCAGCAAGGTCAAATTCATCCCGGCCGCCTCACTGCCCGACAGTGCCGCCTTGACCGTGCATATCGCCGCCGCCATCGCCGATGCGGCAGGCAACGGCCTGCCGGCTCCTTATGCCGGCACTTTTTATACGGTCGATCTGACGCCGCCGCCGCCGCCCGCATTGCAGCCTTTGCCCGAGAGCACTTCCTTGAAAAGAATAGTGCTGGCGGGAACCACTGAAAGCAATGCCGCCATCGTCATCAATGGCGGAGCGGCGGTTTCCCAAACCGTGGCCGCGGCCAACGGCAGCTTCAGCGCCGAAGTGTTGCTGAACGCCAACCAGTTGAACCAGCTTCTGGTCTTCGCCGCCGATGCCGCCGGCAACCAAAGCCTGCCGGCCCAGACCGCCATTTATCAAAAATCCGCCGCATTCATGGTCTTGGACGCGGCTTTCGCCAACAATACGCTCAGCGTGGTTTTTTCCGCCGGCGTCGATCCCGCCACCCTGAACGCAACCTCTTTCCAGGTTTCCTCCCTGCAGGGGATCGAAGCCGGAACCCTCAGCGCCGCGGACGGCACTGTCACGTTCCACCCCGAAGCCGATCTTTCGTCCGCCGCCTTTCTGCTGGAAATCTCGACCGCCATCGCCGACAGCCAGGGCAATCTTCTGGTCGCCCCCTATGCCAAAATGTTCAATCAGCAGGGCGCGCAGACCATTGTGCAGGGAGAAGTCTACGACGACGCCAGCGGGCTGCCCCTTTACGGCGCCGTGGTCAAGCTGATCGACGTCAACGGTGCGGCGCCGGCGGCGCCCGTGCCCACGGCCCTGACCACCAGGGAGGGGCGCTACGCCCTGTTGCTTCCGGCCGAAACCTGCACCCTGCGCGTGGAAAAAGAGGGCTACTGCCGCTCCGATCGCGTCATCCTTTCCCTTTCCGGATTTTCGGCCACGGTCTTCGATTCGCGCCTGGCGCCACAGCCGGCAAGCGAATATGCCCTTAAACCCGAAGGCTGCGCCATCAGCGCCGCCGCGGCGCTGGAAACGGCCATCGGATTGACCCTGCCTCCCGGCGCCGTCGCTGAAGAGAAAAAAATCAAGATCAGCCGTATAGGGGACCAGGCCCTGCAGGGGCGGCTGCCCTGCGGCTGGTCGCCGCTGGCCGTCGTCGATTTCTGGCCGGCCGATATTGCCTTCGCGGTGCCGGCAACACTGACCGTGCCGCTGCCCCAGGCTGCGTCCCTGCCCTCGGGGGCGACATTGGTCCTGGCCAGGTGGGACAATCTGACGTTCAAATGGCTGGCCGTAGCCACGGCGGCCAACGGGGAGACCCTGACCCAGTTCGAAACGGCCATTACGGCCTGCGGACAATACGCGCTTATGGTTGCCGACACGGTCCCGGCAGTTCCCGCCACTGCCGTTGCCGGCTCAGCGCTGCCGGCGGTGGCGACCGCTTCCGTGCCCGACGCGGTCACGGCCCAGCTCGAATTTTCACCGGCCGAGATCTATCCCGGCCAAAGCACGGCCGGTTCGCTGACCATCATTCCGCCGAGTCCCGTTTCCAGCGGCGTCGCCGTGCAGGCGCAGGTGAGCGAACGTTATGAGCTGATTTCGGGAACCACGGCGCAGTACGCGCCCTTCACGGCCGATCTGACCGCCTACAACCATGGCAGCGGCCAATTGCGGGTAAGTTTCAACCTTTCGCCCAATCAGGAAATAGCCCTTGATGATTTGAAGCTGGGCAGCATGGAAACCGACCTGATCCGCTATGCCGCAAGTTCATTGGGCGTGGTGGTCGGCAGTGACGGCGGCAGCGTGAGCGGTGAAGGCGGCATCGAGGCCGTCATCGAAGCCGGCGCCGTGGACCAGCCCCTGGCAATAAGCCTGAAAAAAACGGCCGTGGAAAATCTGTCCCTGGCCGTTCCGGCCGGCTTCCAGTTCCTGGGCGCCATCGAATTTTCGACCTCGGGCGGCACCTTAAAAAAATCGGCCGTCCTGGCCATGGAACTCGATGCAGCGCTGCTGGCTTCGCTGCCGGCCGATGCCCAGTTCATCGTCTGCCGTCTGAGCAAGATCGACAACGCCTACGTCTATGTCGTCGCTCAAACCGCATTCCTGGAAATGACCAGGATTAAAAGCCACAGCGACAGCCTGGAGCTTCTCCCCTTGGGCGGCGTGCGCCAGGGCGGGACCTATGTCTTCTTGCGCAGCCTGGCCGCGGCCGGCTTTTTCAAGGGGCTGGTGACCGACAAGGGGCTGCCATACCCGGACGCCGTGGTTGCGGTCAGCGGCCACGATCTGCTCTCCCTTTCGCTGAGCGGCGGCGCCTATGCCCAGATCTCCTTTCTGGGCAATCGCCAGCTTACGGCCCGTAACCGCGTCAGTAACGATCTGGGCACGGCTGCCTCCGCAGTCAATGCCGCCGGCGAGGTCAAGACCCAGAACCTGGCCATCCTGCCCACCGGGCCCACGGTGATCGGCGTTAGTCCTGCCCATCAGGCGCTGAGTGTGCCTTTGGAAACCAAGATCGTGGTCATTTTTTCCGAAGCGGTCCGGGCCGCGACCCTGAGCAGCAGCAATTTCTACGTATCGGAAGGGAGCATAAAGCTGACCGGGACCTACAAGCTTTCCATTGATGCCCGCCAGGGCGAATTTATCCCGGCCCAGCCGCTGCCCTCCGACAAGATCATCAATGTCACCCTCAGTACCGGCATCCAGGATTTGAACGGCAATCCCATGACCCAGGGCTTCAATTCGACTTTCAGGACCAAGGATGTCGTGCCGCCCACGACCGACGTCTCGCTCATCCGCAAGCTGATCCCGGAAAACGGTTTCTGCCGCATCATCGGCGCCGCCGGCGCCGTCGAACCGGGGGCGCTGGTTATCGTGATCAACGACCGCAGCGGCTCGGCGGTGACCGTTTCCGGGCTGTCGGACGGATCGTTCGATCTGCAGATCGCAGCCCTGATATCCGACACCCTGCTGATCACGGTCAGGGACCTGGCCGGCAACGAGATCGTGGTCGATCCCGGCCCCTTTACCTCGGTCGACGGCAAAAGTGCGGTGCTCGACGCCAAGGCCTGTAGTTTCATCAGCTCCCAAGGCCTGGGCCTCTCCATCGAGGCCGGCACCTTCAGCGCCCCGGTCACGGTGCGTGTCGAAGCCGAAAGCAATCCGCAGAACCTGGCCGCGGCTCCCGCCGATTTCAGCCGCCTGCAGGCCATGAAGATAGATTTTGCCGGTGCCGTGCCCTTGAAAACCTACCGGGTGTCGATCCCGGCCCCGGCTTCGCTGCCTGCCGGCGCCTCATTTTTCGTGGCCCACGAGGTCACGGTTTTCGGCGAAAAGAAGCTGATGATCGTCGACACCTGCGCGCTGAACAACGGCCGCATCGAAGTCAATTCGCCCCCCTGGCCCGGCTTGCTAAAAACGCAGTCGGCCGTGCTGTCGATCCTGACCACCTCCATGGCCTATTCCATGGTTTCGGGCTACTCGCCCTCGGCCTGGGCCATGGCCGCCGCCATGGACCTGGTCTACATTTGCGATACCGCGACCACGGCGAATTTCATCTTCCCGGTTCGCGCCGGCGCCGATTTCACCTTGACCATACGCGACCTGACCACCGGCGAGACCCTGTTCTCCGCCTTGAAAACGGCCTCGCCCGTGCCCGGGCAAACCTACGAGCTTTCCGAGAATTTGAGTAATGATTTTGAAAGACCGAAACTGCTCGCGGTTTCCGGCCTGAACGTGGCCTCCTTCCAGTGGATCGCGGCCCGGGTCGCCACCGCCACCATGACCGTTGAGCCCGTGGACAACAACACCTGCAGGATCTCGGGAACGGCCCATGCCGCCGCCCCGGCCGGCAAGATCAGGATCCAGGTCTATCACTTTGATCCGCTGTCGGGTCGGGAAACGGTCAGCGGCAGCGAATTTACGGCCAACCAGGACGGCAGTTTTGCGATTTCATCGGTCGCCGTCCAATTCGGCGACAAGGTGCTGATCGCCGTCGAAAAAGACAATGTCGCCCTGGACAACCAATTCAACCTCGCTTTTTCCGAGAGCCTGAAGGATGTCGATATGACCGGATTGATCAAGCTGCAGGAGCTGGTTTCTCTCAAAGAGATTCCCTGTCTGGTCGAGCCGGCGGCCGGCAACACCTCTGTCACGGTCAGGCCCAAACAGAGCCTGATGGAAAATACCCGCTACAGCCTGGTCATCCGTGATCTCCAGGACCGCAACGGCAACGCCCTGAACCTGGTCATGGATTTCCGTACCGGAAAAGCGGTCACGCTCGATCTGGAGGAGACGGGCGGCGCCTACGAAAGCATCCTCTACGGCCGCTACCTGATCGTGGCCGCCGGCGACCAGGGATTGAAGATCGTCGATGTGGCCGATCCGGGCAACATGGCCACCGTCGGCGTGTACAACGCCTTTCCCGGCGTTTTCAGTGTGGCCCTCTACCAGGCCACGGACGGCAAGACCTACGTTCTCATGGCCGGTGGCGGCAGCCAGACATTGGGTTACCTGAAATGGATCGATATCTCCGATCCCGCAAATCCTTTCCAGGTCAAGTCGCAGATCATTTCCAGCCGGGTGGGCGGCGATTTGGAGAACGGTTTGGCGGCGGGATATCCGCGCCGGGTCAAGGTGGCCGGCGATACCGCCTTCGTGGCCGTCTACGGCTCGGGGCTGATGATCGTCGATTTGAAAAAAATGACCGCCGGTTCGAATACAACCTGCATCATCGGCCGCTTTGCCGAGGATTGGGCCAACGACGTCGAAGTTTTTGTCGATAAAATCACCAACAGCGACGGTACGGTCAGCCAGGTAGTGCGCGCCATGATCCTGATCGATTATTTCGGCTTGAAACTGCTCAATGTCTCCAACCCGGCCGCGATCAAGACCGAAGGCAGCTACGAGCTTCCCAGCCGCGATCACGTGCAGGGACTCGAGTTGGCCATCGATTATTATTGCCTGGACAAGGACGGCGACGGCCGCGTCGGCGAGAAGGAAGAAGCGGACAAGGATGACGACCAGGACGGCCGGCTCGGCGAAGACGAGAGCGGCGATTACGCCTTTTTCAGCCTGCCCGCCAACAATGAATTGTACATCCTGGATATCGGCAGCCGCGGCGGTCCTTTCGATAAGGTCGGCGCCGTGGTTTTCAAGGACGCCGGCGGTTTGGGCGATATGCATTTCAGCAGGACGGCGAAAAAACTCTATATTTGCGATATTTCCCAGGGAGTGTACATGCTCGACATGAGCAAACCGGCCGGATTTTATATGGATAACAACAGCGACGGCGTGGACGACCGGATCATCGCCGGCATCGCCACCGGCGTCAATGCCCGCTACGGCCTGGCCGTGGACGAAAAGACGCAAATACTCTATGTCGGCGATCTGCAGCGCGGCATCGAGAGCCAGAAGCTGGCCAATCCCCAGGTCAAGATCATGGTCAAGGACAACGAGGGAAAATTCCGTGAAGAGCTTTTTCTGCAGCCCTGGGGCCTGGAAAACGGCGATTATTCGCCCGCCTATCCGCTTAATAAGGATATTTACGTCATGGTCTACCTGCCGCAGGCTGCGGCCGCGACCGGCGTGCAGGTCAAGGTCGAACTCCTGAGCCTGAACGCCGCCGGCGCGCCGATGCTGCCCTGGCAGCAGGGCGCCAACGCGGTCCCGACCCGCATCGCCGCCCAGAACCTGCTGCTGAGCACCGATCCTGCCGCCAAGTACGGCGACGAAGGTTACGGCCTCTTCATTTCCCAGCCGGTGCGCCTGACCGTTGACCCCGAAGACACATACGCCGGGAAAAAACTGCTGAGCGGCGACATGGTCCGGGCCGGCCTGGCGGCCGACCTGAGCACGGTGCTCACTTACCTCAGCGAGAGTGACCTGCAGCAGGCCGTTGCCGTCAAAACCGCGATCCGCGCCGAGTACGTGGACAGCGACGATCCCGAGCCGGCCAACAACCCCTCCACGGGCAACGGCGAAGTCTCCTTCGCCGGGCCCGGCCTGCTTGACGTCCCGGCAGCCTCAGCGGTCTATCTCCACTCGGGCGAGTTTTTCAACCAGGAGACCGACCTGCGCATACCCGGCCGCGGCTTCGATTTCGTCTTCAGCCGCAAGCATGAAGCGCAGAGCGTCTATTCCGGCCCGCTGGGCTGGAACTGGGACCATGCCTACAACCGCCGGCTGCTGGAACTGCCCGCCGGCGACATCCTCTACTTCAACGGCATGGGCCGGCGCGAGCGTTATGTGGCCCAAAAAGCCGGGGATATCGTGACCGGCTACGAAGCGCCTGTGGGCTCCCTGACCGAACTGGACAAGCGCCAGGACGGCACCTACACCCTGATCCATCCCGACCGTTTCATCGAGATCTTCGACCCGCAGGGACGCCTCAGCCGCCTGCAGGACCGCAACGCCAACAAGATGGAGTTCTACTACGATTTCGGCGGCAGGCTTTCGGCCGTGCAGGAAACCATGGGCCGCTTGATCGTCTTCGAATACTATCCGGTGCTGATCGCCGCCAACCAGACCGTGACCCCGGAGTCGGGGCGCCTGAAGTCCATCAGCGATTTCGCCGGCCGCAAGGTCACCTATGAGTACGACCTGCACGGCGACCTGGTCAGGGCTATCTTGGGCGAAGGTGAGGAACAACAAAATCCGCGCGGCAAAAGCTATGGCTATTCGACCGCGGCTTACACCAACGACCTGAAGAAAGGGCACAACCTGGTCTCCATCACCGACCCCAACGGGCAGCCCTGTCTGCAAATGACCTATGAAGATGACAAGTTGACCACAGAAAAGATAGGGGGGGCAACCGTAATCGTCAGCGCCGGTTCTTCAGCCTCGACCACCGACGGCAACGGCGTCAACCGCACCTACGGCCACAACGCCGCCGGCAACCCGCTGGCGGTCACCGAAGGCGGCAAGCAGACGACATTCGCTTACAATGCCAGCAGCCTGGTGAATTCGGTCACCTATCCTGAGGGCAATTTTACCCAGTACACCTATGACGCGGGCAATGCCGAAAAGCTCAGCCGGGGCAATTTGCTGGCCATGACCGAGAACCCGGGTGCCAAGGGCGCCGACGAGGGCTCGCGCGTCACCACTTTTACCTATGACCATTACTCCAACCAGGTCAAGACCATGGCCTTGCCCAACAGCCTTTCGGCCAGCCATACTCTGGACGGCAACGGCAACATCACTGCTGTGCAGACCAACATGCCCGGCGTCAATTTCGCTTATGAATACAACGCCTACGGACAGCTCACGGCCGAAACCGACCCCATGCAGAACCGCACCGCTTATTTTTACCATCCCGAGGCGGCTCCCGGCGGCAGCGCCTCATCGGAGAGCGGCCGCACTCTTGATCCGGCCAGCGGCGGTTATTTGAAGCAGGCGGCCACGGCCATGAGCAGCCGCCAATTTGATCAGTATGATGCCGCCGGCAACCTGAGCCGGTTCAGCGACAGCAGCGGCACCAATGCCAGCTACAGCCTCGACACTTTCAACCAGGTGCAGAGCGAAAACATCACGGCGGCGGGTTCGCTGTCGCCCATGCAGTTGTCGGCCACGCACAGCTATGACAACAACGGCAATGAGACTTCCAAGAACGAACTCTGGGGAGCGATCGGCAATTCATTTACCTCCACGTATGACGGCCGCAACAACCTGAAGACCTTCAGCCAAACCGGCCTGGGCATCACCAGCTACAACTATGACCTCAATGATAATGTCACCGCCATTGACGACGCCTCGGGCCGCAGCACGACATTCGCCTACAACAACCGCAACCTGATCTCCAACCTGACCAGTGGGGCTGGGGCCGGGGCCGGCAGCAGCCAGTTCGACTACGACGGCAACGGCAACCTGACCCAGATCACCGACGCCCGCGGCAAGGCGACCATCATGGCCTACGACGGCTTCGACCGCGTCAAGTCGGTCCTGGATCCCCTGGGCAACGAGACCGTCATTTCCCACGCCAATTTCGGCAACCTGCTGACCATCAAGCGCCTCAACTCAAGCGGCACCCTGTTGCGCCAGAGCACCACGCTCAACGATCCGTTGGGACGGATGGCCTCGCGTTCTGACAGGCTTTTGGAGACGAGCGAAGACGTCGCCTATGTGTACGGCTACGCCGATCTTCCAGAGGGCGGCCAGGAGATCACCATCACCGATCCGCTGGGGCGGGTCTCCAAGGTGAGCAAGGACAAGGAAGGCAAGGTGTTCAAAGAGGAAGATGCCGCCGGCAACGTGGTCGAATACTATTATGAGGACGGCCGCGGCAATATGACCAGAAAGGTGGAAAAGGAGAAGGCTGCTGACGGCACATTTTCCAGCTATGAAACCAGGTATGTCTACAGCGCCTTCAACAAGGTCGAAAAGCTGACCGAGAACGCCGGCACTTCCCAGGAAGCCATAACCATGTTCTTCTATGACGAAAGGGGCAACCTGAGCGGCTCCATCGATGCCGAAGGGCACAAGATCTATCACGAGTACGACTCATTCGGCCGCAAGGTCAAGACCACCAGGGAACTTGAGACAGGGGAGAAGCTGGCGACTCTATTTGCCTACGATGCCGGCAATAATCTCATTTCCATCACCGACGCCAACAACAACCAGACGCGCTATGAGTATGATACGGTCTCCAAGCGCAACTGGCTGACCAAGGTGATCTATCCCGACAACACGTTCATCGAATATACCTACGATCTGAACGGCAACGTTTTGACCGAGAAGCAGCGCAACGGCACGGTGGTGACTAACACCTACAATGACCTGAACCTGCTGACCAACCGCGCCATCCAGCTGGCCTCCGGGGTCCTGGATACCACCGGCGAAACTTACGAATATGACGGCGCCTCAAGGC
>JALHTJ010000286.1 GCA_022865785.1 Candidatus Aminicenantota bacterium
ACCATGGTTTTTTTTTCACCGGAAAAAATAAAGTCTATATCGCAGGGGTTGGACAGCACGGACACGGGATCGACCTTTCCTTCTTTCGCGTTCTGATTCATCTATACTCCATGTTCAATTGTATGTTTCCATGACAAGGCGGTCCTCGTTCATCAGTTCTCCCGCGATCTCGGCCATTTTGGTTTGCTTCCAGAACGGCAGTTTTTCATGGTTTTCGAGATATTTAAGGGGGATGGGATGGCTGCCGATCACGACCGGCAGCCCGTAGGCGGTCTCGATGAATTCTTTGAACTTGCGAATGTGCGGGCAAGGGGGATAGCCGACCACCAGCCCGGTGGCCAGGTGGATGGCCTGGGCGCCGTTTTTTATCATTTCCGCGGGAACGTACTCGATGTTGCCCCCGGGGCAGCCGCCGCAGTTGGCAAAGCCGACGACCTCAATGGTCTCGTCCTTCGGATAGGCCGCAAAGGCCCCGACCCGTTCGCGCAGGGCGCGGAAACACTTGCCGCCACCGCAACTCTGGTAGCGGCCGCAAATAATGATGCCGATCTTCTTCATGCCTCCTCCTCGGTTGCCGTCCCTGCCGGCACTGCAAAAAAAGACAGCCGGATAAAACTATATCCGGGATACGCCTTTCAGTCAACTGGATGGCCCGCCAGGAGCCTCACCCCCATACCCCCTCTCCTAAAGGCGAGGGGGATTGCATTTTAAGGTTCTATGAAGGCATCGAGGAATCTCTTACTCCCTTCTCCTTTAGGGGAAGGGCTGGGGATGGGGCTACTCTGCGCTCTGCCATACCAAGGGCCTCACCCCCGATCCGCCCTACTTGATCTCGGCATTGATCACCAGCACCAGCGACCTGCCGTCATTGCCGATACGCGAGACGCCGGCCACCAAATAACCATTCTCAGCGATCTCGGTCTCCGAACTCAGCAATTCCTGCTTGTTGCTCGTTTGATTCAGCCAGAATGCCAGCTTGACCGATCGTTTGCCGCCGCGGCCGATCAAAACAGAAATCCCTTTGAAGTCAAAACGCATATTTTCACTCATTGCTGAAGAGAGTGCTAGCGTACTGAACCCCGCACCCTCTTTAACCGTAATCGTTGATGCACCGTCCAACACATATGATTTAAAACTGAGCAGGTTGCTGACTTCAGCGAGAACCCGTTTTAGGTCCTTGTTTTCAATTGTGTCGCTTTTACCCTCTTTGCTTGCGATGACGGTGAATATACGCAATTGGATGGTTTTCTTTTCCACATCAAGCTTGCGTAATTGCTCCTCAAAAGCGGCAATATCCTTTTTATACAAAGCGACAGAAATAAGGTTGGATCCTTCGCCAAATGAGCAAGTGCGCAAATATATCCCCAGTGACTCCTTGATGAATTTAGGCGATACATAGTTGAGGGTATAGCTTTTAACTACTGTCTCCTCGGAACCGGGATTATCCGCCGCCGGCTGTGTTTTCTGCTCTTCGGCTATAACCGGGAGAAAAGCGAACACCAGCACCAAAATAACAACCAATAAAATTTTTTTCATTTTCGACCTCCAATAATTTTTTTATCTGTCATTTCCATGAAGAGCATTTTCCCTCATCCTTTTGTCTCGGGCAGTTGGAAATCATCGCGCTGCACCCAGACGATCTTGATGTTCTTTTCCGGGATGCTGAACTCGGTGCGGATCTGGGTGATCTTTTTTATTTCCGGCCGATGCGGGAACAGCATGGATATGGAAACAATAATGATCAACAAGGCCGCGGCCAGCACGGGCGCCCAAAGCACAATCCTTTTCCAGGCCGCAGGACGCGGCCGATCGGCCAAAGCCGCCAGCCGCTGCCGCACATTGTCTTGAACTTCGGGGGGTATATCCAACTCCAGCTTTTCAAGATTACGGGAAATGAATATATCCAGATCGTCATTTTTCATGGGTTGCCTCCAAATTTTGACGCACGGCCTCGCGGCCGCGACTGAGGATGAATTTCACATTGCCCTGGCGCAAACCGCAGATGGCGGCGATCTCGGCAATGGAAAATTTGTTATAATAGAAAAGGAAAAATATCTCCCGCTGCCGCGGGGGCAACCGCATAGCCGCGCCGTGGATCAGGGCCACGGCCGGATCGCCGGCATGGGCGGAAGGTTCCACGACCAGCAGCGCCAAGGGGATCACCTTTTGGTCCGCTTGGCGCTTTTTGAAATATTTTTTTATCTCGTTGTGGGCAACGGCGAAGATCCAGGCCGAGAAACTCCGTTTTTGATCGAAAGTCGGGAAATATTTCCAGGCCCGGATCACGACATCCTGATAAAGGTCGGAGCTGTCCTCGGAGAAATTCAGGGCTTTGTGCAGGAAATTGAAAAGTTTTTTTTCCTGGGCAGCCAACAGTTCCCAAAAAGATGCCGTTTCTTCCGCTTTCAGTTCCAAGGCGTCTTTTTTCATGCTTTGGACCATTATA
>JALHTJ010000287.1 GCA_022865785.1 Candidatus Aminicenantota bacterium
GTAAGCCTGCGGCCCGGGCCGATCATGGCCAACGTGGCCTGGGTTTACATCCATATTCAAGGCAAAGCCAGCCACGGGGCTTTCCCGCACCAGGGAATCGACGCCATCGTTGCGGCGGCAGCGGCCATTTCCCAGTTCCAGACCCTGATCAGCCGCAGCAAGGATCCGGGCGAAAAAGCCGTGCTGAGTATCGGCAAGATCAACGGCGGCGTACGCAGCAACGTGATCGCCGACAGCGTGGACATGGAAGGCACGGTACGCACTTTTTCTGAAAAGCAGGAAAACCAGATCCGCGGCGGCATGGAGAAAATATTGCTGGGGCTGGAGACGGCTTTCGGAATCAAGACCCGCCTGGATTTTGAGAAAGTGAACCCTTTCGTCAACAACGACCCGGGGCTGTATGAACTGTTTTTGCCCGTGTTCGAAAAAATCCTGGGCCGGGAGAACGTCCATTTTGCCGAACCGCTGACCATCGGCGAGGATTTCGCCCTTTATTCGCGGCACATCCCCTCGCTGTTGTTCTTTTTGGGCAGCGGCGGCAACAGCGCCCTGCACACGCCGACCTTCAGCGTCGATGAGGAAATACTAAAAGTAGCCCCGGTCCTGTTTGCCGAAGCGGCATGCGTTTTTCTGGAACAAGGGCAGCAGCCATGATCAGGACAAAAATAAAAAAAATCAATCCCGAAAGATCCAACAAAATGATCTACGCGGTCGCGGCCGGACTGGGAGTTGTTTTGATCGTCTTTTTCACCCTGACCATCATCGGCGGCGGGAGCGGTGACAGAAAATCACTGGCCAGCACCCTGGCCTATTTAAAAAACACCGAAGGCCTGGTGGAAATCCAGGCCGTGGATGCCGAAAAAAAAGCAGTGATCGTTTTTAACAGCGATTCCAAAAATGCCGGTAATTTTGAAAAGATCGCTTATTACGCCGCCCTGCGCCTGTCCAGTCATTGGCCGGATTGCGAGGTGCTGCTGGCCAAAAATACTGCCGCGCAGATCGTCTATCGCATCACCGTGAAGAACGGCGTCATCGCCGGCGCCGGCCCGGTCCAAGCCGGGACCGATCGGCCATAACAAGAACCTGGGACTATTAAATTGTGAATGAAAAGTTAAGCCGGAGCAGCTCAGCGGGCTGCGATAGGCTTTAGCAGCTGGTTGGGCTTTTAGTAACTTAAAGCAAATTAACTTGGTAAAAAAACAAGTTAATTTGTTTTCTAAGTTACTTATCCTGCTCAGCAGGGTTAGTAATTTGTCCGCATTGCTTCCGCATGCAATTTCAAGCCAAGAGCCTGCAAGACTTTCAAGATTGTGTCAAATCCTGGGCTTCTCTCTCCAGAAAGTGCTTTGTATAGACTTTCACGAGATAATCCAGCATCACGTGCAACTTGTGTCATACCCTTGGCTCGTGCAATATCACCTAAACCTTTAGCAATAAAGGCTGCATCACCATTTGCTTCCTCAAGGCATGCTTCAAAGTAAGCTGCCATTTCCTCTGGAGTACGTAAGTGCTCTGCGACATCGTATTTGGATATTTTTGTTTTTGCCATGATTTCTCCTATAAATTACGTGATATAAATAAGGCGGTTTTAATGTCCTTGGACTGGCTACTCTTGTTGCCACCAGCTAGTAATATGACCACCTGTTTTCCTATCTTTTTAAAGTAAACCCGATATCCGGGGCCATAATCAATCCGCATTTCAGACACGCCTTCACCAACTGGCTTAACGTCTCCAGGATTTCCGGCCGCGAGTCTTTCAATTCGTACAAGGATATGAGCACGAGCACGAATGTCTTGCAGTCCATCGATCCATTTGGCAAAAGTTTCAGTTTTGCGGATTTCGATCATGATCATATTGTAGCCTAATGGCTACATTTGTCAAGTATATTGTTGGAAAATATTTGGTTATGGATAGCAGCCCAGCGGGCTGCGATCGGCTTTAGCAGCTTGTTAGCGAAACTTATTTTACCCATACGCAATATGGCGCTACGAGAAGACCAACCGCAACAACACGCCGGAAACGAGACTTTAGTCTTTCGGGGTGTCCTGTCATATCCTTTTTTATTGCGCAGACAGTTGAACAGCCTAGCCCAGATGAACTGGATAAGAGCCTTAGATAACAAATTTTCTGCGCAAAAAGCGTAGAAAATTTATTATAAGGCTCTAATATCATTCTAATGGGGTTCTCCTGATTAGCAAAATCTGCGTAGTGCCAAAGGTCTATTTCCTGTTTTACATCAATCGTTTCCAATTTATTGAAAACCAAGGCATAAGCCCGAGAATCGAGTTTGCCGGTAACAGGGCCTAACTGGTTTGGTAGCGGATTCCATGTAAGTCCATTTTCCGAAAATGTCGTGGCTTTTTTATTGACCATAGCGGGGCGTGCACCGCCCTTGGTCGCCGGTTCGACAAAAATAACATAGGAAGAATCGAAGCGGCACATTTTCTGGACTAACTCGGGTTTTGCTTTTGGTGATTTAACTAACCAAAAAGTGCGGTTGATCTTTGTTATGTCTTCAATTTTTCGTTTGAAAATCTTGTCAACCCCTTCCCCAGCATGATCGCCCATCACACTGATGATGCACTGCGTGGCTTCTAAAGCATCTTCTATTAATTTCTTTGTCATCATTGTTTTATTCATCGCTAACACAGGCATCAGCGGGAGCCGATTTTATCGGCGATCCGCTGCACACCTTGGTTATTTGGTTAATCAGCCCCAAAATGCACCGTGTGGATCGCTATCCACTTCCTGGATCAGAGCTTCAAGTATCTTTGTATCATAGGGCATTTCGTATAAATGCCATTTCATATCTCTTCTCATCCAATAGAGCTTCCAGGCATTACCTTTCCTGATGTACTTAAACTTTGCCACGGGCAAGCTTGACCATTGCTTCGGGTTATCCCAGACCGGTCTTTCTTCGTAAACAGTTACATCATTTCTTTTGACTGCAAAAATCGTTCGCAATTGATTGCAAAATTGTGCTGGAGATCTTCGCTTACACAATTTACCGACAGTGTTTTCTATATATTTCAGTTCAATTTCAGAAAATGGCATCCGTCTTTATCCTCCTCTTGTATTTGCGCCTAACGTTTGAAATCATCCGGAGCGTAGCGATCGGCCGGATTGATTTGTTAAATAA
>JALHTJ010000046.1 GCA_022865785.1 Candidatus Aminicenantota bacterium
CCAGAATGTTCAATTCGCCGCTCATGGTTCCTGACCGGTCAGGATACGGAAAATCTCCCCATATTTCTCGGTCGTGGAGACGATCACATCGGCAGGAAGTTGCGGCGG
Source organism: Candidatus Aminicenantota bacterium (assembly GCA_022865785.1). Lineage (GTDB taxonomy): Bacteria > Acidobacteriota > Aminicenantia > UBA2199 > UBA2199 > UBA2199. The sequence continues at coordinate 109 of JALHTJ010000046.1, forward strand.
CGGCGACTTGCGGTCCCAGGAGGAACCAAGGAGGAAATTTCGTACGAACTGCTTGTCGAACGGTGGCGGCTCCTGCCCGGGCCTGTACTCGTCGCGTTTCCAGAACCGGGAAGAATCGGGAGTGAATATCTCGTCGATAAGAACCACGTTGCCATTGTCGTCACGGCCGAATTCGAACTTGGAGTCGGCTATAATGATGCCCTTTTCAAGCGCATAGGCGCTGGCCGCAGCGAACAACCGCAGGGAAAGAGATTTGATCTCGGCGGCAGTCTCCTCACCCAGTTGATCGGCCATCTGTTCTGAGGTAATGTTCTCGTCATGGCCCGTATCGGCCTTGGTCGTGGGCGTGAATATAGGTTCGGGGAGAGAATCGGCGAATTTCAGCCCCAGCGGAAGCTTGACCCCACAGATGGTCCCGGTTTTCTGGTAAGTGTTCCAACCCGATCCCACTATATAGGCGCGGACAATGGCTTCGATGGGAAAGGCTTCGAGTTTCTTGGCCAGAAGCGAGCGTTTTTCCAGAATATCCGCCTGGGCGGCAAATTCCAGAAGCTTTTCCGGCTCAGTGCTGATCACATGGTTGGGGATCAGGTTCTGGGTCCTAGCGAACCAGAAGCCGGCGATGCGGTTCAATATCTGCCCTTTGCCGGGGATCAGGGATGGGAGAACATAATCGAACGCCGATATGCGATCGCTGGAGACGATCAGCAGACGACCGTCAACTTCGAACACATCACGCACCTTGCCGCTTTTGAATATTTTATAAGGCAATTCTGCCTTACCTAGCGTTTTCATTTAACCTCTCCTCGCTTGATGTGCCAAATGGAAAAATGTATTTTATTCAAATCAAATTCGATTGTCAATGCGGCAACAAATATTTTTTAACGACCGCTGTGGGAAAGATACACAGCTCCATTGTTTTTCCCTTGCCGAGCTTAAATTCCAAATCACAAATCCCAAATTCCAAATAAATTCCAAGTTCCAAATTCCAATTTCCCAAACGAAAGCCCTTTCAAGTCTCTTGTTTTCGTTTTGGTCATTGGTGCTTGGTGCTTATTTGTGATTTGGTATTTGGGATTTGGATTTTTTTTCTTCAACATCGAACTTCGAACTTTTCTTCCTCGTCACGCGTCACGCGTTACGCGTCACGATAGTTCGTTTCATCTTATACGATCAGCATGGCATCGCCGTAAGCTTGAAATTCGTGATACATGAAGAAAAAAGCAATGCTGCATTATCCAAATCCCCCCGGCTACGCCACCCCCCTTAACAAAGGGGGTTAAGAAAAAGGCAATATTGCCGGCGGTTCCCCTCCCCCCTTACCAAGGGGGGATACAGGGGGGATCAGTATCTCGGAGTAAACATTTATGCCTGCCACTAAATACTAATCCCCCGGCTGCGCCACCCCCCTTTAGCAAAGGGGGTTAAGAAACAAGCACTGCCAACCGAAGTAAAAATTGAAAGCTCGATCAATTGCCTTTCCCCCCCTTATCGAAGGGGGGAAAAAGGGGGGATCAGAACTCGATTACGATTTTTTTGAGCGCAGCGTTTTCAAACGATCAGCATGGCATCGCCGTAAGAAAAAAAGCGATAGCCTTGGGCAATGGCCTGGCGGTAAGTTTCCTGCAGCAGGTCCGTGCCGGCAAAAGCGGCGGCCAGAATGAACAGCGAGGACCGCGGCAGGTGAAAATTGGTGAGCAGCTTGTCCACCATGCGGAAGCGGAATCCCGGACTGATAAAAATATCGGAATCGAACTCCTGGCATGGTTCGGACAATAGCGCGTAACTCTCCAGGGCACGGACCGAGGTGGTACCGACAGCAAGAAGTTTCTTGTCCTGCTCCTTTAAAGCCAGGATTCGATGGGCTACTTCGGCAGCGATCCTGATTTTTTCGCTGCCCATGCGGTGCCGGCTGATATCCTCGGCTTCGATCTTCTGAAATGTTGCCTCGCCAACCTCCAGGGTTATCTCCAGCAGCGGATTGCTCGCGCGGATGCGTGCCAGAACCTCTGGAGTGAAATGCAGCCCGGCTGTGGGAGCGGCAATGGAACCGGCATTCCGGGCATAGATTGTCTGATAGCGCTCCAGGTCGAAACTGCGATAATTAATCGCTTCAGCGTATTTGCGCTTGATATACGGCGGCAGCGGCGCATAGCCCTGGGCCAGGACTTGCTCATACTCGCGGTTGCAAAGCAGCAGGCGCCGGCCGTGCCGACCCGTTTCGAGCACCTCGGCCTCCAGCCCGTCCGCGCCGCAGAATATCGCTCCCAGGTTGAAATACTTTGCCGGCTGGCAAAGAACTTCAACTTTTTTGTCGCCCAGGTTGCGCACCACCAGCATTTCGACTGCCTTGCCGCCGATGCGGCCCAGCAGGCGGGCCGGCCGCACCCGTGAATTGTTCATGACCAAAAAATCGTCGGCAGCGAGCACATCGGGCAGCTGCTTGAAAGTGGCATGGGTGATTTTTCCGTCCTTGCGGTCCAATACCAGCAACCTGGATTCATCGCGGCGATCGGTGGGGAAACGGGCGATCCGTTCGGCCGGTAAAACAAAATCAAATTCGGCTAATTTCATTAAATGTATGTAGGGTTACAAACCCTCCCCTACCCATAAACCCTGTTTCGTTTTTTCCTTCTTTCCGGCAAAATCAAATGGGTCCTTCACGATGCCGGTGACACTGGCCAGGTCTCGATTTATATTTCGATGAATTTTCTTCCTAACACTAACACTGTCACTAACACTTTTTTATTCTTCCTCTTCCTTGACCCGGCCTTCCTTGACCGCCTCGTCGATGATTTTTTTCTGCTGATGGCTCGGCACTTCCTCGTAGTGGGAGAATTCCATAAAAAAACTGCCGCGGCCGCCGGTGATCGAGGTCAAGGTGGGCTCGAAATCGAGCATTTCCGACATGGGCACCACGGCCTTGACCACGTGGTTCTTGCCCTTGATCTCCATGCCCTGGATCTTTCCGCGCCGGCCGCTGAGGTTGCCGTTGATCTCGCCCATGAACTCTTCGGGGATGACCACCTCCACCTTCACCACCGGTTCGAGGATGGTGGGCTTGGCCGCCTTCATGGCCAACTTGAAAGCCATGGACGAGGCCATTTTGAAAGCCATATCCGAAGAATCAACTTCATGGTGGCTGCCATCGTACAGTTCCACTTTGAAATCGACCGCCGGATAGCCGGCCAGCACGCCGGTATTCTTGGCCTCAACGATCCCCTTTTCGATGGCCGGAACGAAGTTGCGCGGGACAGACATGCCACTCAGGGCATTGACGAACTCGAAATCACCCCCTCGGGGCAGGGGTTCCATGCGGATGAGCACGTGGCCGTATTGGCCGCGGCCGCCGCTCTGTTTCTTGTATTTCTTTTCCACATCTGATTTTCCCATTATGGTCTCGCGGTAGGCGATCTTGGGCGCCTTCATCGACACTTCCACGCCGTACTTGTGCTTCAGCTTGTTGACCACCAGCTCGACATGCAGCTGGCCGTTGCCTGAGATGACCAGCTCCTTGGTCTGCGGGTCGCGCAGCATACGCAAAGTCGGGTCCTCCTCCATGATGCGCTGCAGGGCGTTGGAGATCTTGCCTTCATCGCCCCGGGTTTTGGGCTCGATGGCGAAGGATATCGACGGGATGGGGAATTCGATATCCGGCAAGCGGATCTTGTCGGCCTTTGTGGTCAAGGTATCCCCGGTTTGGGTTTCCTTGAGCTTGGCCACGGCCACGATATCACCGGCCTGCACCTCCTCTCCAGCGCTTTCCTGGATTTTACCCTGAAGTAAAAACAGTCCGGCCACCCTCTCTTCGACTTCCTTGACGGAATTGAAATAAAAAGTATCGGGTTTGAAAGTCCCGGAAAAAACGCGGATCAATGAGACCTTGCCGGTAAAAGGATCGGAGATGGTCTTGAAAACCAGCCCGGCGAAAGGGGAAGCTTTGTCGACCTTGACTACGCTTCCGTTCTTGGCGGTCGCGGCAGCCACTTCGGTCGGGGCCGGGCAGAAAGCGATGATAAAATCCAGCAGCTGACTCACGCCGTGGTTGCTGAGAGCATCGCTGACCAGGACCGGAAAAACATTGCGCTGAACCATGGCGTCCTTCAACCCGGCGCGAATTTCCTCGCTGGTCAGGCTGCCCGCAGCGAAATATTTATCCATGAGTTTTTCATCGTTTTCGGCGATCTTTTCCAGCAGCGCTTCGCGGCGCAGGCTGATCTCGTCCTTGAGCTGATCGGGAATGGGAATCTCAGTGCTTTCGCCTTTGTCATCGCTGCCGAACTGGTAGGCCTTCATTTCGATTAAATCCACCAGACCGCTGAAATCCGGGCCCTTGCCGATCGGATAGTGCACGGCCACCACGTTCTTGCCGAACATTGCGGCAAGAGAGTCGAAGACCTTGTCAAAATCGGTCAGGTCCTTGGTCAATTTATTGATCACGAACAGCAGCGGCTTCTGCATGGTGGCCATGGCCTCGAAAAATTTCTCGGTCTGAACCTGAACGCCTTCTTGGGCTGAAACCACCATTATCCCGGTTTCCACCACGCGCAGCGTAACCATGGTCTCCCAGATGAAGTTGGCGAAGCCGGGAGTATCGAGTATGTTGATCTTGAATTTATCCTTATAGGCATAGGCCAGGGACGCCTGGATAGAAATTTTGCGGGCGATCTCCTCCTCGTCAAAATCGGTGACCGTGTTGCCCTGATCCACCTTGCCCAGGCGGTTGACCATTTTGGTGTTGTAAAGCAAAGCCGATACCAGACTGGTTTTCCCACTCTGACCATGGCCGAGCACAGCCACGTTGCGTAAATTCTCGCTCAGTGTATCCTTCATGTTTTTCCTCCTGGTTTAATCTCGACAAGCAGTGAAAAATCGGCCACGGCAGTCAGCAGTCCATCGATGTGCTGCAGCAAAGCGATGCGGTTCTTGCGCAGAGGCATGTTCTTGTCCATCACCAGAATCTTTTCAAAAAATCGATCGATGATCGGTTTCATCTCCAGGATCTCAGAACTGGCCTGCAGATAATGCTTATTCATGATCAGGTCGTCAATGCGCGATTTGGATTCCTTGAAGACATCCGAAAGAATTTTTTCTTCCTTTTCCTTCAGCAGCCCCTCGGAAAATTTGCAGCGCTCAGAATCGCTGCAGATGTTTTTTAAACGCCGGTGCAAAGCCGTCAGCGGTTCGATCATCCCGGAATCGATCAGTTTGACGATAGCCTGGGCTTTCAGGAACTTGTCACGGATGACCATGGTGTCCTGGCCCATGACCGCGTTGACCACATCATATCTGTATTTCAGGTAATCTTTCAGGTAGTTTTCCAGCCGGGCGGCGAGCAGTTCGCGGATGGTTTTAAAGTTCCGCTCAAGGTCGGCGTCATTTTTAGCGAAGTTGAGAACCGCTAAACGGATCAGGGGCGCCAAATCCAGGTCCAGTTCCAGGTCTATGATGATCTTGATGACGGCATTAGCGTCGCGGCGTATGCCGTAGGGGTCCTTGGAGCTGGAGATCTTGATGCCCTTGCTGACAAAACCGGCGATATTGTCCATGCGGTCGGCGATGGAAAGGATTCCGGCACCAAGGTCTTCCAACTTTTCGTCCGTCAGGCCGCGCGGTTTATAATGTCCGTATATGGCCTTCCATACCACTTTATCCTCACCTGCCGCCTGGAGATACAAACCGCCCATGATCCCCTGCAGGGAAGGAAATTCGCGCACCATTTTGGTCAGCAGATCATTTTTGCAATTGAAGGCCGCCTTCTGCAGTTTGGCGCGCAAAGCCCCGTTCTGGGTTTCGTTGACCAACAGATCGACCAAGGCGGCCAGCCGCTCCACTTTCTCGAAATAGGTTCCCAATTCTTTCTGGAACGTGACGTTTTTCAGAAGCTGCTTCAGGGCGAAATAATCTTCCTTGCGGTCAATATCCCAGAAAAACTGGGCATCTTCAAACGCGGCCTGAATAACCTTTTCATTGCCGCGGCTGACTTTTTTGTTTTCATCGGGAATATTGGCAACACCGACGAAATGGTTGGTCAGCTTTCCGGATTGGTCGGTCACCGGCAGCAGCTTCTTTTCGTGGGTCATGAAGGTGGTGATGATCTCGGCGGGGAGGCTGAGGTACTTGGCATTGAAACTACCACTGAAAACCACCGGGTATTCATTGCTGTACAGGTAGTAATTCAGCATTTCATCATCCAGTTTCACCTTGCATTCCAATTCTTCTTCAATGTCAAGGATCTCGGCGAGAATTTTGCTTCTTCTCTCCTCTTCCTTGAGGATGATGAAATTCTTGCTCAAGCCCTGGATATAATCCTTGAAAGAATTCACTTCAAAATATGAGTCGGACAGCAGCAGGTGTCCGAACACCTTGTTACTCGATTTAACCCCGGCAAATTCGCAATCCAGGGGTTTGTTATTGAACAAAAGCAAAATATTCTTTATCGGCCGGATGAAGGGCAGCCGTGACTCGTTCCAGACCATGGTTTTAGCGAAAGTCAAACCGGCCAGGATGACAGGTATCCCGGCCGTGAGCAGCGCGGCCACGTCACTCCCACCCCCAGCCCGGGTGATGCCCAAATATTTGCCCTTGGGGGTTTCGATCTCCACCACGTCGGTCAGCTTGACTTTTTGGAATTCGCAGAATTTTTTCAGGGCCACGGTCGGCAATCCCCGATCGTCCAAGGCAATGCGCTTTGCCGGACCCAGCACGGTCTCTTCTTTGCTCGCCGTTTTCTCGGGGATCTTGGCGATGTGCACCATAAGGCGGCGGTTACTGGCAACGCATTCGATGTCACCATGGGCGATTTGATCCTGGTCGAGCCGGGAAAGGAAAAGATCGCGCAGTTGATCGCGGATGCCGCTGACGGCAAGGGCAGGGATCTCTTCGACTCCCAATTCAAAAAGTAGATCAGCCATGGTTTTCACCTTCAGTCTGCATGACATATTTCTGGGCGATACGGGCCGCCAGGTTGCGCATGATGCCCATCAGGGCAGTGCGCTCGGCCACGGAAATGGCCTTGCGGGCGTCCAGGATGTTGAAGGCATGGGAGCATTTCAACACGTAGTCATATGCCGGCAGGAACAGGTTGCGGTCCAAAAGCCTTTCAGCTTCCTTCTGGTACTGCACAAACAGGTCGCGCAGCATATCAATATCAGCCAATTCAAAATTATAAATGGAAAATTGCCGTTCTTCCTCGAGCTTCAAATGGGCATAGGAAACCTTGTTGCCCCAATCCAGTTCATAGAGATTGCTTTTGCCGTCAAGGAACATGGCCAGGCGTTCCACGCCATAGGTGATCTCCAGGGAATTGGGATTTAGTTCGATGCCCCCGGCCTGTTGGAAATAAGTGAACTGGGTGATCTCCAGCCCATCGCACATCACCTGCCAACCGACGCCCCAGGCCCCCAGAGAAGGCGAAGCCCAGTTATCATCGTCGAATTTGATATCGTGGATGCGGATGTCGACGCCGAGATAGATCAAACTGTCCAAAAACAGCAGCTGCCCGTCGACCGGCACCGGCTTTAGAATTACCTGAAACTGGTTGTGCTTCTGCACGCGGTTGGGGTTTTGGCCGTAACGGCCGTCATCGGGACGGCGCGCCGGCTGCCAGTAAGCCACCTGCCAGGGTTTTTTGCCTAAAACCCGGAAAAAAGTGTCCGGAGCCATGGTCCCGGCCCCAACCTCGCTGTCGTAGCCGGAGGCGATGTAGCAGCCCCTTTCGGCCCAGAACTCCTGAAGTTTTAGAATCACGTTTTGGACGCTCAAATGTTCTCTCCCCGGCGCCATTCTAAGAGCGGCTTGCTGGCGATGGATTTCTTCATTTCTTCCCTAACAGCATCGGTCCGGGACGGATAGCTCATCACTCACTCCCCGGCTATGCCCTTCAGGTATTCGTCGTATTTTTTCTCGTCCATGAGTTCCTGCAATTCGGACGCCTGGGTCATGCTGATCTTGAAGATCCAGCCGGCAGCGAAAGGTTCCTGGTTGATCAATACCGGAGCGTTGCTCAAGTTCTGGTTCACTTCGACTATTTTTCCGGAAACCGGGGCATAAACATCAGAGACGGCCTTGACCGATTCTATATTGGCGCCGGAATCACCCTTCTTCAATTCCTTGCCCACGGCCGGCAGGTCAACAAAAACCACGTCTCCCAGCTCATGCTGGGCATAATCAGTTATCCCGACCACGGCCATATCTCCTTCGACCCGCAGCCATTCGTGATCTTTGCTGAAAAACAGATTGACCCGCGCCATGAGCACCTCCAACTTATTTTTTTATATAAGACGGCTTTTCCTTTGAGAATGTAGTGAACTTCATTGATTTTGGCTTTTACTATTTTCGACTCCCAAAAGTAAATAATAAAAATAACACAGCCGCCGCTAAAAAGCAAGTAAAAAGCGGGGTTTGACAAGGCTTTGTTAGCAGTATATAGTAAAAATTCGCTGAAAAAAGAGAAAAAATGCGTCTATCTCAACCCAAGGAATTCCTCACTCAAACAGCCCTGTCGCTCCAGGAAGCACGCAGCGCTCGTTCTTTTCTACCTTCTTTCCCGGTTCTTCTGCAAAAATATTTTCCTTGCCGGCGCTACATACTGTATTACAAGGATGCTGAAGGCAATGTGTTCCGGCCCTACAGCGGAGACGGCAAGGAAACGGGGCTGCCTCTTATAAGTGAAGAAGCCAATTTGATCGAAAGTTTCACCGGCCGCAGCGAATTTCTGCTGGCCGACACCCAAAATCGAATGTATTTCGACCTGTTCAACCGTGACAGTGATGATTTCTTTGCCAAGAATTCGCTGAACCTGGTTATTCCCCTGCACGCCCGCAAGTATTTCCGAGGTCTGCTGCTGGCATCCATGGATACCGCTGAGCGCAAATCGGTTTCCGTTTTGGCCGAAGCCGCGCAAACGGCAGCGCTCATGTTCATTCCCCAGATCGAAGCCGAACAGATGGAATATGAAAACGACAAAAATTATTACCGGCTGTTCAAATTCGATCGCCTGGTCTTGCTGGGTCAAATGGCGGCCTCCCTGGCCCATGAAATGCGAACACCTCTAACCACCGTTCTTTTTGAACTCGCTACCATGAAGAAACAACTGCCGGCCAACGAAAAGATCAGCAGCACCTACGAAACGATCAACCGCGAGATCGCCAGGGCCAACCATATGATCGAATCCCTGCTGGTATTTTCCAAATTCAAGGACCTGCACGTCGCCCCCATTTTCCTGCGCGAATTTATTGAACGCACATTGGGGGAAATTCCGGCCAATAAAATCCCCTCCCGGGTAGAGGTTCGGGTTCAGGCTGAAAAAGAGATCCAGGTTTCCAGCGACGGCAACCGCTTGAGACAGGTTTTCATCAATGTTCTGTTCAATGCCCTGGAAGCGCTGAGCAACCAAGAAAACGCGGCCATCCATATCCGCATTTACAGCGAATACAAGGACCTGCCCAAGAACATCCGCCATATCATCGCCATAACCGATAATGGTCCGGGCATTCCCGACTCGATCAAGGATAGGGTGTTGGAGCCCTTTTTCACAACCAAAAAGGAAGGTACCGGGCTGGGACTGTACATTTCCTACAGCATCATGAAAACCCTGAAGGGAGACCTGGAAATCCACAGTTCCGGGCAAGGGACTAGGGTCAGCCTGATCCTGCCCGCGAGGTGAACATGGAAAAGCAAAGACACATTTTGCTGGTTGAGGATGACAAGCCTCTGCGCGAAGCGCTTGACAAATTCCTTGGCCAGAATGGTTTTCGCGTCACCCAAAGCGCTTGCCTGGCCGATGCCATGCGCCAGCTGCAAGAGAGCTCCTTTGACCTGGTTCTCCTGGACCTGACTCTGCCCGACGGCAACGGTCTGGACATCCTGGAACGATTTTCCCGGCATTACCCTGATCGCATGGTGGTGCTGACCGGGACCGGTTCCGTTGAAACAGCAGTGCTGGCGATGAAAAAAGGCGCGCACGATTTTCTGCAAAAACCGGTAAACCCGGAATTGCTGCTCATCACGCTTCATCGTATTTTCAAATTCATCCAGGCCCGCAGCGACTGCCAGGACCTCAAACAAGAGATCAGCAGCGTGGCCGGCTTCGACAAATTCACATTCAACAGCAGGATCATGGCAGAGCTGATCCGCACGGCCAGCTCATACGCGGCCACAGTCCACACCATCCTGATCAGCGGTGAAACCGGCACCGGCAAGGAGTTGATGGCCCAGGCCATCCATGCCTGCTCCCAGCGCAATAACCAGCCGTTGCTTTCCGTTAACTGCGCATCAATTCCGGAAAACCTGGCCGAATCGGAATTGTTCGGATATAAAAAGGGCGCCTTCACGGGCGCTTACGCGGATTCACACGGGAAGTTCGCTCTGGCCGACAAAGGCACGATCTTTCTGGATGAGATCGGCGAACTGCCGCCCAATATCCAGGCCAAGCTCCTGCGCGTCCTGGAGAACGGCGAAGTCACCCCGCTGAAAAGCAAAAATCCCGTCCGTGTCGATATCCGTGTCCTGGCCGCCACCAACAAGGATTTGGAAGACGAGGTCAGGCAAAAGCATTTTCGCGCCGACCTCTTTTATCGAATAGACGAACTGAAGATCCACATCCCGCCTCTGCGGGAAAGAAAAACCGATATCGTCCCCCTGGCCGACCATTTCCTGCGTATTGCCAACCTGGCCAATTCAAGGCCAATATCCGCCTTCAGCGTTGAAGCGCAGCACCTGCTGAGCGAATACGGCTGGCCGGGCAATGTGCGCGAATTGAAAAATACCATTTTCAAGATCTCCGCCTCCGGCCACCACACCCTGATCCGGCCCGAGCACCTGCCGCTCAAGATCCTCCAGCCCGGAAAAATTGCCGGCGGCGATGATCGTGAACTCAGCCTGGCCGAAATAGAGATCGCTCATATCAAAAAAGTCCTGCGCCGGACCGCTCAAAACAATACCCAGGCGGCCGAGATCCTGGGCATTTCTCGCTCATCCCTTTACCGCAAAATAACGGAATGGCAAAAGAAAAAAAAATCCGGCAGAAAATATCAATTTAAAAATTTCAAATAAAGGTCCTTGATGTCCATTTCCTTCAGATCGGCGGCCGCGGCTTCAAACATCAAACGGCCGTTCTTGAGGAAGCCCACCCGGTCGGCGATTTCCGAAGCGTAAAAAATATCGCTGCCCAAGAACAGGATGGCGCGGCCCGCAGCTTTTTGTTGCAGCAGCAGCTTGTTGAATTTCAGTTCGAAATTTTTTCCTGACCCCTTGATGAAATTATTGATCACGACATTGGCGCTGTTTGCGGCCAGGCAGATGGCCAGGTAAGCCAGCTTGAAGGTTTCCGGAGCCAGGTCGCGCACCATTTTTTTCAATTGCCGTTCATGAAAATTGCCGACCAGCAGCGTTTTGAAAATGTCCTCGCTGCCGAGGCCCTGGGCGCATAAAAAATCGAACCACTGGCCAAGGCGGGCCTCGGTATCGAAATCGGCACGATCGTTAACGCGATCTATGAAAACAGCGGTTTCGGGATGCTTCGCCCCGAGGAGGCGATTACCGTCATAGGAGATTTCCCCGTTCCCGGCAGCCTGGAATCCGCTTAAGATCAGGAACAGGAAATCGTTGTCCTGATCAAGGCGGTTGAGCAAAAAATAGATCTCGCCCGCGGCGATTTCCAGGCTAAGAGCGGACAGGTAGAAATCGTCTTTTTCCAAGGTCAGGTTTTTTAAGGCGATCATGGCAGGAACACCTGGCGGCGCAGCAGCCAGTAGGTCATGGCCAGGAAAGCGGCTGAATAAAATATGGTGGTCAGCAGCCCGAGCCAGAAAGTTTTTGGCAGGCGGCTTCGGGCGCGGAAAATATTTTCATCGTTTTTCACAAACGATTCCACGGTTGATTCGTTGCCTTCATAGCGCTTTTCCAGGTAGAAATGCATAAAGCGGTTGCGCAGCTTCATGATGTAATCCATGAAGTCCAGGTATCCGTAATAACCCTTCCCCGAAGCCTCTCCGGTAAGAAAGTGATAAAAGGTCGTGGGAAAAAGGACCGACTGCCGCTCATGGCCGGCGATCACTTTTTCCACATCGCGGAGATACTTGGTTTCGAGGCCGGTGTTCACCAAATAGCTGCTGTTGATGAACTGGACGGCGAATTTTTTCTGCATTTGCCGGATCTGCTCCAGGGGAGTGGCCGGATTCACTTTAAGATAATCGCGGAATTTTTTTTCCAGGACCATCAGGGTGCGGAACTTTTCCAGGTTGACCTTTTCAGCCGATTCCAGGACCCGCGCTTTGTTGAAGACGCTGATGCGGTTGATCTCGGGCAGCAGAAAAATGCAAAAGAACCAGACGATGAAGAACCAAAGGAAAAAAACTTTTCGAAAACGGACCAGCACCGAGGTCAGCTGGCCCAGCAGGTAAAAAAAGTCAAGCAACAGCACCAGGAACAACAGATACAAAAAAAAAATCGTCTTTTCCGATCCGGAAAAAGCCACTCCCCCGAGTTGGATCAGGAAAAACAAGCCCAGGCCCAGCGCGACAAAAAAAAGATTCAGCCAGAACAGGCGGGCGGCCGTGGTCAGGGCATAATATTTTTTTAAAGCCATGCGGCCGGTCATGAAGCGCAGATAAGCCGGGCTGACCAGGGCCAGGTGGCCCAGGTAGAGCATGAACAGCGAACCGAAAATAAAGGGGATGCCGGCAAAATCCTTGAAATATCCCCGCGTCAAGAACAATTTTTTGCCCTTGAACGAGCTTTCCACTTTGATGGCTTCCAGACTGTCGATGTTGCTTTCCACGTCCTGCAGCACGCTGCTGTTGACGAAAAACAAGTTCAGGGGTGAAGCTTCATAAAGAAGACGAAACCCGAAAACTCCATATTGAGCGTAATTAACAATTTGCTTGATTCTTTCTTTTTCAAATTTAAGAAATATTTTCTTTTCAGCATGGAATTGCCGGTACTCGTTCAATCCCGACCAGATGAAATAGGCCGAGAACAGAAAGATGAAGCCAAGGAAGATCAGGTTCTTTCTTTCGCCGAAAATTCTCCGCCGTTCAAAGCGCAAAAATGCAAACATGCTTTATCATAGCAGATCGCGGCTAAAAAACAACGGGCGGTCTTCCGGCCGCCCCTGTTTCAGCGCAACTAAATTTTGTAAAAAACCAGGGAAGCGTAGTTGCCGAACATCATGGTGCTGCTGTACTGCTGCAGCAGCGACCACAATACCTGGTTTTCCGAAAGCTTGCCGGCCAGCAGATCGGTTTTAATGAGCTGTAAAGTGTTCAACAGCTCCTGCAGGTTGCGGGCGTGGCGGCGGTAGAAGCCCAGCACATTGCCCTTGGCCAGGTAAGCGGAGACCTCGTTCATGGTTTCCTCGCTCAGGCCGTTGTCCCTGGCGAACTGACCGTAGGAGAAATCCTTCAACTTGCCGATGCGGTTTTTTTCGTACCCGGCTTCATGGCCGACGGCGATGATGTTTTTGAACAAATTCAAAGCCTGCTCCACCCTGGCGGCAGCCAAATCCACCCGCTGCAGGGCGCTGCCCACGTTCAAGCCGTTTTTGCCGGCGATCTCGACCTCATTCAGGAACAGGAAGGCTTCCGACGCCGATTGCAGCAGCTCCGAAGCGCTGTCCGTGATCATGTCCCCGACCTGGATGCTGGTTTTGGCCGGAAAAGGACTGTACGGATCATTCACGACAATAACAGCGTGTAAATACATAATGGAAATACCGACTAAGACCAGACCAACAATCAACTTAACCATTCTTTTTTTCATGTAACTCCTCCTTTGCTTTTTTTATTTATTTAACTCATGCACAAATCCATTTTATGGCCGGATGTCCCCCGCTCCTCAGCCATGA
>JALHTJ010000288.1 GCA_022865785.1 Candidatus Aminicenantota bacterium
AGCAGAGGCAAGGCTAGCAGAGCCTTCATTTTTATTGTCATAACTTTGACTCCTTTGTAACATCGCGGAACAGGACATGTCCCAAGGGTGTGAATCCCAGGTTGCTTACTTTTTTGCTGCAGGCCATGGTGTCGATCAGGTGAAAGAGGGGGATCCAGGGTATATCCTTTTTCAGTATGGCCAGGGCCGCCAGGTATATCCGGGTCCGTTTTTTTACATTCAGGGTGATTTTGCCAAGATCCAGCAGGCGCGTCAAATTTGGGTTTTCATAAAAAAAGCGGTTACGGTTACCCGCGGAAAAAGTGAACAGCGGATACAGAAAAAAATCGGGATCCGGGCCGGTCGACCAGCCCAAGATCAGGAGGTCATGTTCTCCGCGGTTGGCGATCTTGACCAGTTCGTCGAAGGGAAGCTTGATCCTTTTTATGTTGATCTTGATCTTTTTGGCGTAGATGGCCAAAAGGTCGGCGATCTCCTCGATGCCTTCCTGGCCCTCGGCGAAATGCAGGGTACAGTCGAAGCCGTTTTCCCTGCCCCCCATTTTAAGCAGGTTGCGGGCGACACCCAGGTCGAAACTGCGCAGCGGGGCCGGTTTCCCTTCCGGAAAGATGGGCAGGGGCAGGGGGGTAAAAGCCGGAACGGCCAGTTTTTGGAAGATCTGTTTGACTATGTTTTCCTTGCTGATGATATGCAGGAAGGCGGCGCGGATCTCTTTGCGGTCGAACGGCTTTTTCCTGGTGTTGAAAGCCAGGTAATGGGTGGATATCGACGGGTTGCTCAGGATGGCGATCTCCTGGCGGCGCGACAGCTCCTCGTATTCCTTGGCCGACTGGATCTTTGCCATGTCGGCGCTGCCGTTCTTTATCTGCAGCAGTCGGCCCAGCGAGTCGGGCATGACTTTAAAAATGATCTTTTCCAGGTTGCCCATTCGCGACCAGTAGTGGGAATTGCGAGTCAGGATCAGCGATCTGCCTTTTGACCAACTGGAGAAACGGAAGGGGCCGGTGCCGACTGGGAGGTAGGGAGAGGATTTGCCGGCCGTGGGCGATTGGATGAATGCCGCGGAATCGGCCAGGGCGATGAGAAAGGGGGCATAGGGGCGGTTCAGGATGATCTCCACGTTGTAGGGATCGCTGCTGCGGATAGCGGTTATAAAAGAAAAAAGAAAACTCAGCCGCTGATAGAGTTTCTGCTGTTTTTTCAACCGGCTTTGAAAAGAATAGAGGACCGCTTGGGCGTTGAAAGGGCTGCCGTCATGGAATCGCACACCGCGGCGCAGGACAAAGTGCCAGTGCTTGCCATTTTCCCTGACGCTCCATGAAGTGGCCAGGCAGGGTTCGATGGCGGTGCTGTTTTTTTTGAAACGCACCAGCCCTTCGAAAATATTGGCCGCGATCTCGTTGGAGTAGACGTCTTCGGCTTGCCAGGGGTTAAGGTTTATGGCGTCGGTCGAGCGCAGGTAGATGATGGAATTGTCTGCGGTCGCGCCAAGACAATTTCCGGCAATCAAAAAAACCGACAAAAGAGTCACAAATCTCATTGTCAATAATTATAAACTAATATATGCAAATTTTCAATTGTGAAAGCAAGGAGGGCGGGTTGAGCGACCGGATTTCAGAAAAGCAATGTCCTGCAGAAAGATGCATGATCCGGATACTTTTCTTTGATCCTGGATGAAGAGAACTGGGTATTAATTTATTAAAATGGTTTTTATAATTTTTCAGTTTGCCGGCAGCGGCTTTGCACGATCCGGGCCAAGGTGTAAAGAAAAATATCGCCGCGCCGGGTGCGGCGGATGTCGTGGCGCCTGACTTCGAACCAGAACCGGCATAATTGTTCCAGTACCTGGCATAAGCTGGCAATGGTAGCGGCGGCGTTGTTTTTGCCCTGGGCAACCTGTTTTTGCAGTTCGTTGTTCATAGAGATGATCCGCTCCTGGTAGTCCCAGACATTGCCGCCGTCGAATTGTTCCTTGTGGTTGGTTTCCTGAAAAATCGCATTTTTTACATCTTCTTCCAAGAGCAGATCCGCCTCATAGCGGACGAATTCGCGGAACTGTTCGGCAGGATTGACCGGCTTGTCGCCGATCTCATCGTTTTCGGGAACATGGGTCATGAAACTGAGCAGGTATTGCAGGATCTGGCAGATTTTTTCGGATCGTTCCTTGTGGCGAAAAAACTGTTCGAGGTTGGCTGCGGACAAAACCGGGCCGGACCGTTCAGCCAGCAAGTCGCCTTGACTGGCCTCCATTTTTTTCAGGTAATGGTTTGCCTCCTGCTTCAGCCAATCGATCCTTTTCGGCTTGCTGAAATTTTCCATGGCGAAAATTTGGTCGATCTTCATTTGCCCACGCCAAGCGGTCATGTTCAGGCGGGATTGGACAGGTTTTCGTTTTTGTACAGTTCCTCCACAGTAATGCAATCCTTTTTAAAAAGCACCTGGCCGCATTTAGGACAGACCTGGGGCAGTTCCCGCGGCGGCATGTAGAAGAAATCCTGGCGCTCGTCATACACTTCTTCAAACAACAATTCGTTTTCATCGCGCGGACAATAAAAAAGAGTTTTGGTTTTCATGTGAATGATTAAGCATAACATGTGCCAAATAGCGGCAGGGCTTAAAAACGTTATCTGCAAAGGGTTCTTGCTTTTCCGACTTCCGGACTGCGCGCGGCGTTGGTGTTCCATTTTGGGACACTAGTCGGAGTGTGCGATGAAAGCCTTGCTGGCAAAGCTTCTTCGAGCCCCAGCTCTGTCCTATTTTGGGACAGCAAGCATTTATATCGCAAACGCCCAGCCGGATTGGTTTTGCGACCAGCTCTGTCCCATTTTGGGACAATCGCGGCGAGATGATTTGCGCCCGATTTGCTTTTTTAAAAAAAAGGTTGTATGATTAAAAAAATTGTGAAATGTTAATGAAATTAGGAATTATTTTCGTTATATTAAAAAATCAATTCTCCCTGAAATTGATTTTATTTATAATGATTGGTTGTCAGGAGGGCGCATGATCTTTTTTAAGATGCCGAAGTTGACCATCGGTAATCGTAATGCTTCCCTGCCCATCGTTCAGGGCGGCATGGGGGTGGGAATTTCCCTTGCCAAGCTCGCGTCTTCCGTGGCCGCTCAGGGTGGCATCGGGGTTATCGCCGCCAATGGCGTCGGCATGATCGAACCCGACTACTACGAAGACGGCCGGGCGGCCAACATCAAGGCCCTGCGCAGCGAGATCCGCAAGGCCCGCAAAAAGACATCGGGCCTGATCGGGGTCAATATCATGGTGGCGGCCAACGATTTCCAGCAACTCCTGGACGTGGCCATAGAAGAAAAAGTCGACGCCCTGTTCATGGGGGCCGGCCTGCCGATCAGGAATATTCCGGTGGCCAAGATCCGTGCCGCCAACGTTCTGGTGATCCCCATCGTTTCTTCGGGCCGCGCCGCCGAGTTGATTTTTAAATATTGGGAAAAAAACTATGGCGATGTCCCCGACGCGGTAGTGGTCGAAGGACCTCTGGCCGGCGGGCATCTGGGCTTCAAAGCGGACCAGCTCGAAAATCCCGAGCAGGCGCTGGAAATTCTTGTGCCGCAGGTCGTTGCCGCCATCAATGGTTTTCAGGAATCCTTTCACAAAAAAATTCCGGTCATAGCCGCCGGAGGCATCTTCAGTGGTGAAGATATCCTCCGTTTCCTGCAGCTGGGCGCGCAAGGCGTACAGATGGCGACCCGCTTTGTAGCCACCGATGAATGCGACGCCGATCCCCGTTTCAAGGAAGCATATCTCGCCTGCCGTCCCCAGGATATAGTCATCATCAAGAGCCCGGTCGGGCTCCCCGGCAGGGCTATCCGCAATCACTTCCTGGACAATGCCGCCGCAGGCGTGCGCAACGTCAACCGTTGTGCCTGGCGCTGCCTGGACCAGTGTGACATCAAGCATGCCGACTATTGCATCTCGGCCGCCTTGGATAACGCCCGCCAGGGCTTGCTTGACCAGGGCTTTGCCTTCTGCGGCGCCAATGCCCACCGCGTGGACAAGATCGTTTCCGTAGCCGAATTATTGGAAAGTTTAAAATATGAGTATGAAGCGGCCTTTATCCAGAACCTGGTCACATTGAAGGACGAATACCTGAAGTCAATCGAAAAAAAATTCGCCGGCCTGCGCCAGGATTACTTGCAGGCCCGTCAGCGCTGGATAAATCTGAGTCATGAAGCCGGGAAGGCCTGGGAGGTTCGTCGGGATTCGTTGCGCGAAGATTATGATCGTGCCCATAGGTTGGCCAACATGCTGAAACATGAATATGAAACCGCCCTGGAAAAAATAAACGTCCTCATGGAGCACTTTCCGGAAAAAAAGGGCGAATTGCAGACCCTGGCCCAGCGCTTCCAGGCCGATCTGGCCATGAACCCCGTGGGCTGAACGCGGCGTTGACCGCGCCTTTTCCAACAGCAGCATCAAAACCGGCCTGCAAATTCCCCGCAAAAATTTCCGGGTCAATTTTCAATTTCGTTTCACGCGAACCCTGATTTGTCAGATCGGCTTTCTGGATCGGTATCGGCTATGACCTACTGCTGTTCACGCTGGTTGGTTTGCCCTGAAGAGAAACAGCGAATGCGGTCGTTCACTCGCTGAAAGAAGAAGGATCCTTGAAAATTATCTGAGTGACCTCGAAACTTGAGCCGGATCCTTCGCCGGGCAGCGCCCGGGAACTCCGGTTTGGACAACAGCGTTTTGCCCGGGGAAAGGATTTGCAATAAATCGGTCTTTCCATCATAATGGCAATCGGCCTGTGACGAGGAGGTTGGCTGATGGTGACGACTGAAAAAGTGAAGCGAGGGAAAATTCCATGAACGATGTACTGCAGACCGCAAAGAACTGCCGCCATTACGCCATGTGCAAGATCGATTTTTTAGGCAGCGGCTTGTGCGCCCCGGGAGCGGAAAAACATTATGTCTGCTTCTATCCCCAGGGCAGGATGGATCTTTATGCCGCCCTGGCAGAGGGCCGGGTCCCGGTTACAGAAAAGTGCGTGGAGATCGCTGAGAGCTGCGACCTCTGCGGCAAATGCGACTACCAGTGCTATTTTGTGACAGAGATGAAACCGTCTGCTGTTATGAAAGCCCTGAAAGAGCATATCGCCCTGCACCTAAAATCCGGCGGCGAGGTGCTTGCCGCTGAAAAAGACAGCATCCTAGATGGATTGAAAAAAATAGTTGGTGAATACTGGGCAAGCAATGACCGCGCGGTTGCCCTTACCTATGCTCATGACCCCAGTCCCATGGCGGAGCCGCGTCCGCCGGAATATGTGATTATGCCTGAGTCAACCGCAGAAATCTCGGCGGTGATCACGCATCTTAACCGTCATGAAATTCCTTATGCCGTGAGAGGGAACGGATCAAGCGTGATGGGCTTTGTCATGAGCGAGGGGGCGGTGATCGACCTGGGTAGAATGAAGGCCATCGACTTTGACGAGAAGAACTGGCTGGTCAAAGTGGGCCCCGGTGTCGCCGCCTTCGATCTTCAGAAAGCCGCCGTGCAGCGCGGATTCAGGGTCAATGTCGCTGAGCCCGCGGCGCTGGTTTGCGCCAACATCATGTGTTCGGGAATATTCTCGACATTTTCGGCGAGCTATGGTACTGCTGCTGACAATTACATCGATGCAGAGTTCGTGGGACTCGATGGGGGAGTGTTCCGGCTCAGTGATAGATCCGCACCGAACCTCTTTGCGTTAAGCAAGGAGGCTGCAGGCATACCGGGGATATGCTCAGCCGCGTATATCAGGCTTCACCCTATTGGCGCCGATGAAGGCGCCGCGTTTGTTCCATTCGCGTCCCTGGAGCAGGCGCTTGATTTCACAAGGGAATGCGCCAGGCGGCGCATAGGCCTGGCGATCGCTGTGCTGGGCGGAGAGTATATATCGGTTTTTCTTTCCCCCACTAAAGAGCTTGCGGCAGAGGTGAAGGACACTTTCAGGGACAAGCTGAAAATTGAATACCTTGTGCTTTTGATCGGGGATCAATACGCGCTCGCTGCGATCAAAGCGATGGGACATCACTACTTTGACAAGCGCATGATCAGAACCCTGAACCTGGGGCTGCCCTCACTCACCTCGGCCAAATGGCTTGACCTCCTGGAGGAGTTTGCCGAGGGGGAGCCGTATTCGTACATCGGACTGAAACGTTTCCCCGACCTTGCCGAAGCGGCGCTGGCACCATCCCCGGCCCAGCTTGTACGCGACGTCGACCCAGAGCTTCGTCCTTTTTTTGAGAAGCTCTATTCAAGGCCCGAGATGACCGACCCGGTGTGGCTGAACATGTTCCGCATCGTCAGCTCGCGCATGGGCCGTGAGAAGCATGTGGTTCCCCTGATTGTCTACCTCCCGATTGACAATAAACTGATAATAGACATTAACAGTGAGTTCAAACGCATCGCTGACAGCCACGGGCTGAAGAACGATTTCGGCTTCATCACGCCTCTTGATGACGGCAAGCGCTGCGTGTTCGAGTATGACTACTACCTCGACCAAAACGACGCGGATGAAAAAGTGAAGATGCGGCAGGCCATGATGGAAGCCGGAATGATGATAGAGCGGTTTACGGCCGAAACGGGAACGGTAACCTGGATAATGCATGTGTTTGCCCAGGGGTTCAGCAGGAAAGAGAGTTTTCTTTATTCAGCAGCCGGGAATGAACCATGCCCGTAACTGAAGCAGGGGATGATGGCAAGCACCTGCTTATCGGCGCCACGGGCTTTTTGGGCAGCCACATCATGGCCGGGCTTCTTGCAAAGGGCAGGGGCGTTGTCATCGCCGGGCGGCCCGCGGGCGGCAAATCGCTGCAGGAGAGAATCAGGAGACTGCTGGTTTGGTTCGGCATGGAACACCTTGAGGGACGCCTTGAATTTCACGAAACCGATTTTCTAAAAAAAAGGCTGGGGCTTGGAGTGGAGGAACATAGGCGTTTGTGCGGCCGGGGATTGCCCATAATTTACTGCGCTTCGGATACCAGTTTTGCCGAGAAGAACCGGACAAGGGTGATGAAGTCCAATGTGGAGAACCTCAAGGAGATCCTGAATTTTGCATGGCGCAGCAGGACACGGTGCTTTCACTTTATCAGCTCCGTTTATGCGGCCGGCATAGACAGGTTGGAATGTCCCGAGGTTCCGGTGAATTCGAAACATTTCAACAATGTGTATGAAGAGAGCAAGGCGCAGGCAGAGGATATCGTGTCCGCAAGATGCAGGAAGGAGCAAATTCCCCATACAATCATACGTCCCTCGATCGTTTACGGGGACTCGCTTACGGGAAGATCGCTCCGCTTCAATGCGCTCTATTTTCCGGTCAGATCCATGCAGCAAATACGGGATATCTATCTTGATGAAATAAAGAATAACCACGGGATCAAATCAGCGGAGTGCGGCATTCATTTAAAAGATGATGGCGCGCTTCACCTTCCCATGCGCATTTTCGTCCCCAAACAAGGGAAAATAAACCTGATCCCCGTAAATTATTTTACAAAGATCATTCTATCCATATTAGAGACACCCGTGAATGAAGCAATCTATCACATAACCAGCAATCATCCTGAAAGTATGGCGAGACTGGCTTCCTATACCGAACGTTTTCTTAAAATAAGCGGGATTGAGGTTGTCATCGGCACAGCCGCGGCGGATAAAATGAGAAATCCGCCCGAGGAACTCTTTGACCATTTCATCAAAGCCTACCGGCCCTATATTTCGGACCAAAGAATTTTCAAAAGG
>JALHTJ010000289.1 GCA_022865785.1 Candidatus Aminicenantota bacterium
GAAAAAATAAAGGCTGTTCTAGCCGAGATCCTGGAAATCGAGCCTAAGAAGATCGGCGACGATTGTGGCCCAGACAGTTGCCAGAACTGGGATTCGCTGCAAAATCTGCGCATTATCACTGCCCTGGAAAAGGAATTCGCCGTCAAGTTCACCTGGCCGGAGATCAGTTCCATGACCGATTTTGCCAGGATCAGAGAGGTCATCGCCAGGCGCGGGGGCAGCATATGAACGCCAGGAATTTCGCACAGCGTTTCCTGGTGCCGCGCTGGGGCATTTCGCTTTACTATTTCCTTAGATTCCACTGTAAGGTGAGCGCCCGGGCCGAGGTGGAGCTAAGTCCTTTTTTAAAGATCGGCCGCGGCAGTGAAATCGGTTCCTTCACCAAGATCAAGGCCAGTTTCGGTCCCTTGCATATCGGCAAGAACTGCTTCATCGGCGCCGGTTGCTTTATCGCTGCGCATCAAGGTGGAGTGATAATCGGCGACGATTGCCTGATCAGCCCCAATGTGACCATATTGTCCAGCAATTACAACTACCAGCGGCTCGATGTCCCCATTGGTCAGCAAGGATACTCTTCCCTGGGTGTGACCATAGGCGACAATGTATGGATCGGCAGTGGCGTCTGTGTGCTTGACGGTTCACGTGTCGGTTCCGGGGTGATCGTCACTCCCAACTCGGTGGTTTCTGGCCGCATTCCCGACAATGCCATCTTGCAGGGCAACCCGGCCAAGATCATTTTCAGCCGCCGCTGAAGCGGGCCTTTTTATTTAAGCGAACGTTTTTTTTTCAGCAGACAACGAACCGTCACAACCGCAACCAGCACGCCGCCCATTATCATGATCTCGCGCCCTGCCGCTGCCAGATTGTGGCGGTTGAACAGACTGATGAAGAAATCATCGCTGCGGCCCGAGCGGATGACATTGATAAAGATCGGCCGGGCGGCGATGAAATAGCGGTTCACGAAAGGCCAAAGCAGAGGTATTCCGAAGGGGGCGCCGAAATCCCAGGAGAAAAAATCCAGCAGCAGGTGCGAACTGAAAACCATAAAAATTGCGACGGCGCGGGACCAGAAAGGCTGTTTTTTAAGGTAAAAAAACCAGCCGCCGGCGGCGGCGATGGCCAGGGCGGCGCCCACACTGTGAAAAATTCCATGATGGTACAAGTTGGGATGGCCCAGGATAATTCCGGGCAGGAAATCCGCGTCAGGCAGGTTGGCCAGGAAAACAAAAAAAAAGACGTCCTGCCACCTGTTCCTGAAAAAGAATCCGGGGCGAACTTGAGCACAAGCGAGCCCCGCCAAGGCATGTCCGATGGGCAGGGGCATTTTTTATCGGGGACGCAGCAGATCCAGCAGTCGTTTGCATTCCTGCTGCCAGCGCCCGTCATTCCAGGTGAACAGGGTTCGCAGGAGAGGAAGCAGCTTCTGGATGTCCCGGCGGTTTTCCCCAAGTCCGGTGCGGCGGAAAATAAGGTCGTCCAGATGGACCACGGCTTCCTCTTCAATCAGGGGTTTGAGTGCGGCAATGGTCTCGTTTGCCGCATTCTGCCAGTCGTAAGCGAAAAACCAGCGTCCTGAGTTTGCAGCGGCAGGCGGCGGCGTTTTTTTGGCCTTGTGCCCGGGGAATACTTTTTTCATGGTTTTTTCAGCCACCAGGCGTGAGGTCGTGTATTTGATCCCTGAGACGCTGAATAAACCTTCCGGGCCTCCATGGCTGCCGTGATCCAGGATCACTTCGCGCCCCGACAGTTTGCCGGTCGCTGTGGCGGGCAAGATCCCGGCGTAAACGTGTTCGACGTCTTTTTCGCTCAGCAACAGCTCGGGAACCGCATCGTTCATGTCAGCGATGAAATCCGCGATATCTTCCGGCCGCGGCGCGGGATTTTCGTTTTCGGCTGCAACCGGAATTTCGGCAGTACCGGCCAACATGCGGCCTTTCCAGTTATGGACGAAATAGGTGTGGTCGGGGCGGCTGGGGGGGGTCAGGGCCAGGGCGTATTCGCTCAGCGCCTTTCTTTTGAATAGAAGGTTGAAAAGCAGCAGGCGGTTGCGCAGGAGCTGGGGATAGTCCCGGTCGAATTTCTGGGCCAGCTGACGGCACCAGGGCCCGGCGGCATTGATGACAATGGCAGCGCGGAATTCAAGGTGCTGGCCGCTTTGGGTGTCACTGGCAAAAACTCCACCCACCTTGCCGAAATGCAGTAGCAGGTTGTCGCACTGTACATAGTTGAGGGCGGTGGCGCCCAGGTCACAGGCCCAACGTAAAATTTCCATCAGCAGGCGCTGGTGTTCGGGCGCGGCGGCGTCGTACCACAGGGCGCTGGCCTGCAAGTCCTTGCGGTCAACCTGGGGGAAAGCGTTGCGGGTAAAACGCTTGCCGACCACTTTTCCCTGCGGTAGGCATTTGGGGGGGGTGAGGCCGGCATTGCGCTTCAACCCCAAACAATCGTTGAGCCGCAAGCCGGCGCGCATGATGCTGGCCCGTTTGAGCCCGCGACCGTAAAGCGGCATCAAACAGGGCAGTATCTGGACCAGGGCCGGGAAGTTGGCCATGAACCAGCGCCGCTCAGTGACTGACTCGAAAAACCTTGCCAGGTCGAGCGACTGCAGGTAGCGCAGGCCGCCGTGAACCGTGCGCAAGTGGTTCAAGCTGGTGGCACCGCCGAAGTCGTCTTTTTCCAGCAGCAAGGAACGTTTGCCGCGCTGGCCGGCTTCCAGGGCCAGCATGGTCCCGTATATGCCGCCGCCGATTATGATCAGGTCGTATGTGGTTCCCGTTGCGGCGGCCACGTTTCTGCTGATGCCTGCCATTTTTTATTTACCCTTGCATGCTCCCGGTTGGGCCGGGTTATTTTTTGCGATTTGGCTGCGTAGCGCTGGAAGCGGCGGTCGTTTCCAAAGTGGAGAAAGCACTCTGCTGATTGCCGCGGTCGACGGTTTGGATCCGGAAATAAAACTGGGGGAGGAAAGGAAAAAGGCTAAAGGTGCGATAACTGGTGGCCGTATCCAGGGAATAGCGCATATCCTGGGGCTGAAAACCGAATTCTATGTGGAAATGGCTGAAATCGGATTCGTAGTTGGCGTCCCAGAAGGCTGTTCTCTGCTGCCTGTCCTGATGATTCATCACGGTAATATTTTGCGGGGCCAGAGGCGGAAATTTGGTCAAGGCGGCGGCAAAAAGAGAGGCGATCAGGCTGTGTCCCGCTACGTTGGGGTGGTTGCCCTTGACTTCCACCTCCTCGTCTTCGATGATGACGATTCCCTGTGTTTCCAGCAGGTTCTTCCAGCCATCGGGGGGATTAGTGTTCATAAAAGCTGAGAGGGTGTCGATACTGGAAGTTCCCTTCCTGGCGGCGATTTCCAGGATTCCCTTGCTGAGCGCGTGCAGGTTGTTCCAGTAGTATTGGTAAGAGGAGAAGAGGTCCTTGC
Organism: Candidatus Aminicenantota bacterium; assembly: GCA_022865785.1. Taxonomy (GTDB): domain Bacteria; phylum Acidobacteriota; class Aminicenantia; order UBA2199; family UBA2199; genus UBA2199. Next base: position 3,428 of record JALHTJ010000289.1, read on the forward strand.
GCGGTGTAAGGGTGGAGACGATCACGCGCATATTGCGCGCCAGGGCGGCGTCCACGATATATTCGAGGTTTTCCAGCGAACTGGCCAGGGAGAACTTGTTTCGCCATACGTCGTTGACCCCCAGCATCAGTAGGAAGTATAAGGCGGATTGCCCCTTCAGGGCGTTGTCGACGCCCAGGGCGCCCTCTAAGGTGTCGTAGCCGGGAATTCCCAAGTTGACGAATCCCGACGGGCCGTAATCGGTTGCCAGGAATACGTCGCGCATCTGGGTCAGGTAGCACAGGTCGAGGCGCTGCACGGCTTCGATCTGCCCCCAGGTGATGCTGTCGCCGAAGCCGATATAGGTGTTGTAATATTCTGGGGTTAGGATGTCTTCGGCCTCTGTCGCCGGCAGCGAAAGCTTCTCCCGTTGTGCCAGCGGCTCCAGTTGCGGGCGGTGGGGATTAAAGCGGTACAAATTCCTAGCGCGCAGGGAACTGGTCTCGATTTCGAATCCTGCGTCGGTTTTCCTCAGGCGGAAGGCCTTCTCGGAGAAGGGCGTGACGGTCAACTGGCTTAGTGCCTGGGAAGTGAGTTCGTAACAAAAAATATCGTCGTTACCGTCGCGGTTGGCCAGGAAAAGCAGGGTGGATAATTCGCCGTCCTGCTCGATGATCTCGGGAAAGCCGATGAAGGAAAAACCGCTCATTGGCAGCAGGCGGCTGCTGTGCTGGTCGTAGTAGGCCAGGCGCAGGCGCTTCTGGTGGTAATTCAGCCAGAAAACATAGAAGTTCTCGCCGGCGCAGCGGACGCCCAGCAGGATATTCTCCCCCCTCATGCCGGCGCTTAGATTTGCGC
>JALHTJ010000290.1 GCA_022865785.1 Candidatus Aminicenantota bacterium
CTTCCTGGCCGTCTCCATCATGGCGTTGTGGTCGGGGTAGAGGGGACGGTCTTCCTCAAGATGCTGAACGAACTTGCGTAGCGTTTTCTTAGCCGTCAGCGTAGCGGCTGGCGGATGACGGTCTTCCACTTGGCCGGATCGGCCTTGCGGATGTCGGAGAGGTAGATTTCGTGGTGTTTGCCGGAAAGTTTGCCGAGGGAGGAGATGAAGGCATGAACACGGGCGATGGTGGGGCCCTCGGCGGAGAAGGGGCCGATGTGCAGGATTTGCGCAGCTTTTCCCTCATTGAAGGATGAAAAACGCAACTGCGCCAGAGCCGGCGGATTCTTCTTCTTTTTTACTTCGGCGATGGTCTCGCGCACCATGGCCGCGTTCACGAACTCGGGCTGCATGATCATCATCGTCCACATCCAGGCGGACTTGTCGTCCACCGAGAACTTGGCCATGTCGTCGGCCCACCACAACCCCTCCAGCGGCAGCACGCCGTAATCGATGGCCAGGGTTTTCTTGACCTTGAACTTGATGGCGTAAGCCACTGAGAACAGCGCCTCGACCGCCTCCTGATAGGAGCGCGACGTGTTGGGGTCACCCTGGCCGTCCACAATCAGGAAGTTCATGGCCGGAACTTCGACCAGAACCACCTCTTTGGCTGACGGCTGATAGAGATGCTTAAGTTCTTTCTTGAAATCGATCTTTTTCATGACGACTCCTCATCCAATCGTACGGGTCACTAGCCAATGATACATCTTTATGCGAACGTGATACGTTTGTCAAGATAAAAGAAAGATCACCAAAAGGGAAATAGCACCCACGTAGGGGCACGGCGCGCCGTGCCCAGCCTCATCACCTTACAGTGCCTGCAGTTCGGCGACCAATTCGGCAAAGAGCTCCTTGACGGTCACGATCTTATCGCTGCGATGGGCATTTTGGCCGCAGAAGATAAGCCCGTTTTTTACATCCCCCAAATAGGAATTCAACAGCGCCTTGGCGATGCAGTAATGGGCTTTTTCGACTTTGCAGGCGGTCAGGCAGCGGTAAGGGCATTTGACCGCAAGTTTTCCCTTGGCTTCCAGCTCCTTTAAAAAATCATTGCGGATGGCCCGTCCGGGCATGCCCACCGGGCTGTCGATAATGACGATGTCTTCCTCTTTGGCATCCAGATAGGCCTGCTTGAATTCGGCAGCAACGTCGCATTCCACGGTGCAGACGAAACGGGTGGCCATCTGCACTCCCGAAGCGCCCAGGCTGAGCATGCGGGCGATATCCCGGCCGTCATAGACGCCGCCGCCGGCGATCACCGGAATTTTCCGGCCGTATTTATCCTCGTAGCCCTTTAGCACCTCCAACAGGGCAGGCAAAAGGCGTTCCAGCGAAAATTCCTGCGGCTGCGCCAGCTGTTCTTTCGAAAAACCGAGATGTCCGCCGGCCAACGGCCCTTCCAGAATGAAGGCGTCGGGGATCCGGCCGTAGCGCTTGTCCCAGACCCTCAGGATCAGCTCCGCTACTCGGGCCGAACTGACGATGGGCACCAGGTTCACTGAAGGGTCGGGAACCAGTTCGGGGAGAGCTGTGGGCAGGCCGGCGCCGTAGACAATGATCTTGATCCCTTCAGCGACGGCCGCCACGATCAGGTCGTTGACGTTGCTCAGCACGCCCATAAAGTTTACGGCGACCGGGCCGTCGGTCATTTTTTTCACCCGGCGAATCTCAAACTCCAGCGCTTCCCGGGAAATCCTTTCATATTCGCTTAAAGAGGCCACAAAATCGCCCAGGCCGATGCTGGACAGGGTGCCGATGCCCCCGGCGTTGGCCACTGCCGATGCCAGGGAGGAAAGCGAGACCCGCACGCCCATGCCGCCCTGGACAATCGGGATCTCGGCCGTAATGTTGCCGATTTTCAGTTTCGGAATTGTCATTTTAATCCTCACATTTCTTGACGACCAGGCAGGCGTTGCCGCCGCCAAAGCCGAATGAATTGCTGGCGGCAAAGCGCACCGCCAGCTTTTCGGCGCCCTGGGTCACGTAATCCAGGGGGCAGTCGGGGTCGGGTTCGGTGTAGTTGATCGTCGGCGGCACTATGCCGCTGTGCACGCTCATCACCGTGGCGATAAATTCCACCGCCCCGGCCGCCGCCAGCAGATGGCCGATCATCGATTTGCTGGAACTGACCTTCAGCGCCTTGGCATGGCTGCCAAATACGTTCATGATGGCGGCGCTTTCTATTTTATCGTTCAACGGGGTAGACGTGCCATGGGCATTGATGTAGTCCACTGCTTCGGGCTCAAGCGCCGCGTCCTTCAGGGCCGCCTTCATGACCCTGATCATGCCGTCGCCATTGGGCTCCGGCGCGGTGAAATGAAAGGCATCGGCGGTGTTGCCGTAGCCGACAAGTTCGGCATAGATCTTTGCCTGACGTTGAACGGCATGCTCGCGCCTCTCGAGAACAACGACGCCGGATCCTTCGCCCATGATAAAACCGTCGCGGTTGCGATCGAAAGGCCGGCTGGCATTTTCGGCATTCGCATTCGCGGACATCGACCGGGTAGCGCAGAAACCGGCGTAGGCCAGGGGGGTCACCGCCGCCTCGGAACCTCCGGCCAGCATGACCTCGGCGTCGCCCCGCTGCAGAATCCGCAAGGCATCGCCGATGGCATTTGCGCCGGTGGAACAGGCGACCGACGGCGCCGATAAAGGCCCCTTCAAACCGAAGCGAACGGAGACCATGCAGGCGGCCATGTTGATCAGCAGTTTCGACACGAAAAACGGGGTCAGGGAATTGGGCCCTTTCTCCTGGATCCGGTAATGACCTTCTTCGATGCTGGCAGAACCGCCGATTCCCGAACCGATAATGACTCCGGCCCGGCATTTGTCAAAACCATAGTTGTCCAAACCGGCATCCTTCATGGCCATGGCCGCGGCGGCCACCGCGAATTGAGTAAAGCGGTCCATGCGCTCGATAGATTTTTTGTCGATCCATTCCTGGGGATCGAAATCCTTCACTTCAGCCGCCAGCTGCGAGCGGAAACCGGTCGGGTCGAAATGAGTGACCCTGGCGATCCCGCTTTTCCCGGCTTGCAATCCCTGCCAGAACGCTTCCACACCGATGCCAACCGGGGTTACCGCTCCCATTCCGGTCACCACAACCCGCTGTTCGCTCATAATGTTCGTATCCCTCCTGAATTTTATTCCCGCCCCATATCCCGTTAATACATTGGGAACGAACGGATAGTCTTTGCCAATAACTATTTTAACTGTTTCCAGGCTTTATTGTAAAGAAGGCCCGGTACAAATGTCAATCGCTGCGGCCCATGTCGCCTCAGAGTCAAAGGACAGGTGGCGATCCCCACATGGGGAATATGTAGGGACAGGTCGCGACCTGTCCCTACCGAACCTATTTCTAATACGTCTTCAGCTCGCCGATGGCGCTTTCGACCGCGTGCAGGATGTCGCGATTCTTGACCGTTTCCATCATGGCGTTGTGGTCGGGGTAGAGCGGCCGGTCTTCTCCCAGGTGGGCGACGACCTTGCGCACGGCCTCTTTCGCGGCCAGGGTGCCCTTGCCGGGCTTGAAATCACGGAAATCTAGCGCCTGGGCGGCGGCAATGAACTCGATGCCCAGAATGCCGTAGGCGTTGTCGATGATCTGCCGGGTCTTCAGGGCCGTGTTCATGCCCATGGAGACAAAATCCTCCTGGTCAGCGGCGGCCGGGATCGATTGGATCGAGGCGGGCACAGAGAGGATGCGCTGCTCGACGATCATCATGTCGGCCGTGTACTGGCTGAGCATGTGCCCGGAATACATGCCAGCACCCTTGGTCAGGAAGGCGGGCAGGCCAACGCTAAGGGCCGGGTTGAGCAGGCGGTTCAGGCGC
>JALHTJ010000291.1 GCA_022865785.1 Candidatus Aminicenantota bacterium
GCTGGCGATGGCATCGGCCAATTCCTCGATATCGTTGACGCCCCAGAGAATATCGGCAGTGGCAAAGGTGGATTTCAATTCCTTGTAATAGCGCTGGATCAGGCAGCCGAAAACAGCCAGCTTTTTGATCTCGCCCTTTTCTTTTTTTTCAAGGGCGGTCAGGATCTCCTCGATGCTCTCTTCCTTGGCGTCGCGGATGAAACCACAGGTGTTGATGACCAGCCAATCAGGGTTTTCATACTCGGAAACGATCTCAACCCCCCGTTCTTTCAGCATCCCGGCCAGCACTTCGCTGTCCACCGTGTTCTTGAAGCACCCTAAACTGACAAATGATGCGCTCCGGCTTTCAGGTTTTTGGTTGTTTTTCATGGCAATGGCTTCTATCCTGGTCCAAAACCCATTGTAGCAAAAGAATCTCCGCCGGGCAATATGAATTATTGAAAAAATAGGAATAGATGTTTCAGCATCGTTTGCTGCTCATGCACATTCAAAAATTGGGACGCGAACTTATCTTTTTAGCTCTACCTCTCCCCGGTTGCAGAACTCCCATTAAGTTTTCTACATCCGACATTGTCAGCCGCACTCAGGGGTGCCTTCAGGGCGCCTGTTATCCGTACATACTCCTCTCTTCCCAGTCTGCAGGCTAAGCCGGATGGAGCAACCCTTTTGCGACTACGTCAGTACTGTCTCAGAGGCGGCCAGCCATTTCATCCTTTTCTTTTCCAGTCAGCTGCAGGTTTTTTACCGGCTGGCCGGGCAGCGAACCCGCGCCGGCGCCGGTGTCCAGATAGACATAATCGTAGAGCATTTCGGTTGAAATAGTTCCGCAAAAAAAGATCAGCACGCAATAGCTCGGATTGTATGTGGCATCGTTGAACGAATACATCAAAGTGCTGTTTATATAGAACGAATAGTTGCTGCCCACTTTGACAATTTTCAGGATGTTCCATTTGTTCAGGCCGGTTTGAATGGCGCTGGAAGCGGTCCAAGATTTTATCGCTGTAATTGAACCAGTGCCGGTTATGAAATTGAAGCTGCTAGGACGATAAATTGAATAATTCCCAGTGCTTTGATATTGCAGAAGATAGCCACTGGCATTGGTCATGCTGGTGCCTGTTCCCAGAAAAATTGAATTGGAACTGCTGAGGGTGCCTTTTTTACGGTTCATCCTCACGGTGATCGTGTAATCGCCGCTGAAGGACTTATAATAAACACTCGGAGACCATTTTGGGGCAGCACCAGCGTATTTGTGATACCCCCCGCTTGTGCTCCAACTGGCCGAGTAGTATGGGTGCCAGCAGATAGAGGCAGGAATACTGAAATTTTCCCTGATCCCGGCAACCAGGGTGGCGTTGATGGTCTTGGTCTGGCCGAGGCTGGCGCTGACGGTCTGGGTGTAATCCTTATAACCGCAAGAGTAGCGCAGGAGTACGGTCTTGGTCACGGCCGTGGAAAAGAAAAAGGAGTAGGGGGTGGTATGGCCGCTGTCCACATTGTTCATGTAGATCTTAGCCCCGGCCGGAGTGGAGTTGACCTCAATGTTAGCCCCTTGCAAATTCGCCGTCAGGGTATGGTTGGCGTCCATGGCGATGGTTCCGGCAGCGTCCGCGGCAACACTATCGATCTTGACTTCCAGGCCTGAGTAACCGCTGGCGGGCGCGTAACTATAGGTGACATTGGTGCCGCGGGCGTAGCTGTAGGTGCCGCTGACCGGGGTCCCGGTTACGTGCTCGCCTCTGCTGACCGTTAAAACGAAGGTCTTGATGGCTTTGGCCTCCAGAGTATGGTTGGCGTTCATGGTCACGGTGCCGCTGGCCGCAACCGGCGCCCCGTCCAGGGTCACGGACAAGTCGTCATAACCGCTTTGCAGGGAATAATTGTAATTGACTACCGTCCCTTTTTCATTGGTCGATGTCCCGGCGGCAGGGGTCCCGGTGACGCCTTCACCGACGGTTACCGTCAGGGTGTATTTCTTTTTTTTCAGCACCAGGAAGTAGACCGCCGCTCCCCCGGCCACGACGACCAGGGCCACGATCAGCCAGGGGAATTTCTTCCCTTTCTTGATGGCGGGCGCGGACTCTTCC
>JALHTJ010000292.1 GCA_022865785.1 Candidatus Aminicenantota bacterium
ACGATATGGCCGTCGAACAGGTGCACTACGCGCTGGGCGAATTCCGAATAGGCTGGGGAGTGGGTGACCATGACTATGGTCGTCCCTTCGCTGTGCAGCTGCGAAAGCAGGTTCATCACTTCGTCGCCGTTGGCCGAATCGAGGTTGCCGGTGGGTTCGTCGGCAAGGATCAGTTTCGGACGGGCCACCAGGGCCCGGGCCACGGCCACACGCTGCTGCTGGCCGCCTGACAGCTGCTGGGGGAAGTGGTTCTTGCGCGGGATCAGCTGCATGCGCTCCATGACCTCAAGCACCTTTTTCTTGCGTTCGCCGCTGCCTACTTTCAGGTAAAGCAGGGGCAGCTCGATATTTTCGAAAACGGTCAATTCATCGATGAGGTTGAAGCTCTGGAAAACGAAGCCGATGTTGGCCTTGCGCAGTTGGGCGCGCTGCCGTTCCGAAAATTTGGAAACCTCGTGGCCCACGAAGTGATACTCCCCTTCGCTGGGATTATCGAGCAGGCCGAGGATGTTGAGCAAGGTCGATTTGCCGCAGCCCGAAGGACCCATCACGGCTACGAACTCACCCTCATTGACCGACAAGTTGATCTGGTTAAGCGCCGAGGTCTCGACCTCCTCGGTGGTGTAGATTTTTTTCAAGTTCTTGGTTTGGATCATTTTTATTCTCCTTGTTTATTTTGCATGGCTTATTTAAAAACCAGTCGTTCGTTGTCGCCGAAGTTGTCGTAGCTTGAAGTTACCACCCGCTCGCCGGGGCGTAGGCCGTCCAACACTTCAAACACATCCGGATTTTGCCGGCCCAGGCGGATATCCCTCTTGAGAGCGGTTTTGCCGTCCGGCTCGAGCACAAAGACCCAGTTGCCGCCGGTTTTTTGAAAAAAGCCGCCGCGGGGCAGCAGCAGGGCTTCGGCGACATCGCTCAGTTCCAGGCGGATGTGCAGGGTCTGGCCGCGACGGATGCCCGGGGCCGGGAGACCGGGAAACTCAAGGTCGACCGTAAACTTCCCGTCCCTGACTTCCGGATACACGCGGCTGACCACCATGCGGTAGGTGCTGCCGGAAAGTTCGAATTGCCCGGGTTTGCCTTTCTGGATGCGGCCGATGTAGAATTCGTCGATCCCGGCCCGTGCCTTGAAGCCTTCCGGAGCATCGATTTGTCCCAGCCGTTCGCCCGGTGATTTTGATTGCCCCGGCTCCGCCTGCAGGGAGGTCAAAGTACCGGTGATCGGGGCGCGAAGGGTCAGGTTATCCAGTTTGCCCTTGGCGACTTTGAGATTTTCTCCCATGCGCTTGACCGCGTCATCGAGCTGAACGATCTGCTGTTGGCGGAAGCTCAATTCTTTTTCCTTGGATTCAAGCGCTAGCCGGAGTTTGTTTTTAAACAGTTCGTATTCGCCCCCCGTATCTTCGAAATCATGGCGGGAAATCAGCTTCTCTTCATAAAGGGATTTGTAACTCTCATACTTGCGTTGCTGCTTTTCCACCTGAAACTCAAGATCGGCCAGATCGCGCTCCAGGGCCAAACGGGTTTGCTCAAAAAGCAGGCGGGTATTGCGCAAGTTGTTGATCTGCTGGAAAAGTTCGGCTTCGCGGTACATGATATCCATCAACAGTGACGTATTGGAAAGCTTGAGGATTTTGTCACCTTTCTCTACCAGCGTACCTGCTTCGATATAGACTTTTTCGACCAACCCGCCCTCTTCGACATCCAGAAATATCGTTTGCATAGGCAGTACTTCGCCCATGACCGGGATGAACTCCTGGAAAGGGCCGCGCTGGACAGTGGAAACCGTCAATTTTTCACTTTCGACGTTGAGGGTCGAACGGCTGGTTTGAAAGATGAGTAAGTATAAAACCAGTACGCTAAAACTTCCGGCCAGGGAATAAGTGATGATCCGTCGGGCCGGCCATTTCTTCTTTTTAATGATTTGATCCATGCTCATTGGGTCACCTCAGAATATATTGAAGCAAATATGATGCCAAGTCGACCGCTGTGACAGCCGTGGCCCGGAGAACCTGTCGAGCTTTGCTATTTGCCAGCATTGTTTTTGCCGCTCTTGCCGGATAGCGAGTTTTAAGGGTACACGAAATGTTCGCTGGCGGAACAGCCACTGTTCGTTTTCGGACATAGGGGCGCAATTTACCATAAATTTTAGCATGTTATTTCCAACTTTGAGTCGAATCGTAAAAAGTATTTTCTACTCATAGTGCAAACTTTCAATAGGATTCGCTGTTGCCACTTTCACGGCTTGATAACTCACTGTCAGTAAGGCAATCAATAATGCAAAAAAGCCGGACAGTAGAAACGGCCATATCGTCATATCAATCCTGTAGGCAAAATTTTGCAGCCATTTATTAATGGCATAGAAGGCAACGGGCCAGGCGATGATATTGGCAATGATTACCCATCTGCTGAAATCTTTGGCGAACAATATTAAAATTTGCAGGATGGATGCTCCAAGCACTTTGCGAACGCCGATTTCTTTTGTACGGCTTTTCATCATAATTAATCCCAGACCAAAAAGTCCCATGCAGGCAATAAAAATTGCCAGGGCTGCAAAATATCCCATTAATTGGAAAGTGTTTTTATCTTTTTGATATTGAGACTCAAGCTTATCATCCAAAAAATGAAATTCAAATACCCCATCCGGATAAAAACTACTGCAGACAACTTCAAGTCTGTTGATAGTGTTTTTGGCATTTGCGGAATTGACTTTAACTATGAGTTGATGACACTGACTATAATAGATCACAAACATTGCGGGACGGATTGTTTCATAAAGCGATTCAAAGTGAAAGTCTTTGATAACGCCGATGATTTTTCTTTTCGATCTCGGCCAAACAAAAACACAATCAACCGATTGCCCAATTGGATTCCCCTGTATCTGCAACTTTTTCACGGCAGTTTCATTTAGAATTACAGCTTCATCCGCATCGGTTCTAAGTTGATTTGAGAAAAGGCGGCCTTGCGAAGCTTCTATACCCAAGGTTTCAAAATAATCGTAATATACATGAACAAACGGCAAATCGATCCACTCGGTTTGTCCTTCAGGCATCAAGGCTCCCACGTCAGTAAGAGGATCTGAAGGAACACGTGAGGCGATAGATACACTTTTGATTCCACTCTCTTTCAGGAGTGCCTGTTTCAAGGCAGTATATTTTTCCACATCATCGGCAGTATTGTTAACTTCTGATATCAGCGTATACTCTTTGTTGAATCCCAACTCTTTATTTTGCAGAAAATGGATTTGACTCAGCATGAAAAGGGCGCTGCAAATTAGAATAATGACGATGGTGAATTGAGCTCCGACAAGCAATTTTCTGAAATTAAATTTGCCTTTACCCGTGGGCGCGCCTGCTTTCAGCGTTTTTGCCGGCTGAAATCTGGCAAGGAAAAAAGCCGGATAAGCGCCTGCCAGAAAACCGGTGACGATGACCATGGCAAGAATTTCCAGAATTGTACTCAATTGCATCATCGCGGCAAATGTCAGTTCTTTTCCTGAAAGTCTATTAAAAACAGGCAAACATATGGCGACAAAAACAAATGCGATGATCAAGGCTATAAATAGTACTAAGAATGATTCGCCGATAAATTGCATTGCCAGATGCTTGCGTGTTGCTCCGGCAACTTTTCTGATAGCGATCTCTTTTGCCCGTGTCGTGGCATTGGCGGTTAATAGATTGACATAGTTAAAGCAGGCGATTAGTAAAATGAGAACACCAATCGCTGAAAAAATCAGCACATAGGTGATACTGTTTTGCGGTTGGATATCACCTAAAAAATGAGAGGAGTAGAGGTGAATATCTTTCAGGTTTTGTATTGTAAATTTAGCGACAGGACTATGCGGTTTGTGATTTCTGTGTTTGTATATCAGTTCGCTGCATTTTTTTTCAAAGGCCGGTTGGGAAAATCGGTCTTGCATGAGGAAATAGACCAGGAAATTCTGCCATCCCCAGCTGTTCATCGATTCTTTGCCGAACAGTGTTTCGGCGTCGGTCAGACTGACAACCATTTCATAACGGAAATGGGAGTTTTGCGGCATGTTTTCCGTTACTCCGGTAATGGTGACGTCCAACTCATTATCCAGTTTGACGACCTGACCAATTGGATTTTCATTGCCGAAATACTTGCGGGCGATATTTTCGGAGATGACCATGGTGGATGGCTGTTGCAAAGCTGTTTCAGGATCGCCCTGCTTGAATTTAAAAGAAAAGATGCGAAACAGGCTGGCGTCAGCACACGCGAATGCCTGTTCTTTTTCCAAATATCTTTTATCCTTATACTGAACAATAGTTTTTCCTCTGACAAGAATTCGCGCATAATCTTTGATTTCCGGAAGATTGTCGGCCAGCAACTTTGCCGCTTGCGGCGCCTGATAGGGATGCTGGGGTTGGCACAACCGGTAAATATGATCCGCGTTTTTATTAAAGCGGTCATAGCTCAACTCGTGCTTGACATACAATAAAAGCAAAATACAAACCGCCATTCCCATCGCCAGCCCGAATATACTTATGAATGCATACGATTTGTTTTTGACCAGATTACGAAAAGCGGTTTTGCAGTAGTTTTTTAACATTGTTTTTCTCCCGATGGTTCATTTATTTCATTTATCCTTTGATCTTTGCGAATACTTTTTGGCTGACATATTTTCTCTCTTTTATTCATACTTCAAACTTTTCACCGGGTTGGCCGTTGCCGCTTTGATTGCCTGAAAACTTACCGTAAGCAACGCGATTATAAGCACTAAAAAACCAGCAAGTAAAAAAGGCCAAATTGTTAAATCAATTCGATAAACAAAATTCAGCAGCCATTTATTCATGGCATACCAGGCTAGCGGCCATGCC
>JALHTJ010000293.1 GCA_022865785.1 Candidatus Aminicenantota bacterium
AATGATTTCGCTTTCTGGATCGCCAATGCCCTGGGGTTGGATGGTCTGGGTGAACAGCTGGCCAGTGTCGATACGATCAAGTACGCCAGGATCAACGACTTGCGTGATGCCTTCAGCGTCATTATCGAGAAGTTCCAGGGCCGCGGCAACGGCATGACGGTCAGTTGCCATGAAGGCGAGGAATTCCATTTCATGTCCTGCCGGACTTTTGTTTTTTCGACCGATTTCCATGCGGCAGATATCAAGGAGTTCATCCAGGCGCTGCGGGCCATCAGCATCAACTCGCTTTATTATCATATTTTTGAATCCAGGCTGCGCTTGGGCAAGCTAGGCAATGATTTTTCCCTTTGGTTCGAGTCCATCGGGCAGAAAGAATTGGCCGGCGAGATAGCCAAGCTGGATCCGTACACCATTACCCTGGAGAGTTTGCGAAAAAAAATCATCCGTATCGTGGAGAAACATGCTTAAAATTAAAGATTATGCAGATATCGTCGGGCAAAACGTGATCGAGGAATTGGCGATTCTGTCGCAACACCTGCAGGGAAAAAGGATCCAGAACATCAATTCCACCGCGGTGGGCGGCGGCGTGGCCGAAATCCTGACCCGCATGCTGCCCCTCCTGCATGAATTGGGGGTCGATGCCCGCTGGGATGTGATCCGCGGCGACGAAAAATATTTTGCCATTACCAAGAAAATGCACAATGCCCTGCACGGTGTGAACGAAACGATCGGCGATGAAGACCTGGAATACTTTTTGGAGATCAATGAGAGAAATGTCGCCGAAATGGATTTGAACTATGACATTCATTTCGTCCATGACCCGCAGCCCATAGCCTTGATCCGCAAAAAGCCCAGTGTCGGGGGCAAATGGATCTGGCGCTGCCATATCGATTTCACAAATCCGAATCAAAAGATATGGGAGTTTTTAAAGGGCTTCATTGAAATGTATGATACTGCCGTTTTTTCCGCTCCTGCCTTCGCCAGGAGATTGCCCATTCGCCAGGTCCTGATTTCGCCTTCCATCGATCCCCTCAGTGACAAGAACAAGGATTTGTCCCAGGAATTCATCGATGCGGTTTTTGAAAAGTATGGGATCGACCAGAAAAGGCCGATCATTTGTCAGATATCGAGGTTTGATTATTTGAAGGATCCCGTGGGGGTCATCGAAGCCTACAAGTTGGCCAAGGAGCATGTGGACTGCCAACTGGTGCTGGCCGGGGGCGGGGCAGTGGATGATCCTGAGGGCATGCGCGTGCTGGCCGATGTTCGCCAGGCCGCTGAAAATGACCCTGATATTTTTGTTCTGTTCCTGCCGCCTGCCGCCGACCTGGAGATTAACGCCTTGCAGCGGGGGTCGACCGTGGTTCTGCAGAAATCACTGAAGGAGGGTTTCGGATTGACGGTAGCCGAAGCTTTGTGGAAGTCGAAACCTGTGATCGCGACCGCGGTTGGCGGCATTCAACTGCAGATCACTCACAAGTATTCCGGAATACTGACCCATTCCATCGAGGGCACAGCTTTTTGGATCAAGCAGTTGTTGAATGAACCTGAATATGCCCAGAAACTGGGCGTAAATGGTCGCGAGCATATTAAAAATAACTACCTGATTTTCAGGCACCTGCGGGATTATCTACTGCTTTTCCTTTCGGTTTTTGAAAAAGATGACATCATTAATTTTGGATGAACGCGCCGGAATCGGCCCGGGTGTTTGGAACTCGTTCTCTTTTTTGAACTTGCTGCCCTGAAACTTCTTTTTCTCTTTATTCCGGCTTGACTTGTCGGGATCATTTAGCATAGAATGCGCACATCATGGCAGAATCCAGATTCCGACATTTCGTCAAGTATGTGGTTATTGACATTTTGTTGGCGGCCCTGATCTCTTTTTTCCTGATCAACTACGTCGTTTCCGCCTTCAAGATCGAAGGCGATTCCATGAAGCCGATATTGCGCGCCCAGGAACGCATCCTGATCTCCAAGCTGGCCGTGCGCAAGAACAATTTGCACCGTTTCGATATCGTAGTCCTGTACAAACCCGACGAACCGGAAAAATCCCTGGTCAAACGCATCATCGGCATGCCCGGGGAGATCATCGAGATCCGCGCTGGCGACGTGTGGATTAACGACAAGCCGCTGAAGCAGCTTCCCGGCAGTGATCCCAATGCTGCCAAATCGCCCGTCGACATGAAAGCGTTGCTCATCCCGCGCGGTATGTTTTTTGTCATGGGCGACAACCGCAGCATCAGTTTTGATTCGCGCATGTTCGGCCCGGTGCCGCAGAAATATATTTTCGGCAAAGCTTTCTTCCGTTACTGGCCCGTGGCGGTCATGGGCCGCATCGAGTAAGCGGCGGTATTTCAGGCCGGATCTAACAGTTTTTCCGCTTCTCGTTTGTGAACCAACACGTTCCAACTCTCTTGTATGATCCATTGCATGAATCATGCAATAATTGTTTTATTGCATAATAATTGCAATAATTAATAAATTGCATAAAAAATGCAAATTATGTTGAATTTCTTGCAGATTACTACTATTATTAATTCAAGGTAAGCATGAAAAAGTATTATATTTTAATGGCCGATATCATTAAAAGCCGGGAAAAGAACAGTGTAAAAATAATGAAGGATTTCAAGGAAATTGTTTCCAGGATTCAGGACATTCATGGAGATCATTTTTTGTCTCCGCCGACAATTACTCTGGGTGACGAATTTCAAAGCATTGTGACTTCAGAATCTGCGGGGGTCGAAGTTATTTTCGCTTTTGAGGAACTGCTTTTGAAGCTTGAAAAGAATTTCAAACTCAGATACATTTTATATTTCGGCCAAATTGATACCGCCATAAATCCTACCATAGCGTATGGCATGCTGGGAAACGGACTGACCGAAGCCAGGGGGTTACTGGGGAAGTATAAAACAAAAAAAAAACGTTTCGTATTCAGTTTACAGAACACTGTTTTGTCCAAAGAACTTGGGCTAGCATTTAAGATATTTCAATCGATTGTGGATGATTGGAAAAATAAAGATTATAAAACTCTTAAGGAATTTTTTATCAGTGATGATTATAAAAAGGTCGCCGATCAATTAAATAAAGACGCTTCTTTGATCTGGCGGCGAAAAAAATCCCTGCGCCTGTCCGAATACCAAGCCATAAAAGAATTGATCTCCCTGTTGCTGGAGGATGCGTCATGTCAAAAATAGCTCTATTTTTAAGCATCTTTTTAATCGGAGAAATTGTAGCGTATTTGGTTTTCCTATTGGTAAAAAAGAGATTTGAGAATAAATGGCAATGGCGGATCGATCTTCAGATGATCAAGGGCTGGCTGGAGAGGTTCTTCCTTTTTCTTTGCCTGGTTTATAATCTGCCGCACGCCCTGATTGCTTTCGGTGCCATCAAGATCGGCACGCGTGTGAACGACAAGGACAACAAGGTCTCCAATGACTATTTCTTCGTCGGCAACATGGTTTCGTTATTGCTGGTCATTTTTTACTACGCATCCTGGCTGCTCTGGAAGAATTAGATTGATCCCAGTCTAACGGCCGCTACTTCTTCGGCATTCCAGCAGTCGTTCCTACTTATTTTGTAATAAAATTATTTACGGCAAGCGCGGATTGTGTTATAAAACAGGCAATGAAAATCCGTTATTTCCTGACCGTTGTGTTTGTCTTTTTCTGCCTGGCTGTTCTGGCCGAGGCCCCTACCGAACTGGACAAGCTGAAAAAATCGGTCGTGGAGATCGGCCATCTCGATTTCAAGCGTGATGTCCCGGTCAAGTACCTGAACCGCGCCCAATTGAAAAATTACATTGAGCGCCTTTTTGAAAGCGATTATCCCGACGAACTGGCCGGTAAAGAGGAAGAGGTCATCTGGCTGATGGGATTTACTTCCGAGAAGATCGCGCTCAAATTTTTGCGCAAGATGATCATCCTGGAAAACGTCGGCGGCATGTACAATGAGAAGACCAAGGAACTG
>JALHTJ010000294.1 GCA_022865785.1 Candidatus Aminicenantota bacterium
GCAGTCACCATGGCCGGGGCGGAAAGCGTGACCATCCGCTGGCTGCTGGGCAAGGATTCGCCGGCCCCGAATTTTTACCTGCGTTTGTTCGAAGTGCTGCCGGGCGGACATTCGCCCTACCACAGCCACACTTCGGAACACGAGATATTCATCCTGGAAGGCCGGGGACGCATCAATGCCAAAGGCAAAACTTTTCCCGTCAGCGCCGGCAGTTTCGCCCTGGTGGAACCCAACGAAGAGCACCAGTTTGATAACAGCGGGGACGAGGTTTTGAAATTTCTCTGCCTGGTCCCCAGGGAGGACGAACAAATTAGCTCCACCTAAGTCGGTGGATAATTTGTACGGTCCCGTCGGTGCGGGACGATACGGTCCCCAGGGAAAAATAAATTCCCGGCCGCCGCCGGAAACCGTTTATTCCGTTTTCTCCACCACGATGGTCATTTTGGCGGCCAGAGCGGCGATGGCCCCGACCGCGGCCAGGACCGGCAGGAAAGCCGCCCCCACCACGCCCAGGGTCAGGGGGATCTCGATCAGGGTTTTCCCCTCCTCATTTTTCAATATGATGCGCCGGATATTGCCTTCGTGGATCAGTTCTTTTATCTTTTCCACCACCTGGCTCCCTTCCAGTTTGAACTCCTCGTGGGGCGCCTTGCTTTTTTTTTCAGTCATGTCTTCCTCCTTGCCTACTTATTAAACGTGATCCCGCTGCCGCAAGTTTCACTTGCGGCGTTTTTTTTCCATATTCTTCGGAAACAGTCCCTGGCTTCGCCGAGTGCCCAGACGAACAAAGAGGAATAGGATTGACTAAGCGGCCGAAATGAGCGACAATAACGTTTCAAATCAAACCGGAGTTCATACCATGTCGGAAAAAAAAATGGACTGGAAGGATACGTTAAACCTGCCGCGCACCGACTTTCCCATGAAAGCCCAGCTCAGCCAGAAAGAACCCGAGACCCTGAAAAAATGGCAAGCGGCTGATATTTATAATAAAATTCTTGACAACCATGCCGGGCGGGAGCCATACATCCTGCACGACGGCCCGCCCTATGCCAACGGCAACATCCACCTGGGCACGGCCCTGAACAAGATCCTCAAGGATTTTGTTGTCAAAAGCAAAGCCATGGAAGGTTTTTACAGCCCTTACATCCCGGGCTGGGACTGTCACGGCCTGCCCATCGAGCACAAGGTGGACCAGAAACTGGGCTCGCGCAAAAAGAGCATGAGTCAGCTGCAGGTGCGCGAGGAGTGCCGGCAGTACGCCGAGAAATTTCTTGACCTGCAGCGGGCCGACTTCAAACGCCTGGGAGTTTTCGGCGCCTGGGACAAGCCCTACACCACCCTGGACCCGGCCTACGAGGCCACGGTCATCCGCTTCTTCAATTCGTTTGTCAAGAAAGGCAACGTCTACCGCCAGAAACGCCCGGTCTACTGGTGCCTCTCCTGCCAGACTGCCCTGGCCGAAGCCGAAGTCGAATACAGCAGCCACACATCGCCCTCGATCACGGTGAAGTTCCCCCTGCGTGAACTTCCGCCGTTTTTAAAAGAATACGCCGGGCGCGCGGTTTCGGTCCTGATCTGGACGACCACCCCC
>JALHTJ010000295.1 GCA_022865785.1 Candidatus Aminicenantota bacterium
CCAAAAAAATGCTGCAGGGACGGGAGACCATCAGCTGGACCAACACCAGCCGCGACGCCATCCCGGATTTCTGGTTCCACCTTTACTGGAACGCCTTTAAAAATGAAAAAAGCGTCCTGATGAGCGAAGCCCGGCGCGAAGACCCTTCCGGCACCTTCCACGGCGACACCAGGGTCCCGGACGGAGGCTGGGGCTGGATCGATGTGGAAAAGATCCGCCTGGCCGACGGCACCGACCTGACCGCTGCCATGCAGTTCATGAGCCCCGATGAACCGCGCAATCGCGACGACCAGACGGTCATGCGCGTCAAACTGCCCAAGCCGCTGCTGCCCGGGGAAACCGTGAAGCTGGAATTGAATTTCAAGGCCCGGGTGCCGAAAACCATCCGCCGCTCCGGCTATTACAACAACGGCTACTTCATCGGCCAGTGGTTCCCCAAGCCCGGCGTCTACCAGCAGGGCAAAGGCTGGAACTGCCACCAGTACCACCTGAACAGCGAATTTTTCGCCGACTTCGCCCGCTTCCGGGTGCACATTACCGTGCCCAATAAATACGTGCTGGGCGCGGCCGGGAAAGAGACGGCCCGCAAGGACGATTCGGGACGCAAAACATCGACCTATACCTTCGAACAGGACCGTATCCACGATTTCGCCTGGACCGCCGACCCCGATTATATCAGGATCGAACGCAACTTCATCGCCGCCAATGAAGTCAGCCAGGCTGAATACCGGGAAATAGCCGACACCTTGCGCCTGCCCCTGGAGCAGGTGAAGCTCCCGAACGTGAAGATGATCCTGCTGATCAACCCCGAGCACCGCGCCCAGGCCGAGCGCCATTTCAAGGCCCTGCGCATGGCCCTGAAATATTACGGCCTCTGGTACGGGCCCTACCCGTACGCGCAGGTCACCATGGTCGACCCGCCATTTCGCAGCGGCAGCGGCGGCATGGAATACCAGACCATTTTCACCGCCGGCACCCAGGTCCTGCCCAGTCCGCAGGCCAACCATCCCGAAATGGTGATCATCCACGAATTCGGCCATGGCTACTGGTACGGCCTCTCGGCCAGCAACGAGTTCGAGGAGGCCTGGCTGGACGAGGGCATCAACACCTATTCCACCGGCAAGGTGCTGGCCAAGGCCTACGGATCCGGTGCCCTTCCCCTGACCCTGTTCGGCATTCCCCTGACGCGCTACAGCGGCGCGCTCACGTATGCCGATAAGGAAAGCGACCGCGCCGCGGCCATCCAGGTCGCCACCTACGACCCGATCGTCACCGCATCCTGGAAATTCTACGATTCCATGAGCTACGCCCTGAACGTCTACATGCGGGCGTCGACCTGCCTGAACACCCTGGAAAACCTCATCGGCAAGGAGGCCATGCTGCGGGTCATGCGCGCTTTCCATAGCCGCTTCCGTTTCCGCCACCCGACCAGCAAAGATTTCATTGCCACGGCCAACGAAGTCAGCGGTCGCGATCTGAACTGGTTCTTCGACGAATTGTTCTTCAGCACCAAGGAATGGGACTACGCCATCGACAGCGTCAGCTCGCACGAGATCAAGACCAGCCGTGGTATTTTCGACGGCCAGGGGAAGAAAAGCGAGATCACAGCCCGGGCGGCCCGTGAACTTGACGAGAAAAACAAAAAACCCGTATACCGCTCCCTGGTCCGGATCCGGCGCCTCGGCGACGCGCGGCCCGGCCCCGGCGTCAAGCTCAAAATCATAACCGCCTTCGAGGACGGCACAAAAAGAACAAATTATTGGGATGGCCAGGGCAACTGGACCGAACTCGCTTTTACCGGCGCCAGCAAAATCAAGTACGCCCACATCGATCCCGACAACGTGTTCCTGATCGATCGCGACCTGAGCAACAATAGTTTCATCGTCAAGGCCAACATGGCCGGGACCATGCGCTGGACCGGAAAACTGCTGTTCTGGATCCAGAACCTGCTGCAATTCGCCGCCAGCATGAGCTAAGGAGTGCACCATGGGTAATTTTAAAATATTGGGCAAGGCTATGATCCTCAGTTTCAGAAAGCGCCGCCTGGCCGTCAGGCTGTGGACGGTTAATATTCTGTTTTCGCTTTTCGCCGTTACGCCGTTTTTCTTTCTGATAATGAAGCACATGTCCCATTCTTTTTCAGCAGAGCATACCCTGCAGAAGCTGGATATCTTCTGGCTGGGAGATTTCATTTACCGCTACATGAACGTGGCGCCGGCGGTCCTCGGCTCGGCGCTGCTGGCGGCGGTTTTGTACCTTCTGCTGTCGGTCTTTCTCAACGGCGGCATCATCGGCTGTTTGAACCGCCCCGCAGCCAAAACGACCCTGGCCGAGTTTTTTCACGATGGCGGCCTCTATTTCTGGCGCTTTTTCCGTTTGTTCCTCTTCTCCATCCCGGTCTATCTCATATTCATAGGAATATTTTATCCTTTACTCAAGGCTTTCCTGGAGATATTCCGCCGCCGGGCTCCGACCGAATGGCCGGCAATGATCGTTAGCAACCTGCGCTTTCTCGTCCTGATTCTGTTGCTGACCGTGGTGGCCATGTTTTTCGATTACGTTAAGATCGGCCTGGTGACCGGGAACGGCAAAAAAGTGTTGCGCGAAACTTGGCTGACCATGAAATTTTTCAAGCGGCGCTTTTTCAAGTCCTGGGGCCTTTATTTGTTGGCCGGGTTGGTCTTTGTGGCGCTGACGCTGTTCTACCTGGAGATCGCCCGCATCCTGCCCAAGAACCGCCCGCTGCTGGTCCTGCTGGTTTTCCTCTGGCAGCAGTTCTATGTACTCTGCCGCCAATGGAGCAAAGTGCTTTTCTTCGCCAGCGAGCTCGAGTTCGTAAGGCAGCACCAGGAGCCGGACCAATCTACGTGACACGTAACGCGTGACGCGTAACAAGGGAAGAATTAAATTAAAAGTCCCAATGTCTTATCTAAGTTCGGTGTCAGTGTTGGCAAAGCCCTTGGAGCTTTAAAAGATCATTTCATTTTCCTTTCGTTACTGGCACTGTCACTATTCTTCGTCTGGGTTATTTGATGATCGGTTCTTGGTGCTATTTGGGAATAGATGTTTGGAATTATAGACATACAGCACGCGAGCCATTCTCGCACCTGGGCTTGATTACTTTCTCTCCTCACTCGTTACGCGTCACCCGTTACGAAAGTTCGCTCCCTGTCCTTGTTTTTTTGCTGCACGCATGGTACATTCAAGGCCCGGGAGGCCCCGTTGAAAAAAAACAGCATATTCTTAACAATAGCATTGGCGCTGATGTTTTTCGCGCCTATGGGAGGCGATACCATGTTCATCGACAAGGATACCCAGGATAGCATCCGCGAATATCTTCTGGGCAGGTACGGCGATACACAGAAGCTGCGCATCGATCGCGGCGTGCAGCAAACCGCAGCCTTCTGGCGCAGCTCCGACGGCAGCGTTGATGAATTCATGAAATTCTGCAAGTTGAACTTTATCGCCGACCCGGACAAACTGCAAGTCCTCTTCAAACGCCTCGAGAGCAACTTCGAATCGCTTTACGGCCACCTGAACAAGATCAGCCTGGACCTGAAAAGACCTCTGCAACTGGACTGGGGCAGGATACTTCCTATCGACCAGCGCTTCGGCCGTTTCGACCCCAGCGCCCACGTCAGCGAAGACCTGTTCGAAACGCAGATCGCCTTCGATATCTTGCTGAACTTCCCCTCCTATACCCTGGCCGAAAAGACCGAGCTGGGGCCGGCCTGGGACCGGAGCAACTGGGCCTATGCCCGCTGCGGCGCCCTGATCCTCTCGCGCCTGCCGGCCCGGGTTAACCAGAACGCGGCCGCGGCCCTGAACGAAGCCGAAACCTACATATCGGAATACAACATCCACATGGGGCGCCTGCTCGACAACCAGGGGAAATCATTTTTTCCGGAAAGTTTGCACCTGATCAGCCACTGGGGGCTGCGCGACCACCTTAAGGGACTCTATGCCGAAAAGCACGGCCTGGAAGGCCAGGAGATGATCCACGAAGTACTCAAGCGCATCATCCAGCAGGACATCCCCAAAACAATGGTCAACCGCGGGGATTTTTTCTGGAATCCCTTCAGGAACAAGATATACAAGGACGGCAAGGAAGTCGGCTGGACCCCGGAGCCCAATACCCGCTACCTGCAGCTGCTCAACATATTCAAGGCCATGAAAGACATGGATGAGTATTTTCCGTCACTTCCCAGCCATGCCCAGCGTAAATTCGAATTGGAACGCGAGCTGGACGAGGCCGCCACAGAAAAACTTTTCGAGGAAGTGCTGAATTCAACCGAGGTGAAAGACACGGCCCTTCTGGTGGAAAAGCGCCTGGGACGAAAACTGAAACCCTTCGACATCTGGTACAACGGCTTCAAGCCCAGGGCAAAAATTTCGCAAGGCGAACTGGACCGCCGCGTCGGCCAGAAATACGCCAACCTGAACGCCTTTGCCAAGGACATGCGCGCCATTCTCCAGGAACTGGGCTTCACGGCCAAAAGCGCCGACTTCATTGCCGCCCGCGTCGCCGTGGAACCGGCTCGCGGCGCCGGCCACGCCTGGGGGGCCATGATGCGCTCGGAGCGGTCCAGACTGCGCACCCGCGCCGATCGCGGCGGCATGAACTACCAGAGCTTCAACGTGGCCATGCACGAGCTCGGCCACTGCGTCGAGCAGACGCTTTCGCTGCACAAGGTCGACTCCTACCTCCTGGCCGGCGTGCCCAATACGGCCGTCAGCGAGGCATTTGCCTTTCTTTTCCAGAACCGCGACCTGGAGATCCTTGGCCTGAAGGAGGAAGCACGCCAGGCCCGGCACCTGAAAACCCTGGACACGCTCTGGATGACCTTTGAGATCGCGGGAGTGGCGCTGGTGGACATGAAAGTGTGGAACTGGCTCTACAAGAATCCCGGGGCCAACCCGGAAGCCTTGCGCAAAGGGGTCATGAACTGCGCCCGTGAGGTCTGGAACAAATATTATGCGGAGATCTTCGGCTGCCGCGACCAGATCATCCTGGCCGCATACTCGCACCTGATCGACGCCGCCCTCTACCTCCCCGACTATCCCCTGGGCCACCTGATCTCATTCCAGTTGGAGAGCTATCTTGGCGGCAGGAACCTGGGCACGGAAATGGAACGCATGTGCCAAGCCGGGCGCATCATCCCGCAGCTGTGGATGAAGAACGCGGTGGGCGAGGAAATATCGGCCGCGCCGCTGTTGGAAGCGGCGGCGGAGGCGTTGAAGGTCATTAAAAAGTAATCGGTGTACGGTATACGGTTGACGGTTTAAGGTAAGAAAAGATAAGGCAAAAGGGAAGGCGTAGGGGCCGCCCCTACTGTCTTTTTCTTTGGTCTTTCTCTTGCCATACACCTTCGACCTTACACCGTGAACCGATTGCTATTTCAAAATATTCAGAAAATTGACAAGGAGCTTGACCCCGAACTCCCCTGATTTCTCTGGATGAAACTGAACTCCATAGAGCGGATATTCCCTGTGGACGATGGCTTCCACCCGTCCGGACGCGTTGTGGGCCAGGACATGGAAATTCCCTTCCAGGACGGGGTCGCGCACCACGATCTCCTCGTGGCTCTGACGCATTTTAAAAACAGGGGGGGAAGCGGAGAAGAGTCCTTGCGCTTTTTTAATAAAAATCTCCTTATCGCCCAGGTGCTTGCGCCCGTCTTTTTTCACCAGGCAGCCGAAAGCGCGGGCCAGCGCCTGGTGGCCGTAGCAAATGCCCAGCAGCGGCCGGCGGTTCTTGCTAAGGAATTCGAGCAGCCCGGGCTCGGCTTCGCTGTTGCCGACCATCTTTTGCGAACCGGAAACGACCAGAGCGGAAAACTCCCCCGCATAGGAAAGAACATCCCGCTCATTCACATCGCGGACATCTAGTTCCTGCACGGCAGCGGCCGCCCCGGCTTTCAGCCACTCATGGTAGCCGGCGATTTTCATTTCCGCTTCTTCCCGGTAACAGTTGATAATTAAAATGTTTTGTTTCATGTCCTCACTCGAGACGGCATCCATTATACATGAAAACGGACAGGGATCATTCCAGGTATCCGCTTGACGATGCTTAAAATTTATTTTTCTGGTAAAATACCATCCATGAACGATCGCAGAAAAATCGCCCCCTTATTTGCCATACTGCTCCTGCTAATCGTCATAGACATCCTGGGCTATATGATCATCGAGAAAGTGCACTTACTGGACGCACTGTACATGACGGCGATCAGCATCACCACCGTGGGCTACCGGGAAATTTTCGCATTGAGCCCCACGGGGAAGCTGTTCACCATATGGGTCATATTCAGCGGCCTGGGAACTTTTTTTTACATCGCGGGCAGAATCGCCGAAAGCGCCTTTGAAGGCAATATCCGGCGCATCCTGGGGAGACGCAAAATGAAATCCATGTCTCGACTCAAAGATCACCTGGTCATCGCCGGCTTTGGCATTATGGGCGAACAGGTTTGCCGGGAACTGCAGAAACTGAAGGTTAAGTTCATCGTCATCGATAACCGCGGCGACCGCTTCGCCTATGCCGAGGAACGGGGATACAACGTGCTTCTCGGCGACGCCACCGACGAAGAAATCCTGAGGTTGGCAGGAGTGGACAAGGCCAAGACCTTCGTTTCATTGCTTTCATCAGACGCCGACAATATTTTTACGGTGCTGTCGGCTCGCGAAACCAACCCATCTATCTTCATCATCGCCCGCGCCCTGGACACGGCCAACCGCAACAAGTTGTTCAAGATCGGCGCCAACCGCGTGATCACACCCTACGAACTGAGTTCCCGCCGCATCATCAACACCGTGCTGCGGCCCAACGTGGTGGAGTTCATCGACCTGATGACCTTTGCCCCCAAGATGTCACTTTCCATCGAGGAATTCACCATCCAGCCGGGCTCCCCCTTTGAAGACAAGCAGATCAAGGATTCCGGGCTGCGCCAGAAATACAACACCATCGTGATCGCTATCAAACGCATGGAGGAAATGTTCTTCAATCCATCGCCCGATTTCAAGATCCACGCCAACGATATCCTGATCCTGGTGGGAGAAAAGGAAAAATTACTGGAGCTTGGTTAAGCAGTTCTGCCAATGAAAATGATCATGTTGACGGTTCTAAGCGCGTTGCTGCTCAGTATGCCGGCCGCCGGGGAAAAAGTCATTTGCCGGATCGAAACTGCGGCCGGGGACATGCTCATAGAAGTGTACCCGGAAAAAGCGCCGCTCTCAACCGCCAACTTCCTGCGCTACGTCGACTCGGGATTGTATAACGGCAGCACTTTTTTCCGGGTGCTGACAGCAGACATCCAGCCCGACAGCGAATTCAAGATCGAAGTCATCCAGGGCGGCGACTTGGCCGAAGAGAAATGCTTCCCGCCCATCGCCCATGAAACAACAAAAATGACCGGGCTCCGTCACCTGGACGGCGTGGTCTCCATGGCCCGGGCCGCGCCGGGAACGGCCAGCTGCAGTTTCTTCATCTGCGTCGGCGTCCAGCCCGAACTCGACCATGGCGGCCGCCGCAACCCCGACGGCCAGGGCTTCGCCGCTTTCGGCCGCGTGACCGCCGGCATGGACACGGTCAAACAAATCCAAGCCATGGAACAGGAGAAGCAGTATCTGAAAAAACCGCTACTTATCATTTCCATCCGCCGCCTGGGTCCGAAGGATTGAACCCGGAAAGACTGCGCTGGGATCAATAATTCGTGATTCATTTTTCTTGAAAAAATATAAATCGAAATATTTCTTTTTTTATGTCGGACATCAAACTTCGAGCTTTATCTTTAGTGTCCCAAAATGAGACAGTCGGCACTGCGAACAAAATAACTCCCTGACTGCGTTTCCGGCTCGACGGTCCGCAACTGTCCCAAAATGAGGCGCCGGGGAAACAGAGGAAATCCGTCGGAGGGGCCCGACTCATAAGGATATTTCGACCTCTGTGTCCCAAAATGGGACACAACCCGGCCCCAGAGCGCGATGGATCGCGGCCATAGTGTCTGAAAATCCTTTGCCAGTAACGGTTTACAACGATCTCCTCGTCTGGCACGGTTCTTGCAGGCTGATTTGCATAGTGAACAGAAAGAAGAGATCATGACCAATTCGAACATCGTCGAAGAGATCTACCGCTACGTAGTGCAACTGCCCAATGAGGGGGTAGCCGGTTTGACCATCAAGATGCTGGCCGAGCATTTCGACGTCAGCCGCTGCTACATATCACGCCGCTTCCACGACGAGCGCGGCATGACCCTGGCCGCCTTCATCCAGCGCCGCAAATTGCTGCTGGCCGAGCATTTGCTGCTGAATGAGCCCTGCCTGACCGTAAGGGGATTAGCTTCCCGCCTGGGCTATTCCGACTGCCAACATTTCATCATGCGCTTCCGGAAGCATTGGGGAGAATCACCCGGCCGCTACCGCAAGCTGTTCCCCACCTGCGGGGATTGAACAGCTTTCAGGAGCCGGATAGAGAAAGATGGTCAATATCCTTAGTGAATTGTGCCGCAGCCAGAAGGGACGCATCGAAGGCGTCTCCATGGCGGACATGCTGCAGTTAATCTGGCTGGAAAAAATGTCCTGCCAGCTATTGGTGCGCTGCGACGGCAAATCGGGAACACTGAATATCCTGGACGGCGAGCTGAAAAACGCCAAGACCCAGAGCAAGAACGGGCAGGAAGCGGCACTGGAGATCCTTCTTTGGAAGAACGTCATCATCGAGCTGGACAACACGGCCGTTCCGGAAAACGGGAAGCTGCAGATTTCGACCGAGGAGATGCTGCTGGAGAACATCCGCCGCGGCGAGGATAAAAAAAAGGATACTCCGAAATTCCGGAGCTTGAAAAGTATCGGAGATAAAAATGGATTGGACAAGGAGGTTCGTATGAACGTCTCGAAATTGAACAGATCCGTCGACACCTTGAAAGAGAACCTGGGAGGCGCCCTGCTGGCAACGGACATCTGGAGCAACATCGACATGCAGTCGCTCGCCGGCTGGAACACCCAGCCCGCCGCCACGGCGCTTTTCGGGCAGATCACCCAGTCGATCAACCAGGCGCTCGAGGGATCCGGCTTTCCCAGCCTGGGCAAGTACCTGATCTTCGACCTGGTGGACGGGAAATTGATCTTGATCATCCCCATGGGCGACTTCGCCTGGGGCATGCTCGTGGACGGGAAAAAGACCCAACTGGGACTGTTGCTCAACGTGGCGCTGCCCAAGGCCATCGCCGCCTTCGAAGAAGCCATCACCAGCAACTGAACAGTACGCAGGAGGAGAGAACATGGGTGAAAAATTAGCCAAGATATTCAAGATCATCGAAGAAAAAACGGGCAATCCCGGCCGGATCCGGCTGGCGGCCGCCACCGGCTTCCCCAAGAAGGATGCCGAGGAGATGAAGGACAAGCCCGACGTGGTCGAAAAGTTCAGGAACGTAGCCAGCGACATACTGGGCTACAGCATCGACGATATCATGCCGCTTTAGAACATCCACTGCAACCGGCTCTATTGACTTTGCGCCCAGCTGCGCCAAAGCCTGTATCTTATCTTGCGCGGAGTTCCCCCGTGCCGGGAGATCAAAATGAACAAAGCCAGAAGCATTGCCCCACGTGAGGTGGTTGGACGACCGAGCAGTCAACGGACGGCTTTCTTCAAGAAACGTTATCTGGAAGCTCCCTTGATCGTCGATATCGAGTACATCCAGCACCTCACCGGTGCGCACCGGGCTACGGACGGCATGGAGGTCCTTCAGCGGCGCGCCAACAACCACGCCTATGCCCTCGAGCACATGACCGCCGTCATTCATCCCGATGACCGCATTGTCGGCAACAAGACCCGTTTCATCCGCGGGGCCGTACCCTATGCCAACTACGCCGCTGGTCCATTCCTCCGCGAAATTCACAGGCAGGAACAAGATGCTCAGCAAAAGCATGTTGAGCAAGGCCACGGTGGCGGCATTGCCAAGGTTCAGCGAACCGCCAAAAGGAAGGGCTACGAGATCTTCTCCGGCAAATTTCTGATCACGCCAGCAGATCGCCAAGCTTTCACTGGGATCTGCGAGTACTGGGAAGACAAATGCATGATGGCTGCCGGCGAACGGCTATGGAAGAAGAACTTCCCTGCCGCCAAGTTCATTGAGGATGGATGGGCGGTGGGGCTGTATACCGCACCTCATGATCCATGTCCGGAAGGGCGCCTGGTCCTCGACTATGAGACCGCGCTTGGAAAAGGCTACAACGCGATCATCGCCGAGATCGATGAACGATTGGCTTCCTTTCGCCCGGCAGCGCCGAAAGACGGCGCCAAGCTCCACTTCTGGCGGGCGGCCAAGTGTGCTCTCGAAGGCGGCCTGGCGTTCGCGGCTGGCTACGCCAACGAAGCCAAACGCCTCGCCGTAAAGGAGAAAAACAAAACGCGCAAGCGCGAATTGCTGGAAATCGCCGATATCTGTTCAAGGGTGCCAGGCGAGAGGCCGCGCAATTTCCGTGAGGCGATCCAGTCTTACTGGTTCACCTACCTCTTGGGTCACCTGGAAGGCTCTCATTTGGGCTATTCGCCCGGGCGGGTCGATATGTTGCTCGGCCCATATTTCGCAGCCGACTCGAACACCGGCTTCAAGGAGGCGGTCGAACTCTTTGAGGAGCTTTTCGTGAAAATGACTCAGATCGAGTACATTGCCAGCATGAGCTGGCAAGGGCTTGGTCACGGCAATCTTTTCCAAAACCTTATCCTCGGCGGCGTCGACGAGCATAGCCATCCGGCTGACAATCCGGTTTCATTGATCATTTTGCAGGCCCAAATCAATTTGCAAATGACCCAGCCGACGCTTTCCGTGTGGTATAACGACTCGCTTTCAGAAAAGTTCCTCCTCAAGGCGATTGATTGCGTAAAAACCGGCGTTGGCTATCCTGCATTTTTCAACCAAAATACATACATTGCCCATGAGACGGCAACTTCTGGCTTCCCGGTCGAGGTTGTACGCAAGCACGCGGCGATGGGAGGGTGCACGGAACCCGTTCTCGGCGGGATGTCGTATGGTGTTGTCCAGGCCGGTTTCGTCAATCATGGAAAATTGATCGACTTCCTGATGAACGACGGCGTTGATCCGCTGACTTCGATCCGGCTCTTCGCTCCCCGGCCGGTTTCAACCTACGAAGATGTGCAGGCATCGTACATCGATAAAATGCATCAAGCGGTCCGCAACTGGCAGCAGTACTGGAACTACGTGATGGTTGCCCATCGCCAGACCGTGCCGCTGGTGTTCTGCTCGGTCTTCGTCCGTGATTGCCTGGGTCGCGGCCGCTGCATGGATGACGGCGGCGCCCTCAATAACCATACTCCAACCACGCTTTCTTCGGGTCTGGTAAACGTGGCCAACAGTCTGGCGGTCATCAAGAAGCTGTGCTTCGATGAACGGCTCTGCAGCTTCTCAGGACTGAAGGCCGCCCTAGCGGCCGATTGGCGGGGCTATGACCAACTGCGTCGGCGGGCGCTGGATGCGCCCAAGTGGGGCAACGACGACGATTACGTCGATCGGATCTTTCTTGACCTGTTCAATGATTACGTCACTTGGGTGCGCGGGCAAGACAACTATCTGGGTGTGCCTTACGACCCTTCCATGCTGGCAATTTCTACCCCGGTACCATTTGGCAAGACATGTACCGCCTTCCCGGACGGCCGTCTGGCAACACAACCGCTTGCCGACGGGGTCACTTCGCCGTTTCCCGGCACCGACACCCACGGTCCGACCGCTGTGTTGCGCTCCTCGCTCAAGGTCGACCACACGCAGATTCGCGGTGGTTTGCTCAACCTGAAATTCCACCCGACCAGCCTGCGTGGCGAAAAGGGCTCGCGCAACCTGCTGGCGTTGATAAAAACCTACTTTGCCGGACCGGGGTTCCACATCCAATTCAATATTGTCGACTCACGCATGCTGCGCGAAGCCCAGGAGCATCCTGAGAACTATCGCGACCTGGTGGTACGCGTGGCCGGCTTCTCCGCCTACTGGGTGGAGATGAGCAAGCCATTGCAAGATCAAATTATTTGGCGAACCGAGCACAATCTGTGAGTCGAACCAGCGGGGTTGTTTTTGATATCCAGCACTTTGCCGTCCACGACGGCCCGGGTATTCGTACGCTTGTCTTCCTCAAGGGTTGTCCACTTTCCTGTTCATGGTGCTGTAATCCCGAATCGCAATCACCGCAACCGATTCTCCGGCGTTTTGCCTCACGTTGCCAGGCATGCCTGCGTTGCGCCGGCGTTTGCCCGCTGGGAGCGGTGTGGACCGACGGCGGGACCGTCATTTTTGACCGCCAACTCTGCGCGCGCTGCCGGGAGATGGAATGCGTGGCCGCCTGCTGTTCTCAAGCTCTCGCGATCTCAGGCAGGACGATGGACGTCGACACCGTCATGGCCAGGATTGTCGCGGATCGCGAGTTTTATCGCAACTCAGGGGGCGGCGTCACCTTCTCCGGCGGCGAGCCGTTCGCCCAGGGCGAGTTTCTTGCCGAATTGCTCTCGCGCTGCCGGGGGCAGGGAATCCACACCACAGTGGAGACCTGTGGACACGTGGATACTCAGATACTGCTTGCCCGCGAGCCGCTCGTCGATCTCTTCCTGTTTGACCTGAAGCTGGCCGCAGGGGCACGCCACCGATTGCTCACCGGTGTCGACAACACCCTGATCCTCAGAAACCTCGCCGCGCTCGCGGCTAACAATGCGGCGCGAGTCGTCCTTCGCGTTCCTCTCATCCCTGGCCTCACCGACGATCGGGACAACTTGTTGGCAATCGCCGCCATTGCCCGTGATCATAGGCTTACCTCCATTAATATCCAACCATACCACCCGCTCGGCCGCGACAAATACCAGGAGGTCGGCATGGCCGTTCCATCCGAAGTTGCCCCGCTTCTGCCGGCGAGCATCGACAATGCTCTCGCGCTCTTCGCGGCGCAGGGCCTGCAGGCAGAACTCGCCTAGAGCTTTCGCAAGAGAAAACCCGGGATATTAATGAACTTGCCCTGGGAAAATTAAAAAAAATAGCGAAAGAGCACAAAATTCCCTATAACAGGAAAACGCCAGTATTGACGACATTTTACATGGCCAGGGGCGGCGGAAGGGAAGCAGCGATCCAGGATTGGCCCGCTTCAATGTTCCGGCAAAAAAATGACATCCACCTTCGACAGCCAACCGTCTCTCTCATAGCGAAATTCATCTTTTTTTCCATAAGTAATTAGTTTATTGTTGTCCACGAGGATCTTCAGATGGCATCCACCTTGCGGAACGCCCCTGGCAACCAGGGAAAATCTGACACTCTCCCGCCCGGTGGTATCCCGCAGATCGACGCTTTTCCAAAAACCCTTGAAGATGCCGTCCCGGCCCCTTCTCAATCTAATGCTTTTCTCCTCGTCGAGAGTAAAATAGCACTTGTTAAAAGCGGACCCATTAAAAATGACTTTCACTTCGTGAGTACTCATTTCATGCATTGCCACGTATTCCTCCACTTGGAAGCCGCTCCAGAAAATTAACCGTAAACAAGCAGACGCTACCACGCCTGTTTTCCGAATCGCAATAATGAATTATGTGACATAAACCATCCCCAAAACCCTTTCCAGATGGATCTTTCAGGAGCCATAAGGAAAAATGTATACTTTAATAAAAATCAGCGCCAATTTTCCCTTCCGCTCCACTTCCGGGTTAGGAATGGCTGCCTCATGATCCGGCTGGACTTTCTCCCGCTTATTGGATACCATCCCCAAAGTAAGAAGGAAGCGAACTTCGAACTTTCTTCTTCACTTTTAGCTTTTGCCTTTTACCTTTTTTCCTTTCCGCTTCCCTGTGTCCCAAAATGAGACAAAGCGCCAAAACGGGAAAAGACCGGCCAATCGGGAGTTCCTGTGTTTGCGACGATGCGGATGTCCCAGAATGGGACGATGGCTACACCAGTAAAAATCCCCGCTCGCGGTGTTCCCAAGCGGCTTTTGCGGCCGCCCTGTCCCAAATTGGGACAATAGGGTCCGGGCCGCCGCAGGTTGCTTTTTTAACGTTTTCGCAATAATTCTTTGTTATCGGCAGTTTCCATTTATTCATGCCCTTGGCATCGTTCATGCTTCTGATTTGACAAGAACAGGTAAAGGGGAGGGCAAATGAGAAACAATAACATCGCCAACGACGTGTTCCGCTATGTGGTCAGGCTGCCCGCGGATGATTTCGCGGCGCTGACCGTCAAGATGCTCGCCGAGCATTTCAATGTCAGCCGCTGCCACATTTCACGCCGCTTCCATAACGAGCGCGGCATGACCCTGACCACTTTCATCAAGCGCCAGAAACTGCTGCGCGCCGAGCGCCTGCTGGC
>JALHTJ010000296.1 GCA_022865785.1 Candidatus Aminicenantota bacterium
CGAAGCCCAGGTGATAAGGATGACCCCGGCCATGGAGAGTGCTCCGCCCAGCCACTCCTGCCCCGACAGGCGTTCGTTCAGGTAAAGGTAGGCGCAAAGGGCGCCGAGCAGGGGCGTCAGGCTGAAGAAAAAAGAAAGGATCGAGGGCTGCATTACGCGCAGCAGGTAAAAAAACAGGATGTTGCCGGTTCCTTCGATCAGGTTGTAGGCCAGGAAAAACCGCCAGTGGCGGCGGATCAGGATTTTCCAGGTGCCGGCGGGCGGCCGCAGCAGGAGCAGCGCCGGCAGAGGCAGGAGGAACCACCAGAAAAGAAAGGGCGGGCCGGCCAGGGTGCGCTGGGCCAGGGAGGAAAAAAGGAAAACCGCGGTCAGCAGCAGGGCCGAAAGCAAGCTGAGCGCCACCCCCTTGATCTTGTCGCTGCGCCGGACCGCTATCATCGCCTGGGATGGTTTATTGCTTTCAGGCGGGAAAATGAGAAGTTGGCATGGGATCGGCTCATGCCCTTATCATATCAGCTTTATGGCTTTTGGCAATCCCGAGGCTGATCACTGTGCATGTATTTATAAAAAACTTATTGTGTTTTCATTTTTAAGGAGTCCCCTGGGAGTGTTTCGAGGAATAACGGGTTTTTACCTTTTTGCGAATCGTTCCCGGTTTGTCCCCGATGTTCCGGTCGTCGTATCGGGCGCGGCATCGATATCAATTCCGTGGATCAGCAGATAGAGGAGGGCCAGGGCGACAACGGCGGCGATAAGGAGAAGTGGGGAGGTTCTTGGCTTGACCCGGCCCCATTCAGACCCTGTCTGTTCGAAGACTCCCGGCGCCTGCTCGACGCTTGTCGAGCTGACCTGTTCCGTTGTTTCAACGGCAGCCAGGGGCATGGCGGTAATATGCAGCAGCCAGGCGAATGTAAGAGTCATCAGCAGCGCGATCCATTTTTGTTGTTTTTTTAACATGCTCAGTCATCCTTTTTCTAATTTTGGATACATTCATATAGCTTAAACACTATTTTTCGGTTGCGGGAACACTTTTTTTATTTTATTAAAATGGCAAAAAAACCGATGATCGTCTCAAAGAATGAAGGCGCCGCTGCCGACGGCCGATCAAATAGATTCACATTTTCGCGGTTCGTCTCCCAGTTTTCCATTAAAAAGAACAAAGTCACAAAGTCAGGCACCTTCCCCAAATGCCCCAGATAACCGTTAAAAGATCAATAAGTTGAAGAATTAAAGGGAAACCGCAAAGATCGGACTTTTGCCGCTGATCTTTGGTTTTAACCCATCCACCCGTTAACCCTTCAACAATTCAATGGTTTTTATTTTCCGATAGAAAGAATGTGCCACTGCCGGGCAAATAGATTTGCAATTTCAAGGTCCGTGCCTAAGTTTTCCACCATTGCCTTTTAGCGTAAAATGAAAATAAATTTTCAGTATTGACATTTGAAAATAAATATACTATCGTTTGGTTATGAAAGCGCCTGAATCGAAGGTCGTGATGAGAATCACCAACTCGGTTAAAAAAAATCCCAAAATAATTGAGGAGGTTCGCATGAATCAAATTTTTTCAAGGAAAACAATCAAGCTCATCTTTTTGATGGGCTTGATGGTGTCGGTCCTTTCGGGGACTGCCCTGTTCGGGTACAAGTCCTACATGACGGGCAACGCGGCCGATGTGAGCACCGCGACCAGTTTCGGCATTTGCATGATGGGGGGCAGCACCGATGTCGACGCGGCCATCCAGTGGATGATCTCCAAATCGGGTGGCGGTGACTTTGTGATCATCCGCTGCAGCGGTTCCGACGGTTATAATGATTACATCTACACGCAACTGGGTGGCGTCGATTCGGTGCAAACGCTTGTTCTATCCAAAAAGGACTCCAGCAACAGCTACGTGAACACCCAGATCCGCAACGCGGAGGCGCTATTCATCGCCGGCGGTGACCAGTCCGACTACTGGAATAACTGGAGAGGCACCGCCATCGAGGATTCCATCAATTCCCTTGTGGCCAAAGGCGTGCCCGTCGGCGGTACCAGCGCCGGCCACGCGGTCCTGGGCTACTTCCTGTATGCGGCGCTGACTAAAACCTCGGTCGTTTCGAGTGAGGCGCTGGCCAACCCCTATTACAGAGACATCACCCTGGGCCAGGATTTCCTGCTCCTGCCGAGGCTGGAGCAGGTCATCACCGATTCGCATTTCGTTGCCCGCGACCGCATGGGCCGGCTGGTCACGTTCCTGGCGCGCTTGCTGCAGGACGGCTGGACCAGCCAGGCCTGCGGCATTGGCGTTGACGAAATGACGGCGGTCTGCATGGAAGCCAGCGGCGCCTGCTCGATCAAGGGCAGCGGCACCGCTTATTTCCTGCGCACCCCCGGCATGCCTGAGTATTGCGTGTCCGGCCAACCGCTCACCTTTAGCGCCATTCCCACCTACAAAGTCGACAGTAGCGGGGCGTTCAACATCGCTACCTGGACTGGCAGCGGCGGCACGGCTTACACCCTCTCCGCCAGTGCCGGGGCGCTCACGTCATCGAACGGCAATATCTATTGAGCGGAGGAATTAGGGAAGAATTGTAAAAAAATAAAAAGTTGATGCCCTGGGCTTCCCTATATGGCTTATTTACCCATAAAGGGTGATAAAAAAGAGAATGTGATCCGACTCAAGGCCTAAGGGCCGACTGTGTGCCGAGGCGGGAAGCAGATCAATTTGCCTCAAGCCGGCGGCAGGGCGGGCAGTGAATCTCCAGCCCGCACTCCGCCAGCTCGCGGTCGAGGTCGTCGACCGCATGGTGGCCGGCATGCTCATTTCAGCGCGCCTTCTACCAATTGATCGTACTTTTAGCCGAGAACAACATGCTCGAGGCTGCGCATTTCCGGCTGAGGCAGTTTGAGGAGCATTTTCCGAAGTCGGAGCTGGTCAAAGCCGCTGAGGATAAATTCGTTGAAGTTTTGAAGAGTTGAAGAATTAAAGGGAAACCGCAAAGATCGGACTTTTGCTGCTGATCTTTGGCTTTAACCCGTCCACCCGTCCACCCTTCAACAATTCAATGTTTTTTATTTTCCTTCCCCCCTATGACATCATTTGTCATACCCCCGATACTATCATTGTGGCAGGAGATAAAAATGCAAAAACAGAAAGTGTTTTGTTTCGTGACCAAGCTGGAAGGCAGCGATAACTTGCTGGGCCTGGAAGAGCTGCGGCAGATGGCGGCCAATTATGTGAGCCTGTACGGCGAGTCGTGTTTGAGCGATCCCGAGACGCCCAGCTTCGTGCGGCAATTGATGGCCAAGAGCCCGGAACTGGAAATGCAGAAGGCGGGGTAGGCGAGGCCAGTTGAGTGACGCGTGACGAGGGAAGAAAAAGACAAAGGCGAGGGGCGAGAAACTATGAGCTGTAGGGAAGAAAAAAGCGAGCACCAGGTGATGGGTAATAGGTGATAAGAAAGAACTCGGTTTACGGTGGACGGTGTGAGGGAAGAATGAAGGCACTCGGTGTAGGGTAAAGACTCAAAAAAGCTATAGTGACGCGTGACGCGTAACGCGTGACCAGGGAAGAAAAGACAAAGTAAAAAGGAATGTTGGGGAGGGTTTGCCTGTCCCCGCTAGGGGGAATCCTTCCCGAACTTAAGAAAATTCCAAATCCCAAGCACCAATTTAAGGGATAGGATGTAGGGTCCAGGGGAAATCGCAGGGGCGATCCGCTGGATTGCCCGTTTGCCCTTGAACGTCCTTGCTTTTACCTATATTTTAACTTTCGCTCACGAGGGTTGAGATTTTTTCGGGCAAATCGTATCTATTAACCTGAAGCAGCAGGCTTCAAGGAGGACAAATGAAAAAGTTAGGAATCGCAATAATGGGCATCGTGTTCCTGCTGGCGCCGCTGGTGGCGCAGTCCGTCACCGTGACCTATCCTAATGGCGGCGAGTCCCTGGTGCCGGGGAGCGCCGGTCGCATCACCTGGACGGCGAGCCGCGCCAGCCAGAACGTCAAGCTCATCCTGCTCCGCGAGGACAACAGCATATACGGGGTGATCGTCAGGGACCTAGCCCCCGACAGCTCCCCCTACTCCTGGACCGTGGGCGATACGAGGGTCGGCCGGGCGCCCGAGGGCCGGTACAAGATCCGCGTCTCCACCATGAACGGGGGGTCGAAGGACGTCAGCGATGCCGCCTTCGCCATCGCCGCCGGCAGTTCGCCGGAGCCGGAGCCAGCTGCAGAATCCAGCAAGGCGGACTTCGCGAAAATCGGGCAGCAGCTGCAGCGATACGCCAAAGATCTGCGTGACGTCGGGAAATCAATGCAGGTCCATGCCCGGACAACGATGCCGGAGGGCCTCAACAAGGATCAAGAGGCTATCCTTGCAGCTCAACGACATGACCTTGAGGCGACCGCTGCCGCCGCTCTGGAGCTGGCGATCCAGATTGAAAATCGGGAGAGCAATGCCCAGGGCAGGACGCTCACGCGAGCCGATATGGATAGCCTCGGCGTTGCAGCCCATGCCCTCACCGTACGGATCAACCAGAGGTTGCCGGGAGCCTCAACGCCAAAGAAACTGAATAGCGGCAAGTTGAATGATATAATCAAGGAGGTCGAATCGATGCAAGAAACCAACCGGAACAAGCGGCAGATGGCCTCGACGGCCTTTGAGAACTTCGATCAGAATGCAAACCATCTGTTCAACTTACTGTCGTCGGTGATGAAGGGAATGAACGAAATGAGCATGGGAATCGGCAGGAACATACTTTGACGATCCGAAACAACTTTAGGGTCAGGAAGAATCATCCTTTACGCAAGCTGAACAATGCCTTAGTGCCAGATCTTTCATTATGACACCTGCCGCCCGCGACGCGAGCGATCCCGAAACACCGTCCTTCGTGCGGCAATTGATGGCCAAGAGCCCGGAGTGCGAACTTCAAAGAGCCGGTTAGAACAAGGGAAGTGATTCGTGATTAGTGATTCGGAAGAAAAGATGTCAGATTACAGAACAGGTGATTGGTGATACGAAAAGAAAGAAACAGCTGATTTTTCCCCACCCTTAACCCATAACCTCTTCCCCATCGCCCTTAGCCTCTAGCCTCTTCCTACTGTCTACTGACTACTAACTACTGTCTACTTAACTTCGTGATTCGTAATTCGTGATTAGTGATTTGTAAGATAAAAGAAGTTGAAATGTTGAAACGTTGAAGTGTTGAAACGAAGAGGCGATTTTTTGACTATTGCCGGAAATAGCAATAAAATCTCCCCATGTTGCGTAATCTGCTTGTCCTGGGATTGTTTTTTTCGTTTTTGCCGCTGGCCGGCCAGAAAGTGGAAGATCTGGGCCTCAGCCCTGAGCAGCTGGAAGACAAACTGTTTTATCTGGTCAACCGGGAACGGAGCAGCCGCGGGCTGGCCGAGCTGGAATTCGCCCCGGAGTTGCGCGCCCTGGCCCGGGCCCACAGCCTGAAAATGGTCCAGGAGAATGCGCTTGCCCATGATTTCCCGGGCTACGAAAAACTGGAAGAGCGTGCCGTCCGCGCCGGCCTGCATTTCAGCGAGCTGGGCGAAAACGTGGCCAGCAGCGACACGTTTGTCATGCGCTTCTATCATGAGCAGCTGATGTCCAGCCCCGGCCACCGCGAAAACTTGCTGAACGGCCGCTTCCGGCAGATGGGCATCGGGATCGTGCTGAGCGGGAACCAGTACTATGCCACCCAGGAATTCGCCAGCCTTTTCACCCCTGTCCCCGCCGTGGAAATGGAGCGCGAATTGGAGAAAGGTCTCGAAACGCGATTGGGAAGGATGATACTGCCGACGCAAACGGCCGTGGCGATGAAGGAAGATAGCCGGCGGCTGGCCTCGCTGTTCCTGCATGGTCAATCCCCGCAAAAGATCGCCGATGCTATGGGCGTGGCCACCGTCTACAATTTCAGCTTCGTCGAAAAGCAAGACGGCTTCAGCAGAGTGTTCGCCGAGACAGAAGGGAGCCGGCCCCTTTATTGGGTCCTGGGCCTGGCGTTCGGGCGCTCGGAAAAAAAACCCGGCGGCATGTATGCGCTGACCCTGACTATATTCCCTGACCTTCGTGACGAGCTGAAAATATACGCCGGCCTGGAGGCCGTCATCCTGGAAGCCATCCAAAAGATCCGCAGCATGGCCCGGGCGCCAAAACTGGACAGCACGGCCAAGAAAGTCTCCATGATGTTCTATAAATCCATAGCCATACTTGATTCAATCAATAATAGGGATCGCCGCAAGCTGACATTGGCCTACCAGACGCTGTCCCTGGCCGAGATCCCCGACGATATCGCGCAGAAAATTGCCGGCACCCCCAAGATCAGTTCCGCCGGCATCCATGTCCTCTATCCCCTGATCGAGGGCCTGCCGGGCAATTACTTCATTGTCGCCATCCTGGCCAATTGACCCCCGGCGCTGGAAATGCAGAAGGCGGGGTAGGGGCGAAGGGCGCAGTGATTAGTGATTAGTGATTCGAAAGAAAAGAAACAAGCCAAGGGCAGTGATTCGTGATTAGTGATTGGTGATTCGGAAGAAAAAGAAACAAGCATGGCTTCGTGATGCATGATGCGTGATGAGGGAAGAAAAAGACAAAGGCGAGGAGTGAGAGGCTATGGGCTATAGGGAAGAAAAAAGCGAGCACCAGGTGATGGGTAATAGGGGATCAGAAAGAACTCGGTTTACGGTGGACGGTGTGAGGGAAGAATGGAGGCACTCGGTGTACGGCATACGGCTTACGGCGTAGGGCAGGGGAAGAAGAGATAAAAAGGTAAAAGGTAAAAGGTAAAAGGTAAAAGTAAGAGAAAGCCAAGGCGCGGGGGGAGTGATTAGTGATTGGGAAGAAAAGAGAAGTTGAAATGTTGAAACGAGACAACGAATTTATGAGATCTCGAAATGGCCGTTCTCACTTCAACACTGCAACGCTTCAACGCTTTAACCAAAGATATCCCAAGCACCAAATTCCAAACAAGCTCCAAGCACCAATGACCAAATTACCTAAACGAAGAACAAGACAAGGCGTTCGGCAGACGGCGCAGGGGAAGAAAAGAACGCTGGAACTCAGTGCAAGGGATAACGGCGACCGTCCTTCAGCACTACGCCTGGCGGATCGCCCTTACTTACAATTGGGCCATTTCCTCCGCTCGACCTTTGTTCCTAAGCACAAACCCGGTCCAGATGTACCATAGCGGGCCGACGACGAGCCCGCCCAGACCGACCGCAAAATCGATCAACAACGGAGAATGGGTAAGGGCTCCCGCGAACACCAGG
Organism: Candidatus Aminicenantota bacterium; assembly: GCA_022865785.1. Classification (GTDB taxonomy): domain Bacteria; phylum Acidobacteriota; class Aminicenantia; order UBA2199; family UBA2199; genus UBA2199. The sequence continues at coordinate 7,261 of JALHTJ010000296.1, forward strand.
AGCAACATCACGCCGCCGACAACGCCGATGGTTCCGAGCGCGCGGGGAAGAAGCCTGTGGCGCAGCGCCGCGCTGCTTACGGTCAGCGCGAACACCCCCGCCAATCCATACGAGAAAAAACACGGATCGATGTGCGGCACGCCGACCATGAGCAGCAGCGGCCGGGAGGCCTCTGCGGCGCTCATATACAGCCTGGCCAGCCGGGGCGCCTCGACGGCGAACCAGGCAAAATCGATCGCCGTCAGTGCCGCCCCGAAAAAGCCCATCGTCGTCGCCCAGCAGAGAAGTCCCGTTCGGTGCTCGCGCAGCAATGAGAAAAAAGCCGCGATCACAGCGAACGTCAGCAGTGAAAGGGCGACGACGAGCCAATAGTGGAGCATGAATATCGAAGAACCTTGGGCGAGCGACTCGAAGAACGCCGTGGTGATGCCGCCGGCGCCGCGCAGCTGGGCCCGCGGCAGCAGGAAATGCGTCAATCCCACCAGCAGGTAGAGCGCGCCGACCGCGATCGACGCTATGCCGCCGAACTTAAGCAAACTTGCATGTTTCATCTTGCACTCTTCTCCTTCAGTCGTGCCTCTGTCTCCCGGACAGCGCTATTGTCCCTGTTTTATTTGTAAAAAGTATAGGGCTGCTTTTTTTATTTGTCAATTTCTGCCATCGGTTTTCCGAGGTCTTTTCTCCGTTTTGGACATTGAAACTTTGAATTTAATTGGTATTTGGAGTTTGGGATTTGGTATTTTAGTCTTACTTGTCACCCCTCATCGAGGACCTTCAATGCCTTAGTGCCAGATCTTTCAATATGACACCTGCGCCCGCGATGCGAGCGGCCTGAAGCGGCAGTTGCGATGCCGGCATAAGGCGTTTGACACGCGCCAAACCTTCATCTACAATTTATCAATGGATATCGTATTTAAGTTGGACCAAAGCGTAAAAATATTTGTAGGAAATTCAAAAACCGGAATCAGGAGGATGTAAGAAATGAAAAAAGGTTACCTGCGCTTTTTTGCCGTAAGCCTTGTTTTTCTGTGCGTGGCGATCGTGTTTTACACCCAGGGCGGAGTGTCATTGGGGAAATTCCTTTTGTTCTTTGTGTGCGGCGCG
>JALHTJ010000297.1 GCA_022865785.1 Candidatus Aminicenantota bacterium
CGTAGAGCCAGAAAGGCTTTGCTTAAAACCATCCCACCCATGCTCCCTTTCCTTGTCAACCCAACTGCCCTTGTTTATGAGTTGGAGTATGGATTATGAAAAAATGGGGTGACGCCAGCGGAAAATAGCTTGCAATTGCTCTAAATTATTGTATTATAAGGGACTTTCATACGCGTGCGAACTTCATTGCGTTTGGCATGGCACATGCTTTATGTATGATCAGGAGGTAACTATGGTTATGCGCGGAGGATTCGGGGAACCATATTGTTCACAGGAATGTTATGACAACGGCGGTAAGTATGCATCTGCCGTTATGCTTAAAAATCAAACGGGTGTTTGCGGCTTTTGCCAGAAGCCGGTCCAGGCGTCAATGTATGGCGCGTCCACTTGCGCCATCGTGCCGTATGAAGGCGTGAATCTTTTTATATGCAATTCCTGCAGCGCCAAGGGCAAAGCGTATCTGCGAGATTACCGGAAATGCTGCAAGTGCCAAAAATCAGTTTGATTGAAAATATGTGCTATGATCGTTGATAAATAATTAACAGAGGAGGCATTGCATGTCACTATTTGGTCCGCCCGATATCGCTAAATTAAAGGAAAAGGGGAAAACAAAAGAGCTGATAAAAGCCCTGGATTATAGAAAAGATGCCGGAGAAATTCAGCGGCAGGCCGTGAAGGCTCTTGCTGAACTTCACTGCCCGGAATCCGTGGAACCGATAGGCAAGCTTCTTAATGAGCTCGATGGCGTGAATATTGACCTTTCAGTTTCCTGCGCCATCGCCTTGGGCGCCCTGGGAAACTCTTCGGCCGTCAAGCATTTGCTCGCCGCTTTAAAACGTACGAAGCATGAAGCCAATATGGAGGAACTTCTTGAACTCAAACGAACGCTCTCGTTGCAAAAAACCGGCTTTGATTATAAACTGGCGGAAAAATTAGCCAAGGACTGGATCAAAGCCCGTTACAATTATATGCAGTACGTGAGGGTGCTTGCGGCCCAGGCACTGGGGAAAATCGGCGCCACGGAAGCGATTTCCATGCTTGGCGACACATTAAAAGACGACAACCCTGTCGTCGCCCGCTATGCCACCGATGCCTTGGCCCGGATCGGCGGGCCGGATGCGCTGAAAGCGCTCCTCTCCCCGCTACACGGCAAAGACGTCAAAGTCAGGCGCCTGGCCGCACGCGCATTGGCGCAGATGAATATTCCCGAAGCCAGGGAACAGCTGCGATTCATTGCTTCCGACAAGGATGAGATCATTCGAGATTATGCTGAATCCTCTTCCGCTGCGGGTGACTGGAAACCTTCACGTATCGAGCTTGTGAATGAATTGCTGGAATTATTGAACTTCCATACGGACATAAATATATACCATACGATTTGCGAATTGACGCCCAAAAAGCAAATTGATCAAAAAGCCATTTCCGAAAATGCCGTCAAGGATTCTGTAGAAATACTCACGCAAAAATATCATATTGCTGATCAAAAGGAGATTGATGAGATTTTGCGCATAGCCATTGAGAAGAAAGACCATTCTTGATCGGGGCCGGCGCCCGGGGTTTGGAATTTGAATCCTAGGGAGACACGGTAGCACGACAGGTTCCAGTCGTCGAAGCGGACCGTGAAATTGTCGGCCTCTTTCAGGATGTTCATTTCCCTCTCGCTCAAGGGAAAGGTCGGCGGCGTGCAGAACAGCCTCACCAACCGGGAATATTCAATTGGTTCTTTCTTTATTTGTTCGAATATACAGCATCCATGACTGATTTGACAAGTCAAAATGTGGCTTAGTAAAATTTTGTAAAGTCACAAAGTCAAGCACCGTCCCCATTCCTCTCCCGGCGAGTGGAACTGGTCAAGCAATAAATAGGGCTGGCAAGGAGAATCAGGGCGCACGCCATGCGCCCCTACGACTGGATTGCCATCTTTTCTTTGGGTGGGTCACCCACCTTCGGTGGCAGACAAATCAAATCTGCCAAAGTCGGCAGATGATTTGTGCTGAAACGCCGCCCGGAAATTATCTTTTTCTTACTTTTACCTATTTACTTTTACCTATGGAATATTATCTTCAGGATCAGGTAACCGCGGCCGCTTTCTCCGATCGTTTGCCGCTCAGGAATTCGATGTCGATACGGCCGATGCATGTTTTGGCGACAGCGGCGGCGGTCACCTTGGCGGCCATGACCTTTTCGGGTTCCTGTTCAAGTTGGCGGATCATCACGGCCAGCGCCCGGCCCTTCTCGGCTTCGTCCGCGACGAAGCTCACCCGGCCGCTAAACTGGACGCTGGAGAACAAATGGTCGCAGCTCCCCTGCACGTAGCCGCGGTCGACCAGCGCCTGTCCCCAGACGCGGTTGTTGGCCTTGAGGAAATCGATCTTTTTCCCCGCGAAGGCGCAATGGAAATAAATGGCATTCTGTTTTTCGTCATAACCATGGCTGAGGGTGACCAGGTAGGGCTCGTTGTCTTTGCACATGGCCACGGTGACATACTGCGTTTTCGCCAGGATCGCCTTCAGTTCGGCACTGTCCCGGATCTCCTGTTCCTGCCTGCGCAAGCCGTGATATTTTTCCATGCGGTGAATCTCCTTTGCTTGTTCTAACACTTTGAAAAACCATTTTAGCGAAAAGGTGCCAAGGAAGCAATCGTTGCTGTTAATCGTGAAGGAAAGGTCCGGCGCATTGTTATGAAGCCTGCA
>JALHTJ010000298.1 GCA_022865785.1 Candidatus Aminicenantota bacterium
CCTTGGCCGCGCCTTGTTTTTTGCCGGTGTTTTGCCTATGATGTACAGCGACGAAAAAACATGTCTGAAAGAAAAACAAGGTCCAGCTGCATGCCTTACGGTTACCGGCGCGGCGGCGCGGTCCAACCGCGGCGCGGAACGATCCTGTACCATTTGGGCTTGGGGTCGAACCAGGGCGACCGTGGCGGCCAAATCGAAAAGGCCGTGGAATTTTTGCAGGGCTGCGGCCGGGTGCTGAAAAGGTCGGCTGTCTATGAAACCACGCCGCTGGCCATGCCCGGGTCCGGGCTGTTCCTGAACATGGTCATGGCTCTGGAATCGCGGCTGGCACCAGCGGATCTGCTGAAAAAATGCAAGGCCCATGAGGCGACGCAGGGGCGCGACCTGGAGAATTCCCACAACCGGGACCGGGCGATCGACATCGACATCCTGCTGGCCGGGGACCTGGTCCTGGCCGCACCGGAACTGATCGTCCCGCACCCGCGGCTGTGTGAGCGCGGCTTCGTCCTGGTGCCGCTGTTCGAGATCGCGCCCAAGCTGGTCCATCCCCTGGAAAAAGCCACGGTGACCCAACTCCTCTCCCGACTGCGCGGCCGGGAAAAGATCGTCCGCATGGCATAGGGTTTCAGCCGGGTTGGAAGTCCTCCAGTTTGCGGATATGGGACTCATCGCCAAGGTTCAGGCTTTCGAAAAATTTTTTACTCTGCGGATCGGTGACCTGCAAAAAAAAAGTGTGGTGTTTTTCGACCAGGCTACGTTCCAGGTCCAGGGCCAGGTTGATCAGGTCTTTGGGCTGCATTTGCGCATGGTGCTGGTTGAAAAAGTTCCTGATCATGTCCAGGTTCTCCAGAAATTCCCCGATCAGCCTTTCGGCTTCGGGATTTTCCAGGAAAGCGTCCTCGCTTTGCAGGAACACACTCTGCATCAGTTCAATCTGCCTGGCGTGCAGCTTTTCCTCTTCGGCCAGATCGTTGAACAATTCCGACAGCGCCGGCTGGGCGATGGCGAAGCTCAGTCCGATCAGGGCGTACAGTTCTCCGGTCCGCAATTCAGCATTTTTCAGCATGTAGAAGGTTTTTCCTAGTGACATGAGCTACCCCGTCCGATTCCTTATTTGCCGCTACTGATATACAGGTAGCGCTTGACCTTGTTGGTGGGGGTCTTTTCGAACGGTTCAGGGTGTTCGAGAATCTTGCTGATCTGCGAAAAAGCCGGCAATTGCATGTTGATGCGCTGCCGCGCCTGCTCCAGGATGTCCTCGGTCAGTTTGCCTGCTTCGGCATCGTTGAGTTTGCTGCGCTCGAATTCGCGGTCCAGGACGTCGTAGTCCAGGTAGGCCTTGACCAGCAGCCGTCCGTTTTCCTCAAAGACCACGGCCTCCTGGAAATAAGGCTCCTGCAGGATATTCTGTTCGAGGGCCTCGGGATAGATATTTTCCCCGGAAGGACCGATTATGACGTTCTTGCAGCGGCCCTTGATGAACAGGTAACCCTCGGAGTCGAAAAACCCCAAGTCACCCGTCTTCAGCCAACCTCCCGGCAAAAAGATCTCGGTCGAGGCGTCGGGGTTCTTGTAATACCCGGACATGACGATGGGGCCTTTCACGATGATCTCTCCGATACCGCTTTTGGCGTCGGGTTCGTGGATGGACATTTCGATGCCCGGAATTGGTTTGCCGCAGGAACCGACTTTTACCTGGCCGAAGGGATTGATGGTCATGATCGGGGCGGTTTCGGTCATGCCATAGCCGGTGGAATAGCTGATGCCGGCGTCACGCAGGAACACCTCAACGTCTTCGTTCAGCGAGGCGCCGCCGAACATAAAGAAACGCAGTTTATTGCCGAAGGATTGAACCAGTTTTTTTCCGGCCACCTGGTGCAGTTTTTTGCGGAAAAAGGCCAATGGGTACAATTTGTTAATGATGAGTTTGTTCTGGATCTGGGGCAGGATCTTTTTGCGGAAGATCTTGTCGATGACCAAGGGCACGGTCAGGACCGCGGTCGGTTTTACGGTTTCCATGGCTGCCAGGAGTTTTTGCGGGGTGGGCAAACCGCGCATATAATAGATGCTGGCCCCGATGGCGATTGGGCAGAGCATGCCGCCCGTGGCTTCGAAAGTATGGGCCAGGGGCAAAATGGAAAGGAAACGGTCGTTGGCATTGATCGGGAAGCGTTCGATGCCGTTGACCACGTCGAAAACGATGTTGCGCTGGCTGAGCATGACTCCCTTGGAATGGCCGGTGGTGCCGGAAGTGTAGATAATGACCGCCAGGTCTTCGGCCTCGGGCCCGGACAATTCGGCTTGGGCCTCGGTGTCGGCGGCGCTCTTGGACCGGCCTCGTTTGAACAGGGCCAGTGTTTTTCCGATCAAGCTGACATGCGGCTTTTGCAGATCCTCGAACTCCATATTCTCAAGGTCGCAAATGAATTTCAGGATTGTTTCGTCCAAGCCTTCCAGTTTGCCGCGCTGCTTTTGTTCGATGAAGATGCCTTGGGCTTCTGAGTTGCGCAGGATATGGCGGGTATCGGTATCCGGGAAACCGGTCAGGATTGGCACGGCCACGGCGCCCATGGATGTGAGTGCCAAGTAAGCGACGACCCAGTTGGGGCAGTTTTCGCCCATGATGGCCACCCGGTCGCCCTTCTGGATGCCGCGTTCCAGCAGGCTGACGGCAACCTCCTGGATCTGCTTCTTCAACTGCAGGTAAACGATGGGCTGTTCGCCGGCGAAGGTGATTGAGGGCATGCTGCCGTATTTCTCGAAAGTCCTTTCCAAAAGGCATTTTATCGTCAGTTTTTCCAGTTCTACGATCATAGGGCTCCTTGTCCTCAAATAGTAAAGAATTGGAAAATGATTGTCAAATATATGCCATGAGCAATTCAAGGTAATGGTTTTCTGTATCAATATCCTGATTCCCCCTTCATTCCCCTTGGTAAGGGGGGAGAGTAAAGACTATGAATGTATCCTATGCTACAATGAATCGAAATGAATTGGGATTATGAATCGTTGAAAAGAAGGGGATTAATTACTACAGGTTTTCACTTGCCTTATAATCCAGATTTCAAAATTCTGGCCCGTTCCATGCGTAAGGATTTGACTCAAGCAGAAAAAAAATTATGGGAAGGATTGCTTCGAGATTTTAGATTTCGTGTATTACGGCAGCGTCCGATAGACAATTTTATTGTTGATTTCTACTGCCCCAAAATGAAACTGGTTATAGAGATTGATGGCGCCGGTCATTTTAATGATGAAGGGAAGACATTGGACCAGGAACGAACGGAAATATTAAAAGCATATGGTTTGCAGGTTGTCCGTTTTTCAGATCATGAGGTAATGAAGCATTTCCCCGGAGTTTGCAATAGAATTCTGGATCTATGTTAGCAGAACACTGATCCCCCCTTCATCCCCCCTTGATAAGGGGGGAACAAAGAGGAAGAATCTAAATTGGGAATTTATTTTTAAGTGATATTGCCCACAATTTAACCCCCTTACCAAGGGGGGTGGCGAAGCAGCACAAACTATCCGCCGACTTTGGCGGATAAAGTTTGTCTGCCCCGGAGGGCCGGGGGGATAAATATTCAGAGGAATTCAGTAGTATTTATTCCTACATACGATCCCCCCTGTATCGCCCCTTGCAAAGGGGGGACAAAAAGAGGAAAGGCAGTCTTAAAATTTATTATTAAAGGAATTGCTTGTTTTCTTAACCCCCCTTACCCAAGGGGGGTGGCCCGCAGGGGCCGGGGGGATTCGATTGATTGAGATTAATCTTTAATAACTATTTCTTGAAAATATCGCTGAAAAAATAAACGGGAATGGGCAAACTCTCTTTCAGCTGCATGTAGCAGCCGGGGCAGGACGTGACCAAGGCTCCGGCGCCGAGCTCATCCAGTTTGTCAGTTTTTTTATCCAGGATCCTTGCCGAAGTGGCCGGGAAACCGACCTTAAAAATACCGCCGAAGCCGCAGCACAGCGCCGAGGCATCATCCCGGTAGCGGTCGCCGAACTGCTCGAGAAAATGGCGCGCCTCCCTCTGCAGTTTTAGTGATTTGAGGTTGTGGCAGGGATCGTGGTAGGTGAAGGGCCCCGGGAACGGTTTGGCGAAATCCGGGTCGAGGGCGGCGTCGGGGCGGAACTTAAAAAGAAATTCGCTCAATTCAAAAATTTCGATTCCCGGCAGGTCGTAATATTTTTTAAAGGCCAGCACTCCGGTCGAGCAGGGGACGACAATATACTGAAAGCGAAAGCTGCGGAAAACCGCCTGGTTCTTTTTTTTCAGCGAGGAAAATTTCTTTCCCCAGCCCTGCGAGAGATAGGGAAACCCGCAGCAATGCAGGCCGGGTGGAAGCAATACGGACAGTCCCTGCTTTTCGAGCAAGGCCTTGATGCCGGCAATTTTTTCCGGATAAAAATAGGTCAGCACGCAGCCGGGGAAGAGCAGGACGTCGTACGATTTGCTGCGGTCGTGGCCGCGGATCTTTTTCAGATCCGTGTTCTGAAAGGAGGGCAGGAATAATTTCTTTTTGAGCGGAGTGCGCGCCAGGAGCCGGGGCAGCCAGAGGACCTTGCGCAGGATGAATCCCTGGTAGAAAAAGAGAAGTAATTTTTTCAGCCAGGGGATGCTCCGGCCGCTCGAGATGCGGTTGCGGTAGTTGATCATCATGGATGTAAATTCGACGCCGTTGGGGCAGGCCTGATCGCAGCCGCCGCAGACCAGGCATTGATAAAGCAGGGCGCGGTTGTTGGCGTTTGTTTTAAGGCGGCCGTCGTCCACTGCCTTGATCAGGTTGACCTTGCCGCGCGGCGAATTGGGTTCGCTGAGTTCGGCCCCATAGACCGGGCAGGCCGATTGGCAGGTGCCGCAGTCGGCGCAGAGGCGGGCGATTTCAGTGATTGTTTTCTCAGCCATCGGCTGCCATTATAGCAGAAAGCGGCGGTGCCAGGACAGGGGGGCTTTTTAACGGCCGGCCAGGATTTGCCTTGCTTCCGCGGCCAGGGCGGTATGGGGGTTGGCCTCCAGGCAGGCCCGGTAGCCCTTGCGGGCCTGGCGGGGGTTACCCAGAAGTTCCATGGTCCTGGCGTAGATGTAGGCGTCATACCAGAACCAGATCCGGGTTTCGAAATCACCCGCGGCCATTTTTATTAGTTTCTCAAAAGCGGGACCGATCCTCTCTCGTGCTTCCGCCAGTTTTCCCTCGCGGGCCAGGAGCAAGCACAGGGAGACTTCGGTCATGTGGCCCTGGCGCAAAGAGTACTTGGCCAGGTCCTCCAGGATCCAGCGGGCGCGTCCCGGATCGGCCTGGGCCAGGACCATGCTGCGGGCCAGGAGCAGCCTGTATTCCCTAATGATGAAAAAAGCGGGCAGCTGGGCCTCTCCCTGGTGAAGATAGCGGTACGCTTGCGCGTAGTTTCCCTTGAACAACTCCAGGATCCCGGATAGGGGATTCCGGGAGAAAGGATAATACTTCTGGTAGATCTTCTCGAAATACTCTCTCCCTTTTTCCATCTGTCCCGCGGCCAGGTGGAGGTTGGCAAGGAAAAGGTTGCAGCCTACGTTGTTCAGGCCGAAAAAATTCTGACCTTGAGAATACGATCGCTCCATGGTTTCGATCGCCGGCAGCGGTCCTTGTTCGAAAAAAACGATCTCCAGGAGCCTTTGCATCGCATCATTGTTGCGTGGGAAATATTGCAATGCTTTTTCCAGGCTCTTTTTTCCGGCATCGTACCGGCCCATTGCGGTTTCGCAGTCTCCTTTCAGGTACAGGAGAGCAGATCGCAGGTAGGGGTTCTGCACCGGCAGGTCGACGGCTTTGCCGATCAACTCCAGCGCTTTCTCGGGATTGTGGTGGATTGTTTTCTGTTGGATGATTTCATCGATCAGGCCGTTGACCCGGGCCAGAATTCCCGGCCGGTCCCGGTAAACCAGTATCTGTCCCTTGCGGTTCACTTCCAGTTTGCCGTCGCGATGCACCGTGATCGTCTCGCGTTCCTTTTTCTCCAACAGGACCGCACGCCCCCTGCTGAGCCATTGGTTTTCAATGATCTTGGTGTTGGGGGGGACAAAGGTAAGAAAATCGTTCGATGAAAAATCGGTGTCGCGGTTGTAACTCGGGAAAATTTCCCGATGGCGCTCTTTGCCCGGAGAGATGCTCCATTCGGTCAGGTAGGCCAGATGTGAGACCAGGTTGTTGTTGCCCAGGACCAACAGGGATAGTTCCGTGGCGCTGTTTTTCAGGATTCTGGTTTCTTCGATCGAACCGGGGCTGCACAACACCGAAAACGCTCCGCCCTTGTTCACAACGAGAGCGGACGGATACATGCCCTGGAAATTCTGGAATTGGAACATGGCCAGGGTTTCCCCGTCTTCGCCGTTTCCCAGCTCCTTGAAATTGGCCATGGAAAATACCGGGGCGAAATCGTATGGTGTCAGGTTGAACGTTTTGCCATAGGGTTCCTGGCCGAGCAGCTTTCCACTGGGGTCCAGGATTGCCAGCTGGTTATCGATCTGGTCTGAATTGACCGAGCAGTCCCCGGCGAAAATCCCTTTGCCGGGATGGGAGAGGAAGACCATGGTAAAGGGCGATTGTTGATTTTGCAAGTTATTCAGGAAGGAAAGTTTGATTTTATTGACCGGATTCTGCTCGCTTTGCCTGTCCCAAGGTCTCGTTTTGCGGACAATGTGGACCAGGTGGACGGCGAAGGGGGCGAAATCCTTTTGCCAGACGGTTTTTCCGAAACGATTCTTCGCCCTCACCACGGTTTTGCCCGTTTCCAGGGAATTCACTGTCCGGGACCCCAGGGTCTGGATATAGGCCGCATAGGTGATGAGCAGTATCGCGGTCAGGGCCGCCGCGCGGCGCAAAACCCTGGGGATGCGGCGGGCCAGGGAATGCAGCAGCGGCACGCTGCCTTTGCGCAGGCGCTCGCCCATTTCGGCCGCGCTATGGAAACGATCTTGTTTTCTCTTGGCCAGCGCCTTGGCAATCATGAATTCCACGACCGCCGGGACCTTGATCCCCCGCGCTTCGACGCGGTCGGGTTTCTGGCTCAGGTGCATGAGGACCAAGCCCATGGTGGTGGTGTCCGGAAAGGGGTACGCTCCGGTCAGGGCCTGATAGAGGAGTATGCCCAGCTGGTAAATATCGGATTCCACCCCAAGCTCCTGGTTCTGGATCTGCTCTGGAGAGAGGTAAAAGGGCGAGCCGACGATTTCACCCATGGAAGAGGTTTTTTCCAGGTCGCCGATCTCTTTGGCCAGGCCGAAGTCGAGGATCTTGATTTTTCCATCTTGGTCCACCATGATGTTGGATGGCTTCAGGTCGCGGTGAATGATGCCCTGGGCATGCAGGATCTCCACCCCCTGGAGAATCTCAAAAAATATGGGCTGAAACTCTGCCCAGGAAAAGCGCCCTTTTTCTTTCAGCATATCTTTCAGGGTTTTGCTTTCAATCAATTCCATGACCATGAACCAGATCCCCGACCAGTTCTCCAGGGAATAGATCCTGACGATGCGCGGGTCGCCGATCTTGCGGGAAAGGTTGATCTCCCGCTGCACACGGAGGAATTTTTTTTTGTCATGGAGCGAAGAAGGATTAAAAAATTTCAAGGCCACCGGGGTTTTCAGGGTCAGGTCGAATCCGGCGAAAACCATACCGAATCCCCCTTTGCCGATCAGTCCATCCACCCGGAAGCGATCGTTGACGATCAGCCCGGGCTCCAGCTGCGAGAGATTCAGGTAACGGATCTGCAGTTCCTGCTCGCCGGGTGAACCATGCGGATTAACTTCTTTGTAAAAATCATTGGCTGCAGATGTTGAATTTTCTTTGTCTATATTCAATGGCTATGCTTTCCTTGCCGGCTGATCCTGAGGTTCGATTCTATCAGGAAAGCAGAGAAACATCAATTTTTAAACGCGCTTTGACTTCCGATCTTGACTCCAATTGCCGGGAACGGCTTCCGTCTCAATTTTTAGCCGGGGTTGTTTTCATAACGCCTTTGGCTTACACTGGATTTTGCCAAACGACCGGTGCGCTTGGATGAGATCGGCACCGGCAGGGGATCGTCCCATGGATAAACTGTTCTGCCCGCGCTGCGGGGAAAAGCTGGAAAAACGCCTGGTGGAGAACCGCGATCGCGATTGTTGCCCGGTCTGCCAACTAGTGGTCTATGAAAACCCGGTGCCGGCCACTGCGGTCGTCATCTTTAACGAGCGCGGCGAGCTGCTGCTGGTGAAGCGCGGCCAGGAGCCGGGCAAGGGCAAATGGTGCCTGCCCGGAGGCTTCCAGGAAACAGGTGAGACTCCTGAAGAATGCGCCCTGCGCGAACTCCATGAGGAGACCGGGGTCTCCGGCCGGGTGGAAGGGCTGGTTGCCATGGAAATGAGCCCGAACCCGTTGGTCCCGGAGGTGCTGGTCATTGGTTACCGCGTCGGCATTGTAGGGGGTGAACTCAAGGCCGGTGACGATGCCCTGGCCGCGGCCTATTTTCCGCTACGGCAACTGCCCGAGCTGGCTTTTCAAAGCCACGCCCGCATCATCGAAAGGGCCGGCAGGTCGATAAGGTTGCGGCAGCAGATAAAAGCCGCGCCCTGGGGAGCCTATGTCATCACCAGCAACGACCACCTGCTGGTGGCCCGGGAGGCCTGCCGGGGCGGCGCCCGCGTCATCCAGTACCGCGACAAGGATGCCGGCCCGGCCCGGAGACTGGAAGTGGCCCGCCAGATCCGCCAGATCACCCGGGAATCCGGCACACTGTTCATCGTCAACGACCAGATCGATATCGCCATGCTCAGCGAGGCCGATGGAGTACATCTGGGACAGGAAGATGTTTCCATCAATGATGCCCGCTCCCTGATTCCTGCCGGGATGATCATCGGTGTTTCCTGTTCTTCCCTGGAGCAGGCCCGCGCCGCCGAACGCCAGGGCGCCGATTATTTGGGCATCGGGGCCGTATTCGCCACGCCGGTCAAAGCGGAGTATTCCGTGGTTGGACTGGAATTGCTGCGCCGGGCGGCAGCGGAAATCTCCGTCCCCCTGGTAGCCATCGGCGGCATCAACCTGGACAACATGGCCGCAGTGAAAGCGGCCGGGGTCAGGAACGTGGCCATGGTGCGCGAATTCCAGGTCGATACCGCGGCCAGGGTCGCTGCGGTGAATTCTTTTTTTAATAAATGAATTATGAAAAGATGATTTCTTTTTTGTTCACATAACTCTTGATCCCCCCATATCCCCCCTTACTAAGGGGGGTGCCGAAGGCGGGGGGATTAAATTCTGAGGTTCGCTATGGCTTTTAAGAAATTTTCAAACGTTGCTGGATCTGTTCACCTGTCAGATTGAACAGTGCGTCCAAAAATTCCACCTGCATGCTGGCCGGGCCTTTGGCCTTTTCCGCGGCGATTTCCCCGGCGATGCCCATCACGGCCATGGCGGCAGCCGTGGCCGTAAAGTGATCGGGATTAACCGCGGCGAACGCGGCGCACAGGGCCGTGGCCGTGCAGCCCAGGCCGGTGACCTTTGGCATCAGCGCGTGACCGTTTTTGATCATGACCATGCCATTTTTGTCGATGATATAATCGGTGGCACCGCTGACGCAAACCACGCAGC
>JALHTJ010000047.1 GCA_022865785.1 Candidatus Aminicenantota bacterium
GCGGCGTCTTTCCAGACATAGCGGTGATGCAGGCCGCCGAGTCTGGGCAACGCGAGCAAGCGGGCGTTCGCCGATGGTTTCTCCTGCAATAGCCGATTGGCGGGCGTTTCTTTAGCTAAAGCGTAATGCGTCCGATCATTATGGTAATAGTCGACGTATTCTTGCATCAATCTATAAAGGTGCCTGCAATTGATGATGATCACATGATCGAGCATCTCCCGGCGCACATTGCCGACGAAGCGTTCGGCGATGCCGTTTTGCCAGGGCGATTGATACGATGTACGCACGGCATCGATACCCAGTGATTTTAAAGTCGTTTTAATCAGCGGTGAAAAGATGGAGTCACGATCATAAAATACAAGCTGCAAGCCCCCAGCTTCAAGCTGCAAGCATCAGCCGGAAGAAATTGAACGATTGATCACCCGGCTATTTTTTCAGAATACCGTACAGCATTTTGCCGATTTCTTCAATCTCTTGATTTAGACGGTTCCAATGATCTTCTGGGATATAATTCAAGTCTCTGGCTAGTACAAGCTGGTACTGCAATTCTTCCTTGCTTCCCAAGGCGATCCTGACATATCTAAAGAACTCGGCTTCTGTTCCGCAACTTCCTTCTTTCATGTTCATCGGGATCGAGTAGGCTGCTCTTCTCATTTGCGACACCAGTCCATAGAGCTCTCCCGAGGGAAATGTTTTGGTCAATCCGTAGATTTCCAATACCATTTGATGGGATTTTTTAAATACTTCATATTCACCGACATTTCTCATGATTAATCTCTCTGGTACATTATAATCGAAAAACGCTGTAGCTTAAAGCTTAAGGTTAGAGTTTGCGGTTTGAAGCTGAAGCTTAGGGCTGAAGCTTGCAGCTTGCTGTGCCATTCAACAACGGTGTGGGGGTTGAACAGCAGCAAGGCGCTGCGCCAGTCAGTCCAGCATTTTCTCAGCATGACCCAAAACACCCTATTACCTTTCTTTAATTTTGCTTGCGTTATGCAGCGCTTGAGAATTCCGATCTGATGTCGCAAGGCCGCTATTTCAAGCAACATGGATTGTCGTGAACGGAATAGCAACGGGAAAAAGCGGATCAAAAAGAACAAGCGAATAAAGTGCATGATCATGGAATTTTATCCTGTCAAATGTGGTTTTATTTAGAGACCGTTGCCAATCTCCAAGGGAAAAGCCTCACTGAATGCCTCGCAACGCAATGCCTCGGCATAGTGATGCTAAGTTGATTATATCACAGAAGTAATTTGCCGGGGGATTATATTTGTAACGCGTTTTTGACTTTAGTACTGCTTTTGCATATAATTTGCTTGCGAGGAGAAAATGAATATAATAAAAGAGACAATAAGGGTGAGAGAGAAAATTCTCAAAATAAAGCTCCCCGAAGATTTCCTGAATCAAAATGTCGAAATCACAATCAAACAAGTGAAACGAAAAAAAAGAAAAAAATTGCATGAAATTTTTCTCCACCCCATTGAAGTCAAGGATTTGAAATTACCTTCAAGGGCCTCGCTGTATGAGCGCTAGAATATTTTTAGATACGAACATTCTTGTTTACGCAACTATTACCGATAGTGTCGGCGAAAAAAACGCGAAAGCGCTATCGTTTTTAGAGAGCATGGAAAGGAATAGGATTTTCATCAGCACACAGGTGATCAACGAGTATTACAGCACGTTGATCCGGAAAAATGTGGCCGATGACATCATTCAAAAAAAAATCAGGGAATTGATCGATATCGTCGAAGTTTTCCCCGTTGATCTTCCGACCGTTGTTTATTCATGGAAGGTCCGGGAAAGATATGGCTTTTCTATCTGGGACAGCCTGATCGTGGCAACGGCGTTGAAAGGCCGTTGTACGGTTCTATACAGTGAAGATTTGCAACACGAGCAAGTGATCGAAAAACGGGTTCTGGTTTTGAATCCTTTTAAAATGTAAGAGAGTTTGGTGCTGATTTCTTATTCATAATTTTTGACCTGGGTTATATGAGATAAAAAGAGAGAAACAAGGTGGTTTCCAGGGTTATCATCGTATTGTTCTGTATCGTTATTGGAACCGGTTTCACGCTCTTCGGGAGCGAATACGTACAGGCGCCGAGAAACAATCCCTGTCCTTCGCCAATTTGAAAACCTTCTTTTGCAATTATGTAATTATTCCCCAAATATCCTTTAAATTTAGTTGATTTTTTGATAGAATTGGCAATTGCGGGGAGACATGAAAAAGACAAAGATATTGGCCTTGTTATTGTTGCCGTTCCTGACGCTGACGTGCAAGAAAACCGCTTTTTATGCCATGGACGACACCACGTTGATCCTCAGCGCCAATAAATCCAGTCTCAAAACCAACGGCGACACGGCGCTCATCACCGTAATCGGCATCACCGCCGACGGGGAAGCGGTCCACGACCATACCCTGGTCACTTTTACGGCAACGCTGGGGACGATGCCGGTCAGCGTCGAAATGATGGACGGCCGGGCCACGGTGGAATTCGTTTCGGGGAGCCAGAACGGCACCGCCAAGATCACGGCGCGTTCCGGCAACAACGTCTCGGACCCGCTGGAGATCACCATCGGTTCCGGGGCGCTCGCGGTGCTGACCCTCAACGCCGTACCGGCGCTGCTCGAACCCGGCGGCGGCTATGCGCTGATCAGCGTCTATACGTTTGACGCTGCCATGAACCCGCTGGCCGACATCGCGGTCATTTTATCGACCAGCGCCGGGGAGTTGGATCACGGCAATACCGTCCGCCTGACCGATAAAAACGGCCTGGTCAGCGAAAACCTTTATACCGAAAAAACCGCCACGGTCACGGCGCTTTCAGGAAGCATCAGCAAGAATGTCACGATCGCGGTCGGGGAAAATGTTCTGCCCACCTCCAATTTTACGATTTCGCCCGGCAGCGTCAAGACAGGGGAGACGGTTTATTTCAACGGCAGTCTGAGCATGGACAGCGACGGCCGCATCGTCAACTGGGAGTGGAACTTCGGCGACGGCAGCAGCGGCCGCGGCGAAAAGACCACCCATGCCTACGCCAAAGCGGGAACCTACTCGGTTACCCTGAAAGTTACCGATAACGACGGCGGCAGCGATGTCTGCGAAAAGACCGTCACCATAACCGATCCGGTGATTTAGTCGTTCCGTTCATGTTTCGCAGGGATTCGTGGCTTGGGGGAGGCTTGTAGTAATTTACAGATCTTTATAGACTTCGCGGCGATGGCCGACGCGGACGATGGTGATCATGATCTTCCTGGCATCTTTATGGAATAGCACACGGTAGCATCCTACCCGCAGTCGGTAGTAATCGTATTTTCCCTTTAGCGGCTTCAGGTTATTGGCCATAGAAGCGAAATCTTCAGCCAGCAACTCGATTTTCTTTTTGATTAGCAGTTGATAAGGCCTTTCTATCTTGGCCAGTTCCTTTGCAGCTTTCTCCTCAAAAAAAACTGCGTAGCTCACAGGCCGAGTTTTTTATAAACTTCTTTGGCGGGAATCAGCTTGGATTTGCCCTTCTTGAGATCGTTCATCCGCTTGTCGGCGATCCTGATGTCCAGGGCATCGAAATAGAGCATTAGGGCCTTTTCCACGATATGGCTCTTCTTTTCCTTGAGTTCAGCCGAGACGGCATTGAGTTCGTCGATGATATCCTGATCAAGGGTGAAAATAACTTTCGGACGGCTCATCTTGCACCTCGCTATATATACAATTATATGGCCTAATATATGTATTGTCAAGTCAATTTTTAGGAAGGAGATGGGGGAGAGGTCCGGAATGAGGCTGGGGGATATCGCGTCGTTGTCAGAACATCTCGATCAGCAGGTTTTTCAGGGCCTTGACGCGGTCGCGCAGCAGGGCGGCGTTCTTGAAGTCGAGGCTGGCGGCCATTTTTTTCATTTCCGCGGTCAATTTCTTGATTTCCTTTTCCAGCGCTTCCCGGTTCTTGAAGTCCGAGGGCAAGGCCTCCTCGCTTTTTTTCAGCCAGTAGTCGTCGTCGTGGAAATCCTTGATCGGGCTCTGCACCGAGGCCGGGGTGATATGGTGTTCTTCATTGTAGGCGATCTGGTAGTTGCGCCGGCGCTCGGATTCGGCGATGGCGTTCCGCACCGAGCGCACCGTGGCGTCGCCGTAAAGGATGACCTTGCCGTCGATGTGGCGCGAGGCGCGGCCGAAGGTCTGGATCAGCGAGGTCGCGGAGCGCAGGAAGCCCTCCTTGTCGGCGTCCAGGATGATGACCAGGGAGACCTCGGGCAGATCCAGCCCCTCGCGCAGCAGGTTGATGCCGATCAGCACGTCGAATTCCCCCTGGCGCAGTTTCCTGATGATCTTCACCCGGTCCAGGGCCTTGATCTCCGAATGAAGGTAGGCGCAGCGGATGCCCTGCAGGGTGAGGAAATCGGCCAGTTTTTCGGCCATTTTCTTGGTCAGGGTGGTCACCAGCACCCGGCTGGAACCGATTACCTTGCGGATCTCGGCCAGCATGTCCTGCACCGGGTCGTCGGCTGTTTTGACCACCACCCGGGGATCGATCAGGCCGGTGGGCCGGACCAGGAGATTGGTCACGCGATTGCCGCTGTCGCCGATCTCGAAAGGGGCGGGGGTGGCGGAAACATAGAGGACGTTCTGTAATCGCTCGGCAATCTCGGGGAAATTCAAGGGGCGGTTGTCCAGGGCCGACGGCAGCCGGAAACCGAAGTCGACCAATTTGGTTTTGCGCGAGCGGTCGCCGGCGTACATGCCGTTGAGCTGGGGCACGGTCACGTGCGACTCGTCGATGATGGTCAGGTAACCCTTTGGAAAAAAACTGAGCAGGGTGTAGGGGGCTTCGCCCGGGCGGCGCCCGGTCAAATACAGAGAATAATTCTCGATGCCAGGACAATGGCCGAACTGCTCGAGCATTTCCATGTCGAACCGGGTGCGCTGGCGGAGGCGCTCGGCCAGATCGGGCTGGCCCCGGGCGTTGAACCAGGTTAGCCGTTCCTCCAATTCCGCGCCGATCCGGACCAACGCTTCCCGCAAGCGGGCCTCGCGATAAAAAAAGAAGTTGATCGGGAAAATGTTGACCTGTCTTTTTTCACCCAGCCAGGCCGCGGTAATGGCGTCGAAAGGGCCGATGCGGTTGATCACATCGTTACTGAAAACCAGGCGCAGCGGATTCTCCTCGCTGGTGGGAAATATCTCGACAATCTGTCCGCGCACCCTGAATTTGCCGCTTTCGATCAGGTCATGGCTGCGGCTGTAGCCCAGTTTCACGAATTGGTCGAGAAGCGCCTTGCGCTCAACACGATCGCCCACGGCAATCCGGATCTTCTGTTCGAGAAAATCTTCAGGGGCGCCAATGCTGTATATGGCCGAAACCGATGCCACCACGATTGTTTCCCTGGCTTCCAGCAGGTTGCGGGTGGCATCCAGGCGCAGCCTTTCCAGCTCGGGATTGATCGAAACCTCTTTGGATATGTAAAGATTTCTCTGCGGTACGAACGCTTCCGGCTGGTAATAATCGTAATAACTGATGAAATAGCCGACGCGATCATTGGGAAAAAAGCCCTTGAATTCCCCAAAAAGCTGGGCGGCCAGCGTCTTGTTGGGTGCAAGGACCAGGGTGGGGACATTCAATTTGGCGATGATCTGGGCCATGGTGAAGGTTTTTCCCGAGCCGGTTACCCCCAGCAGTACCTGCTTGCTGCAGCCCCGGCGGAAATTTCCTACAATTGCGTCCACAGCCGTTTGTTGGGCGGCGGTGATATGGTAAGGGGAATTCAGGCCGAACATGCGGCGGTCAGTTTCAGCACTCCTCATCGACGCTCTGCTGGGTGGCGTCGATGATCAATGCGTTTTTAAGGAATTTATCCAGCACCTCGGTTTTGATCTTTTTTATCTCGGCTTCGGGAAGCGCCAGGTTGTCTTTCTTGAATATCAGGATCAGGTAAAAACGCTGCTCCCATTCGATGCGGGTGAAATAAACTTCGATGTCGTGCAGGTTGTTGATGAATTTGCTGATAATTTTCTTTTCCTTGACGTAGGAAATGACAAAAATGGTTTTAATAAATTCATTTTTAAGTTCATGGCGGATATGCTTGTACTTGACAACCACCCGGTCCATTTCCTGCTTTTTGGCCGCCTTGATGGTCTCGCAAACCAGCTTCATGATCTCGGCCATGATCTTGGGCGGGGTTTCCAGGCGGTAGATCTCATCGAAATTGTAGTAGATTTCCTTGATCAGCAGGGGATTGAGGGAACGTACTTCGGTGGTCAGGTCCATCAGGGAACGCATGTCGCTGTCGCGCAAACCTTCGTCAAAATCACGGACCTGGCCGTACAGGCCTTTCAAAATGTTCTTGATGGACTGGAAGATGGCGGCAATGGAAACGAATTCGGTCAGAATTATCTTCAGGTTCATGATGTTGATCTCGATGTGGTTCTGGTAAAGGCGGGGAGGGATGACCGACAGGATCTCGATGCCGTTGCGGCTTTCCAGCAGGCGGATCATTTTGTTCAGGTTGTTTTTCTTGTTTTGCCTGGAAACCAGGATGAGCTTCAGCTGCATCATGAACTCGGTTTTCTTTTCCACGCTCATGAATACCTGGCTGATGCCGGTGACCTTTAATTCCTCCATCAGGAAGGGGATGATGGCCCGGGCGTAATGCTCATAGCCGCCCACGGACTTTATCTGTGAAAATTTTTCGTCGACCGAGGTGCTGATCAGTTTCTCAAGAGAACTTTCAATTGATTTGATGGCATCGGGATTCAGCGGCTGGTAATGGCTGTCGACGATCTCGATGCGGTAGATCAGGATCTTTTCCGAGGAAACAAAACTCTTGTGGTGCTTGATGATGTGTCCCGGCACGATGAAGTCCAGGGTTTTCAGGAAATTTTCCACTGAAAAATTTTCTTCCCAGCAGCCGAAAGTGATGCCGGTAAGGTGCTCGTCCAGGGTCTCGAAATTCTTGATCCTGATCTTCTTGTCGGCCTGACCGTCGCGGATCTGCTTCTGGAACTTGTAATTATCGATCACCAGCCCGGCCAGATCGGAGAGCTTTCTTTCCTGCAGGTATTCCCGTGAACGTGAAGAGAAAAATTTCAGGGTTTCGCCGTTCTCACCGATAATTTCTTCTATATCCGGTTCGCGGTACATTCTTTTAATAGTGTTGATGGTCTGGTTGTAAATTTCGAATTTGATGGTTTCGTCTTCCAGCAGCAGGGTTTTGCCCAAAGTGCCCTGCGAGGCTTCCTTGAGGGCGGCCAGGAGATTGTTCTTGTCTTTCAGGAAACGACCGTAATCCTCCGCTGTCTGGATCAGGAAAGAGAGCAGGACAACACCCAGTTTGCGCTCCTGGCAGGTCAGGGTAAATCCCTTTATAAAAAGCACGTTGCCGTGTTTTTGATGGATGATGCCCAGGATCGAATTGGCCATTCCTGTCCAGTCTTCGGCCAGGACTCCCATGACTACGGTCAGCGGCAGTTCTTTTTCCCCCAGCTCTTCCAGCTGGATGACCACCTTTTTTTTTGAATTTTCATACAAGTGCAGCAGATGGACCAGCAGCGCTTTTTGCTGAGGTTGGGGGAAAATTTCCTGTGATTCGTCCAGCATGGCCAGACTGGCGGCGATTTTCTGGCGGGAAATGTGCAGCTTTTTTCCATTTAGTATGCTCTTGATCTGATCCAATTCATTTGCTGTCACAGCCATTTGCAAAATGTAAACCTTCCCCGGCTAATTGTCAAGACGCTGCCCAAGCTTGACTTTGCCCGCCCTCGTCCTCTATTATGTGCCGGGCCGGCCCCTGGCCTGGCCCGACCCGAAGGAGTATGGCCATGAAGCAACGTTGTCCCTGGTGCTTTTCTGATCCGCTTTATATGGATTACCACGATCGTGAATGGGGAGTGCCCGTGCACGATGACCGCAAATGGTTCGAGTTCCTGGTTTTAGAGGGCGCCCAGGCCGGTTTGAGTTGGTTTTTAGTATTGAAAAAAAGGGAAAACTACCGCCGGGCCTACGATGGTTTCGATTTCGACAAGGTCGCGCTCTACGGGCCTGAAAAGATCGCCGGCTTGTTGGCCGATGCGGGATTGATCCGCAACCGCAGCAAGATCGCGGCTTCCGTGGGCAATGCCAGGGCTTTTATAAAGATAAGGGAGGAATTCGGCAGTTTTGACAAGTATATCTGGCCGTTCGTGGGCAACCGCCCCATTCAGAACCGCTGGAAAACGCTGGCACAACTGCCGGCCCGAACCGAATTGTCGGATGCACTGAGCAAAGACCTGGTCAGGCGCGGCTGCAAATTCGTCGGTTCCACCATTATATACGCCCATATGCAAGCCACGGGCATGGTCAACGACCATCTAGTCTCCTGTTTCCGCCATCAAGAGCTTGCTGCCGATTAAAAAAAAATATTTTTAAATTTTCTATTGACATCACATTTACTCTGAGTTAAAATATATTACGTTAAGTAAAATTAATTGTCCTGAGGTTAAATTATTTTACCGGAGGTATAATTTGGTTAAAACCAAAGAAGAGGCGATGCGTGATTTTGTTTTAAATCACAGCGAGTCGCTTTTCACTATTAACGGCTACAAAAACACTTCCATGGATATGATCGCCGAAAAATGCGAGATCTCAAAACCGACTCTTTACAATTATTTCGAGAGCAAAAGTTCCCTGTTTTTGGAGCTTTTCACTCGTTTTCAGAGCGAAATAGCTGAAAAAAGCAGGGTATTGATGGCCCAAAACAAGGATAAATCTCTCATCATTGAGGAAATCATCGATCTTTCGCTTGATTTCGTTCAGGAGAAGCGCGACTTTTTAAGAATGATGATTCGGGACCACCATATGGTCGCCAATGAACATGAGGATATCGATCATCATATTAATTTAGAACTGCGAAGAAGGCAGGAGATCGCCATAAACTTGGGCGAGTTCATGAAAGACATCGTGCGCCCCGAAATCCTCGGGGAGTTCGACGTGGAGATGATCGGAATTGCCCTGAGAAACCTGCTGGAAGGGGCATTCTGGGATTCGATCAAGGACGATTCCACGAATCATGAGAATCATGAGAAACAGAAGAAACTGATCATGAAATTGTTAAAGAACGGCATTCTTATTTAGGAGGCAACATGAAAAGAGCATTGCTTGTCATGCTGTTGATGGGGAGCTTGGGATTCACTCAGACGGCAACCATGGACCTTACCGTCGACCAGGCGATCGAGCTGGCTTTGACCAACAATACTACCTATCAGATCAGCCAGCAGGAGGTCAGGCAGTACCGCTACCGCCTGCTGCAGAACTTCGGTTTTCTGCCGGAAGTGACCTTGCAAGGGAGCAAGATACTGGATGAAAAGCTAATGTCCATTGAGATCCCGCCATTGTATCCCGGTGGCGAAGCAACCAGTGTTTCCATGCGGTTTACCAAAAATTACGCCTTCACTTTTCAGATCGTCCAACCCGTGTTCACCGGCGGCAAAATATTTTTCACCTACAAGAATGCCGAACTGGACCTGAAGCTGGCCAAGGAAAAAGAAAGCAATTCCCGGGCCGATACGGTCCTGAACGTGAGAAAGATGTTTTATAACATTCAGATCATGCAGGAACTGCTCAAGGCCCATAATGAAGCCTATGCATTGGCTGAAAGCAACTACAACAACGTCAAGAGGAGTTTTGACCTGGGCATGGTTTCCCAATACGATTTATTGAGGGCAGAGCTGGCTTTCAGCGCCACCAGGCCAGATGTCCTGCGCGTGGAAAACTTGCTGGAAACATCCATGTTGGGTTTGAAATTGATGCTGGGCCTGCCGTCCTCCCGGGAGATCCGCCTGCAGGGGGAGTTGGGCTACCGGCAATTGCAATTGGAAAGGGTCAAATTGCTGCAAAGCTCCCTGAAAAACCGCTCGGAACTGCTGCAGCTGCAGATGCAAAAACAAAAAATCGATAATTTGCTCAAGATCACCTGGGCCCAATATATTCCTAATTTTTCCCTGGTGGCCAATTATAGCTACCAGTCCGATTATTTAAAGTTCAACGCAAGCAATTGGGATGATTATTTCAACATTTCCCTGGGGGTCAGCTTTCCCATATTCACCGGTTTGAAAAGAAGCGCCCAGGTAGGTGAAATGAGAGTGTTGAAAAAGATCATGGATCTGAACCTCAAACAACTGAGTGATGCCACCCGCCTGGATATTGAGAGCGGCTACCGCACCATCAACCAGGAGTATGAAAATATCCGGTTGGGGCTGAAAAACATGGAAAGTGCCAAAGAGGGCGTTCGCATAGCCGAACTCAACTACCGGGAGGGGATGATCACCATCCTGGAGTTGAATTCATCTTACAACGAATTGACGCGGGCCAAGGTAAATTACCTGCAGGCCCTGTATAATTACAATATTGCCATTGCCGAACTTGAAAAGATCACTGGCATCGATATCAACGGAGGTGTCGAATGAAAAGAATTTTAATCGCATTACTGGTTCTGGTTTTTGGTTTGTCATTTTGCGCAAAAAAAAGTGAAGTGACCGAGCTGCAACAGAAGCCGCTGCTGGTCAAGGCAGAGCTGATGCAGAAGGGGACTCTGGCAATATATTTTAATTATAAAGGGACGGTCAGCGCCTGGAAGACGGCCAATATCGCCCCAGACGCATCCGGCCGCGTGGGGCGCATACTGAAGAAACAGGGCGACAAGGTCGGCCAGGGCGAGCTGCTGGCCACTCTGGACATGACATCGCTGGAATTGATGCAGAAGCAGGCGCGGGCGGCCATGGCCGTGGCCCAGACTGCTTTTCAGAACGCCAAGTTGAACGCGGAGCGCATGAAAAAAATGCTGGAGAACAAGGCCATCTCGCAGATGCAGTACGAAAACACCCAGCTGGCCCTCGATGCCGCCGACACGCAAGCGAAGAGCGCCAAGGCCAACCTGGACCTGGTGGATTACACCGCGAAAAATGCCTTTATGAAAGCGCCCTTTGCCGGCGTGATCGCGGCCAAGAACATGGAAGAGGGCGACATGATCAACCCCATGATGGGCATGGGCCAGAGCATCCTGACCCTGATGGACCTGTCCAAGGTCAAGGTTACGGTGGACGCCCCGGCCGAGGAGATCGAGAAGATCAGGATCGGCCAGAAATGCCTGGTCAAGATATCGTCGCGCCCGGGCGAAACTTTTGTCGGTGAGGTCTATTCCAAGAACCTGGCCGCCGACCCCCTCTCCAAGACCTTCAAGGTGGAGATCAAGATCGACAACCCGGAGATGAAGATCAAGCCCGGAGTGTACGCCGATATTTCCATCGAATACATCCGCAAGGAGAACGTGTACCTGCTGCCGCTTTCTGCCCTTTTAAGCGGTGATAAGGAAGTGATGGTCAACGAGAACGGCACGGCCCGCAAGCGCGCCATCACCATCGGCGAGAAGAACGGCACCCGCTTTGAAATGATCGCCGGTGTACGCCCAGACGAGCTGGTGCTCGTCGAAGGCAATTATGACCTGAAAGAAGGCACCACCATCGTCATGTCTGGAGACAAAAAATGAAGATCGTCGATTTTTCGCTTAAAAAAAGGGTGACCATGTCCATGGTGGTCCTGGTCATCGTCATCCTGGGCATGATCTCCTTCACCAAGCTGGGGCTGGATATGCTGCCCGACATGGATTACCCCTATATCACCGTAATAACGACCTATGGCGGCGTATCCTCCGAAGATATCGAGCAGAACATCACCCGTCCGGTCGAGCAGTGGATTTCCACGGTCTCGGGCATCAAGGACCTCAAGTCGATATCTTTGGAGGGGCAATCGGTGGTCATGGTGGAGTTCGAATGGGGGACCAACCTCGACTTCGCCGCCCAGGACATACGCGACACCATCGGCATGTATTCGCAATTCCTTCCCTCCGGGGCCGACGAACCCTTCGTCATGAAGTTCAATTTCTCGCAGATGCCGATCATCGCCTACGGCATCACCGGCGGCAACATGAGCCTGAGCAAGCTGCGCGACTACATCGATAACGAGGTGGCCACGCGCCTGGAGCGCATCGAGGGCGTGGCCTCGACCGCGGTCTTTTCGCCCGAGATGAACGAGGTGCTGGTCAGCATTGACAAGGGCAAGCTCGAGTCGCGCGGCCTGAACATCGGCCAGGTGGAAGGGGCCATCCAGGCCTCGAACATCAACCTGCCGGCCGGCTACATGACCGAGAACCACATGGAATTCCTGCTGCGCTCCATGGGCGAGTTCAAGACCTTTTCCGAGATCGGCGACATCCTGGTCGGCATGAGCCGCAGCGGCGCGCCGATCTTCCTCAAGGACCTCGGCACGGTGAAGGAAGCCGCGAAGGAGGCCCGCCTCAAACTGCGCCTCAACGGCACCAAGGGCGTCATGATGATGGTTACCAAGAGCTCCGGCGCCAACTCGGTGCTGGTCGCCCGCCAAGTGAAGAAAGTGCTGGCCGAGGTTGAGCCTACCCTCAAGGGAGGGGTCAAGTTCCACGTCTGGCTCGACATGTCGCGCATTATCGAAATGATGTCCGGAAAAGCGACCAAGAACATCATCATTGGCGGCCTCCTGGCCATGCTGCTCATCTTCCTCTTTTTGCGCAATCTCAAGCCCACCATTGCCATCGGCATCACCATCCCGCTGTCCATCGTTGTGGCCTTCATCGCTTTCTACATCATGGGGTATACGCTGAATTTGATCACCCTGGGAGGGCTGGCCTTGGGGGTGGGCATGCTTGTCGACAATGCCGTGGTGGTCATCGAGAACATCTTCCGCCACCTGCAGGAGGGCATGAGCCCCACCGAGGCGGCACGCACGGGCACGTCCGAAGTCGGGCTCGCCATCACCGGCTCCACCCTGACCACCGTGGCCGTGTTCTTCCCCATGGTGTTCGCCACCGGCATCGCCGGCCGCATGGCGCAGAGCCTGGCCGTCTCGGTGATCATCGCCCTGATGGCTTCGCTGTTCGTGGCCCTGACCATCGTGCCCATGCTGGCCGCCTGGATGTTCCGCGCCCAAAAGAAAAAAGGGGAGCAAACGGCCGAGGGGACCGTCGACCTGGGCGAGGACAAGTTCATCCCGGCGCGAAACCTCTATGAGGGCTGGCTGCGCAAGGCCCTGGTCCAAAGAAAAAAAGTGCTGATTGGCATCATCGCCGCCTTTGTCCTCGCCATGGCCGGCGCCACCTTCCTGGGCACCGAGTTCATGCCTTCGACCGACAGCGCCATGCTCTACCTGAAGCTCTCCATGCCGGTCGGCACCAATGTCGACGAGACCGACCGCATCGTCAAGTACGTCGAGGAGCAGTCGCTCAAGGACCCCAATGTCATCACCACCTTCGTCCAGGTGGGCACCAGCGAGATGAGCGCCCAGGACACGGCCAGCGGCACCGGCGCCGCCGGCTCCTACGAGGCGATCATCTATGCTTATCTCAAGCCCAGCGGCGAGAGGAAGGAGTCGGACAAGCAGATCCTGGAGCGCTGGCGACGGTCGTTCCCCACGCTGGAGAACAGCCGGATCACGGCCATCGACATCGCCGGCGCCTCGATGATGGGCTCCTCTACCAATCCCATCGAGATCAATTGCTTCGGCCGCGACATGGCCCAGCTGGAGCGCATCGCCGAGAGCGTCCGCGCCAGGATCGTCGACATCAAGGGGTTGCGCGACGTCAAGGTCTCCCTGGAGAAGAGCAAGCCCGAGCTGCAGCTGCACATCAAGAAGGAGGAGGCCTCCAAACTGGGGCTGACCCCCTACGCCATATCCAGCCAGGTCCGTACCTATACCATCGGCACCGTGGTGTCGCGCATGATCCTGGAAGGGGAGGACCGCGACATCCGCGTGCAGCTCGATGAGAGTGACCGCACTTCCATCGAGGACCTGAAAAAACTTCCCATCCAGACGCCGACCGGGACCAAGGTCTACCTCTCCGAGGTGGCCGATTTCAAGAGCCTCTTCGGCCCGGTGCGCATCGACCGCGAGAACATGGTGCGCAAGGTCACGGTCGGGGCCAACTTCATCGGCCGCGACCTGGGCTCAATCGTCAAGGAGATCAAGGAAAAGACCGCCGACATCAGTTCCCGCCTGCCCGAGGGCTATTTCATCGAGCAGGCCGGTCAGTATGAGAACATGACCGAGACCTTCACCACCCTGGGCTTCGCCCTGCTGATCGCCCTGGTGCTGGTCTTCGCCGTCATGGCCTCGCTCTATGAGAACCTGAAATTCCCGTTCATCAACATGTTCACCATCCCCCTGGGCTTCATCGGCGTGGTGGCGATGCTGGCCCTCACCCACACGACCATCAACATGGGCGCCATCATGGGCTTCATCATTTTCACCGGCATCGCCGTGAACAACGGCATCGTCATGGTAGACTATATCAACCAGCTCATCAACACCGGAATGGACCGCCTGGAAGCCGTGGTCAAGGGGGCGGCGACGCGCCTGCGGCCGGTCCTGATCACCTCGATCACCACCATCGCCGGCATGATGCCCATGGCCCTGACAACCAAGCAGGGCGGCGAGATGAGCGCGCCCATGGCCGTCGCGGTGATCGGCGGCTTATCCGCCACGATATTTCTCACCCAGTTCTTCATCCCGATCCTGTACACCTATTTTGCCAAGATCAAGACCAAGTAGAAGCTTCCAGCGGGGGCGGGGAGTCCCGCTCCCACTGGAACGATATATCGTGAAGCGTAAGGCATAATTAGTAAACAGCCGATTTACTGCAAATTCCAAGCACCAATGACCAAAACAAAGATAAACAACAAATACACGAAAAACCAACTCATCCCCCAACCCCTTCTCTTCCCGAAGAGAAGGGGAGTAGGGCGTCGCCCCCTCTATTCCCAAGAGAGGGGGGTAGGGGTGAGTTATAGGATTTAGGTGGTTTGTATGGGTTTTTGTTTGGGTCATTGGAATCTCGAATTTGTAATTTGGTTCTTGTAATTTGGATTTTTTCTTCATATAAGGGGGATTCCCCCTGATGGGGACACGCGCGAATCGCCCCTACATTGCCTTTATCTTTTTCTTCCTCGTCACTCGTCACGCGTCACTTGTCACGAATTTCATTTAGCTAATGCCGGAGGGGGGAATCGAACCCCCACGAGGTTGCCCTCCCGGGATTTTAAGTCCCGTGCGTCTGCCAATTCCGCCACCCCGGCCCGATTATCGATGGTAGCATAAGCGCCGGCAGCGGTCAAGGCAGGGTTTTCGCCACTTCCGTCCATCCCGGCATTTTTCTCCCTGGCAGCGACAAATGGCTTGTAACTATGATAAAATAAAAGCCAATGCTGAAAAAAATCATAACTTTGCTCGGGATCGTGCTTTTCATTTCCTGCCAGACCCGCAAACCCGAACTTTTGCCCCCGTCAGGGCCTTATTTCCAATCCCTGAGCATCAAATTCAATTTCAACGACGGCGAAAGCAAACAAAACGGACGGATCCACTGGCGTTTTGACGACCGCAGTTCGAAATTCCTTTTTTTTACGCCGCTCAACCAGGTCGGCCTGGAACTGAATGCCGATGGCGAAGCAGCCGTGCTGCTAAATTTTGCCAAAAAGATATTCTGGAAAGGGGAGTTCGTTTCCCTGCTGCATCAGCTGTGGGGCATCGAACTCAACCTGGATGATTTAAAGCAGATCCTGGTCAAAGGCCTGGTCCCTCAAACCAAACTCGCTAGCAAAGGGATCTCGGTTTCCCTGAAAAACGACAGCCAAACCGGAATCCCCGAGACTGTCCGTTTTCGCCGTGGTGCCGCCGACCTGACCCTGAGAATTTCACGCCGCGAATTCAGCCCAGGTAAGATCATTCTCATCAATTACAGCGGCCGTTATCAGGCCGCCGACCTCGAAAGCGTGCTGGGCGATGATTGAACTGCGATCTTTCGCCAAGATCAACCTGGGATTGGAGATCACCGGCAAAAGGGCGGATGGCTACCATACCTTGCGGACCATATTCCAGACCATAGATTTGAGCGATGTATTGCGGCTGCAAGAAAAGCCGCTGCCCCGCATCACCTTGAAAGGTTCCGACCGTAGCGTGGCCTGGGACGATAGCAACACCATCGCCCGTGCCTGCCGGCTGATCTATGACAACTATCCCCTGCGTAGCGGTTTTGACATCAGGGTCAGTAAAAATATCCCGCCCGGGTCGGGTCTGGGAGGCGGCAGTGGCAACGCGGCCGTCATGCTGCTTTTTCTCAACCAGTACTTCAATTTGAACATTCCTATTTCAGAATTGAATGAAATGGCGGCCACTTTGGGAGCCGATGTGCCTTTTTTTCTTCTCGGCGGCACGGTTCTAGGCGAAGGGATAGGGGAGTTACTGAACCCCCTGCCTGAAATTCGCTCCCGTTCCATCGCCTTGTTCATCCCGCCGCTGCGCGTTTCCACCGCGCTGATTTTTTCCCGCTGGCGCTTGACAAAACCCCTGTTTCCCAGTAAAATAAAACTCTTCCTGAGAAGAAGCGATTTCTCCATTTTAGAAAATGAACTGGAAAACGTTACTTTTGAATTATTTCCGGAAATCAGGGAAATCAAGCGAAAAATGTTGCGAGGAGGATGCGATCTCGTGCAAATGACAGGCAGTGGTTCAGCGGTATTCGCTATCGGCCCGGCAAATA
>JALHTJ010000299.1 GCA_022865785.1 Candidatus Aminicenantota bacterium
GAAAAAATAAAGGCTGTTCTAGCCGAGATCCTGGAAATCGAGCCTAAGAAGATCGGCGACGATTGTGGCCCAGACAGTTGCCAGAACTGGGATTCGCTGCAAAATCTGCGCATTATCACTGCCCTGGAAAAGGAATTCGCCCTCAAGTTCACTTGGCCGGAGATCAGCTCCATGACCGATTTTTCCAAGATCAAAGATGTTATTGTCCGGCGCCTGGGCGGCAAATGAACGTTACAAGTTTCGTCCAGCGTTTCCTGTTGCCGCGCTGGGTGATTTCCCTGTATTATTTCCTTAAGTACCGCTGCAAGGTGAGCACGCGGGCCGAGGTCGAGCTTAGTCCGCTCTTGAGCATCGGCCGCGGCAGCGAGGTCAGCTCGTTCACCAAGATCAAGGCCAGTTACGGGCCGTTGCATATCGGTAAAAACTGCTTCATCGGCGCCGGTTGCTTCATCGCGGCCCATCAAGGTGGCGTGGTGATCGGCGACGATTGCCTGGTCAGTCCCCATGTGACCATCCTGTCCAGTAACTATCATTTCCGGCGGCTGGATGTGCCCATTTGGCAGCAGGGGTGCTCGTCCAAGGGCGTACGCATCGGGAACAACGTCTGGATAGGCAGCGGTGCCTGTATCCTGGACGGTTCGGTCCTCGGCGAAGGGGTCATCGTCACACCGAATTCGGTGGTTTCTGGAATTATTCCGCAAAATGCCATCTTGCAGGGAAACCCTGCCAAGGTTATTTTCACCCGCCGCTGAAGCGGGCCTTTTTTTATTTCAGTGATCCTTCTTTTTCAGCAGGCGGCGGACCACCACCACGGCCGCCAGAGCGCCCCCCAATATCAGGATCTCGCGCCCTGCCGCTGACATGTTGTGGCGGTTGAACAGGCTGATGAAGAAATCATTGGCTCGGCCTGAGCGGATCACATTGATGAAAATGGGGTGGCTGGCGATGAAATAGCGGTTCGCCAAGGGCCAGAGCAGCGGCAGTCCGTAGGGGGCGACGAGATCCAGGGCGAAAAGATCCAGCAGCAGGTGCGAACTGAAGACCAGGAATATCGCGGCGGCGCGGGTCCAGACACGGTGCCCTGTGAAATAAAAAAAACAACCACCCACGGCAGCGACGGCCAGGGCGGCGCCCACACTGTGAAAAATTCCATGATGGTACAAGTTGGGATGGCCCAGGATGATTCCGGGCAGGAAATCGGCGTCAGGCAGATTGGCCAAAAAAACAAAAAAAAAGGCGTCATACCACCTGTTCCTGAAAAAGAATCCGGGACGGACTTGGGCACAAGCGAGCCCCGCCAGCGCGTGTCCGATGGGCAGGGGCATTTTTTATAGAGGATGCAGCAGATCCTGCAGGCGTTTGCATTCCTGCTGCCAGCGCCTGTCATTCCAGGCGAACAGGGTTCGCAGGCGAGGCAGCAGTCTCTGGATGTCCCGGCGGTTTTCCCCAAGTCCGGTACGGCGGAAAATAAGGTCGTCCAGATGGACCACGGCTTCCTCTTCGATCAGGGGTTTGAGTGCGGCGATGGTCTCGTTTGCCGCATTCTGCCAGTCGTAAGCGAAAAACCAGCGTCCCGAGTTTGCAGCAACCGGCGGCGAGGTTTTTTTGGCCCTGCATCCGGGGAATACTTTTTTCATGGTTTTTTCGGCCACCAGGCGCGAAGTCGTGTATTTGACCCCGGAGACGCTGAACAAGCCGGCCGGGCCGCCCTGGCTGCCGTGGTCCAGGATTGTTTCGCGTTCGGACAGTTTGCCGGTCGCCGTGGCGGGCAGGATCCCGGCATAAATGTGTTCGATGTCTTTTTCTCCCAGCATCAATTCGGGGACCGCGTCGTTCATGTCGGCGATAAAATCCGTGATGTCCTGCGCCTGTGGAACGGGATTTTCGTCTTTGGCCGCGACCGCGATTTCGGCCGTCCCGGCCAGCAGGCGGCCTTTCCAGTTATGGACGAAATAGGTATGGTTGGGGCGGCCGGGCGGGACAAGGGCCAGGGCGTATTCGCTCAACGCCTTTCTTTTGAAGAGAATGTTGAAAAGCAGCAGGCGGTTGCGCAAAAGCCGGGGATAGTCCTGGTCGAATTTCTGCGCCACCTGGCGGCACCAGGGGCCGGCGGCGTTGATGACGACAGGAGCGCGGAATTCAAGGCGCTGCCCGCTTTGCCGGTCGACGGCCAGCACTCCGCCCACCTTGCCGTGATGCAGGAGCAGGGTTTCGCCCTGCACATAATTAAGGGCCGTGGCACCCAGGTCACAGGCCCAGCGCAGGATCTCCATCAGCAGGCGTTGGTGTTCGGGCGCGGCGGCGTCGTACCACAGGGCGCTGGCTTGCAAGTCCTTGCGGTCAACCTGGGGGAAAGCGTTCCAGGTAAAACGCTTGCCGACCACTTTTCCCTGCGGCAGGCACTTGCGGGCGGCCACGCCGGCATTGCGCTTCAGCCCCAGGCAATCGTTGAGCAGCAGGCCGGCGCGCATGATGCTCGCTCGCTTGAGCCCGCGGCCGTACAACGGCATCAAGCAGGGCAGGACCTGGACCAGGGCCGGGAAGTTGGCCAGGAACCAGCGTCGTTCCGCAACCGACTCGAAAAACCTTGCCAGGTCGAGCGACTGCAGGTAGCGCAGTCCGCCGTGCACGGTGCGCAGGTGATTCAGGCTGGTGGCGCCGCCGAAGTCATCTTTTTCCAGCAGCAAAGACCGTTTGCCGCGCCGGCCGGCTTCCAGGGCCAACATGATCCCGTATATGCCGCCGCCGACGATGACCAGGTCGGTTGTCGTTCCCGCCGCGGCGGTTGCATTGCTGTTGATGCCTGCCATTTTTATTTATTAGCCTCGTTTGCTCCCGGCGCGACCGGGGTTATTTTTTTTGAATCGGCCGGGTCGTGCTTGAAACGGCGGCCGTTTCAAGGGTGACGAAATCGCTGTGCCGCTCGCCGCGGTCAACGGTGCGCAGTCTGAAATAAAGCTGGGGCAGGAAAGGGAAAAGCGTGAACATATGGTAGCTGACCGCTGTGGTCAGGGTATAGTCCAATGCATTGGGTGTGAAGCCGAATTCGATTTCGAAATAACTGAAGTCGGATTCGTAATTGGCGTCCCAGAATACTTTCCGGTTCGCGCCGCTCTCAGGATTTAAGACGCTGACGTTCCCTGGGGCGAGAGGCGGAAAAGCGGCCAGAACCGGAGCAAAAAGCGATGCGATCAGGTAGTGGCCCGCAGCATTGGGATGATTGCCCTTGACCACAACCTCTTCCCCATCAACAATGATGAGCCCTGGCGTTTCGATGAGATCCTTCCAACCATCGGGCGGATCTAAATTCATAAAAGTGTTGAATGTATCGATGCTGGCGGTTCCCTTTTTGGCGGCAAGATCAAGAATGCCGGCATTGAGTGAATGCAAATGGTCCCAATACCAATCGAGGCTTGCATAATAGTCTTTGCGCGGGGTCAGCGTTGAGACGATCACGCGCATGTTGCGGGCCAGGGCGGCATCAATGATATATTCGATGTCTTCGAGCGAACTGGCCAGAGAAAACTCCGCCTGGCTGCGGACATTGTTGACTCCAATCATCATAAGAAAATAGAAGGCGGAATAATTGTTGAGGCCCTGGTCCACGCGTTGGGCGGCCTCGTAGGTGCCGTCACCGGGGACACCCAGATTGATGAATTCCGATGAACCATAAATGGACGGCAGGAAAACATCGCGCATCTGGGTCAGGTAGCACAGGTCGAGGAGCTGCACGCCCGAGATCTGCCCCCAGGTGATGCTGTCGCCGAACCCGATGAAGGTATTGTAATAATTAGGGGCCGGCGCGGCGTTTTCTTTTTTCAGGCGGCGGCGGAAGGCCTTTTCCTCTATCAGGGTGTTTTGTTTGAGGTGGGAATCGAAACGGTAGGCGCATGTCCCCTTGAGTGAGCGGGCTTCAATCTGGAGTGTGCCGGATTCTTCGCTCCAGGAGAATCTTTTTTCAGAATAAGGCGTTTCCGTCAGCTGGGTGAGTGCCCTTTCTTCCAGATCGTAATAAAAGATATCGTTGTTGCCGGAACGGTCGGCCAAAAAAAGCAAGGCGCGCAATCGGCCGTTCTCCACAATGATTTCCGGAAGGCCGAAGGAGGCGAAGCCGTTCAGGGGCATAGGGCGGCTGCTGTGCTGGTCGTAGTAGGCCAGGCGCAGGCGCTTCTGGTGGTAATTCAGCCAGAAAACATAGAAGTTCTCGCCGGCGCAGCGGACGCCCAGCAGGATATTCTCCCCCCTCATGCCGGCGCTTAGATTTGCGC
>JALHTJ010000300.1 GCA_022865785.1 Candidatus Aminicenantota bacterium
CGGCGCCCGTTCGGGACGCCCCTACTCCACCACCTACAACTACTACGACGCCAACGGCGACCGGGCGGCCGGCAACGACCTGGTCTATGTGCCCGCCAGCATGGACGAGGTCATCATGGTCGATTACCGCGGCAACGTGCTTCCCGACCAGGCCTCCGCCTGGAACGACCTGAATACCTATATCAGTGGTGATCCCGGCCTGAGCGATTACCGCGGCAAGATCGTGCCGCGCAATTCCAGCCGCGAGCCCTGGAACCACGGCCTCGACGCCCGCCTGGCCCAGGACATCCCCGTGCCCGGCCTCAGGGACCACCGCCTGCAGCTGACCCTGGACATCGTCAATGTGCTCAACCTCTTCAACAGCGACTGGGGCAAGACGCAGTACGTCAGCAACCAGAACGACGTGCCCTGGACCCTGACCGGGATCGATAGCACCACCGGCAAGCAGAAGGTCAATTTCGCAAACCGCGATCGCTTCGTCCTCAGCCAGCTCGGTTCGCGCTGGCAGATGCAGCTCGGCCTGCGCTACTCGTTCAACTGAACACGCTCCAGGTCCTCTGACCGGGACCTGAGCCGATAAAAGGAACCCCCTGGCCGCGCGGCCAGGGGGTTTTTTTTTGCCCTGAATAATGATCGGGCTTGGTAACAGCCGATCTGCAAGGTACATGCAACAGAAAAAATTTGCGATGTCTATTGACATTGCAAACGAACACACACAAAATGCTATTCGCAAAATGCAGGGTCTTTGGAAAATCGCTCGTCCCATAAGTTCAGGTCTCCGGGCAAACCGAGGAGGTTGCGTATGAAAATCCACTCCATCATTCTGGCGGTCATGCTCACGTGCCTCGCATCGCTGTCGAGCGCTGCCTCGCAAAGGCTGACCATCCTGCACAGCAACGACGTGCACGGCCATCTGCGGCCCTTCAGCTATCCGGCCATTGCGGCCCGGGAGAGCCGGATCGCCGATCTGCCCGCCTGGCGCGATATCGGCGGCATCGCCAGGCGCGCCACGCTCGCCGCACGCATCCGCGCCGATCTGGCCCAGTTGGGAACGCCAGTATGGCTGGTCGATGCCGGGGACTTCTACTACTACAGCCCCTTCTCGATCGAGTACCACGGCAAGGCGGACGTGGTCGCCATGAACGCCGCCGGCTACGACTTCGCAACCCTCGGCAATCACGAGTTCGAGGAGTCGCTGCCCCGGCTCAGGGAGATGATCGCGGCGGCGCGATTCGCTTTCCTCTGCGCCAACGTCGTGGACAGTGCCAGCGGCCTCACACTCACGAAAAGCCACGAAGTGCGCCAGGTCGGAGAGGCGCGCATCGGCATCTTCGGGCTGGTCGAGAACTCGGCCGCCGGGTATCCGGCTGCGCAGGAGGGCCTCGCGGTCAAAGACCCGTTCACGGTGGCTACGGAGGTCGTGGCGCAGCTGCGCGGCCCCGGGCAGGCGGACATCGTCATCCTGATCTCGCACTGCGGCCATTCTGCGGACAAGCGCCTGGCGCGCGACGTGGCGGGAATCGACGTGATCGTCGGCGCCCATTCGCACACTCGGCTGCCTCAGGGCGAAATGGTCTGCTGGTCCGACGAACTGAAGCCGGACGATATCAACGGAACGGTCATCGTGCAGGCGGGCCAGAGGGGCGGCGAGCTGGGCCGGCTCGACCTTCTGCTCGAGAAGAACGCGGCGGGACAGTGGCGGGTCGGCCGCTATCAGGCGCGGTTGATCCCGGTCACGGCCGAGACGCCGGATGATCCGGCCGTGGCCGCCGTGCTCGACCGCCTGTGGGCGCCGTACGCCAAAAAGTACGACGAGGTGATCGCCACGGCAACCGCCGATTTCGCCGATCGCGGCGACGATTCCACCCAGATTAACTTCATCGCCGACGCGGTGCGGGCCGAGTTCGCCGTCGAGGTGGAGTTCGAGAACCGGGCCGGCGTGCACAATCCGATCCTCGCCGGGCCGGTGACGCGGGCGCTGCTGCCCGATCTCGATGAACGCCGCTTCACCATCGTCACCTTTGGCATGCGCGGCAGCGAGATCCGGCGCCTGCTGCAGCGGTTCAAACCGGTCGCCTCGGGGCTCCGCTACCGGATGTTCTGCGGCAAGCTCGAAAACATCACGGTCGGCGCCGCGCCACTGGACGATGCGCGCATCTACTCCTGCGCGGCGAATTCCGCCCTGACCGCACGCCTTGACGGCTTCGAGACACTTGAGAAACAGGACACCAAGAAGCTCTGGTCCGAGGTGGTGATCGAGACGATCCGCAAGGCGCGGACGATCAGCCCTGCCTACGATAGCCGCCGTGTCGTGATCGAAACGCTCCAACCGGCTGACGGCGGCCGGGAATAGGAGAATGAACTTGGCATACAGTTGAAAGTCCTCACAGGACTAAAATTCCAGGCTCCAAGCACCAAATTCCAATGAAATTCCAAGTTCCAAATACCAATGTCCCAAACAAAGAAATAGATAAGCAAAAGGGTAAACGGGTTAAATGGTTATGAAAACAACAAGCGTTCGCTGCCATTGCGATTGCCCCTTCAACTCATCTACCCATCAACGAATGCCGCTCCTCTTGCATTGGTCATTGGCGCTTGGTGCTTATTTTGGATTTGATGCTTGGAATTTGGCATTTTGAAGAGGGCGGACACGGAGCCGCCCCTACTTTTTTACCTTATACCTTAAACCGATTTCGTTGATTTGTTCTTAAACCAGCCTGGGAATGACCCGCTGCAGCAGGCGGATGAAATCGTTTTTCACCCGAGCGGCCGTCTCGGTCACCTCCTGGTGGCTGAGCGGCTGCTTTGAGATGCCCGCGGCCAGGTTGGTGACGCAGGAGATGCCGGCCACGCGCACACCCATGTGCCGGGCGCAAATGGCTTCGGGCACGGTGGAC
>JALHTJ010000301.1 GCA_022865785.1 Candidatus Aminicenantota bacterium
GCCGTGCCCGCTCCGCTGGCCTCATGGGGGCGCATGGCGGAGCAATCACTGGGCAAGGACACCATCGCCGGCCACTGGGAATTGATGGGCATCATCCTGGACAAGGCGTTCGCCCTTTTTCCGCAGGGATTTCCTGCCAAATTGATCGACGATTTCAAGGAGCAAACCGGGGTTGGCGCTATCCTGGGAAACAAGGCCGCATCGGGCACGGAGATCATCGCCGAACTCGGTGCCGGGCATTTGGCCAGCGGTTTTCCCATTGTCTATACTTCGGCAGACAGCGTGCTGCAGATCGCGGCCCATGAAGAGATCCTGCCGCTGCCGCGACTGTATGAAATGTGCCTTCTGGCCCGCAAGCTCTGTGATGAGTGGCGCATCGGCCGGGTCATTGCCCGGCCGTTTGTGGGCAGTCCCGGCCATTTCAGCCGCACAGCCAACCGCCGCGATTTTCCCATGCAGCCGCCCCAAGAAACGGTCCTGGATGTCCTGCGCCAAAACGGGCTGGAAGTCACCGCCATCGGCAAGATCGAAAATATTTTTGCCGGCCGCGGTATCGGCCGCTCGCGGCCCAGCCACTCGAATTCCGAGGGCATGGGCCTGCTGGAAGAGGAACTGGCGGTAACGCGCCGCGGCTTGGTTTTTGCCAACCTGGTTGATTTTGACATGCTTTACGGTCACCGCAATGATGCCGCCGGCTACGGGGCGGCCCTGGAACTTTTCGACCACGAGCTGGGCCGCTTCCTACCCAGGCTCGGCCCGGCCGATCTGCTGATCATCAGCGCCGACCACGGCTGCGACCCCGCCTTTCCCGGCACCGACCACACCAGGGAATACGTCCCGCTCCTGGTTTATGGCGCCGAACTGCCGGCCAGGGCGCTGGGCGTGCGCCGCAGCTTCGCCGACGTCGGCGTTTCCATTCTGGAACTATTCGGACTCGAACATGAATTTCCCGGGAAAAGTTTCATGGCTGAAATATTTTCCGCCGGGACCTGAGGAGGAGATCATGGATCAATGGCAAAGGATCTTGGAAGCCGTGGATTTCATCAAAAAGAACTCGCCGCCGGTGCCGCGGGTCGGGGTGGTCCTGGGCTCGGGGCTTGGGGAATTTGCCGCCCAGGTTGAAGAAAAAACGGTCATCGAATACGCCGACATCCCCCATTTCAGGAAAGTGAGCGTGGTTGGACATGCCGGCCGGTTGGTACTGGGCAGTATCGGCTCCGTGCCCGTCGCTGTGCTGCAGGGGCGCTATCATTATTACGAAGGATACGATATCGCAGACGTGGTTTTCCCGGTGCGGGTATTGGCAAAACTGGGAATCAAGAGCCTGCTGCTGACCAACGCCGCCGGCGGCATCGGCAGGGAGCTGCGGCCCGGGGACTTGATGGTCATCAGCGACCACATCAACCTGTTGGGCGTCAACCCATTGCGCGGCGCCAACGACGAGCGCCTGGGACCGCGTTTTCCCGATATGAGCGCCGTCTATGACCCGGAATTCCAGGATATCATTGCCAGCGCTGAAGAAGAGATCGGCCTGGCGGCCAAGAAGGGCGTGTACCTGGCCTTGAGCGGGCCATCCTACGAGACCCCGGCCGAGATCCGCATGCTGGCCGCTCTGGGCGCCGACGCCGTGGGCATGTCCACCGTGCCCGAAGCCATTTGCGCCCGGCACATGGGTGTGCGCGTGGCCGGCATCTCCTGCGTCACCAACCTGGCCGCGGGCATCTCAAAGCAGCCGCTCAGCCACCAGGAGGTGACCGAGACGGCCGCTCGGGTGAA
>JALHTJ010000048.1 GCA_022865785.1 Candidatus Aminicenantota bacterium
GCGGCGTCTTCTATGCCAATGAAAATCCCTTTTGCCGGTATTGCGAATTCAGCGGGCTGTGCCGGAAAACAAAATCACCCTAACAGCCAGAAAACCAACAAAAAAAATTGACATTTATGGAATTTGAGAGCATATATTTATTATCCGTTTTGGGAGAGATGCATGGAAAAAAGAAGAGACAACAGGATCAAAAAAAAGCTGCCGGTTCGATTCTATTACGATGGAACCTCCTTCCATTCAGTCACCGGGGACATGTCACGACGAGGAATTTTCATCAAGACCCTGCACCCCTGCCCTCCCGGCCAAGGTATCAATATAGAAATTGACGATAAAAATCAGAGGATCATTCTGGCCGGATTCATCCGCTGGAGCAAAAAAGACAGTGATCCGCAATCTTGTGTGTATACTGGCGGCATGGGCGTGCAATTGCTGAATTACCAGAAGCCAGAATACCAGTCCCTGGTCTGCGAAACGTACTGACATATCCTAATTTCAGATAGGCAGTATTGATCTGAGCTGCGTTATCCCAGAGAGAAATCGAGGTTATTTCTCAGCGTTTTTCGAGTTCTTCCAGGAAATCCACTGCTCGGCGCAGGTGCGGGATCACGATGGAACCTCCGACGATCAGGGCTATGTTGAAAGTTTCGAAAAGTTCAGCGCGGCTGGCGCCCTTGTCGCAGGACTGGATGAGATGATAAGATATGCAGTCGTCGCAGCGCAGGACCAGTGAGGAAGCTAAACCTATCAGTTCCTTGGTTTTACCGTCGAGAACGCCGGGTTGATACGCCTGCTCGTCCAAGGCAAAAAACCGCTTGATGCCCAAATTGCCCTGTTCCAGTATTTTATCATTCAGTTGTTTGCGGAAGCTGGTGAATTCATCGTATTTTCCCATATACCGGTCTCCTTTTCGGGTGTCCTATTGAATTTCCACTTTAAAAATGTGTTTTTTTAGCGGTTCCGCGCCCTTTTCCCAGGGCCGCACATATTTCAGAGCAATTTCGCTGCGGCCGGCGGTCACCGCCCGGCATATCCAGATCTCATATTCACTGGCGCCCAGCAGGCCGCTGTCCTGGGCTTCATTTTTGGTTTCCAAGATGATCAGCATTTTTTCATAAAGGGGCGCGGCCAGCTCCCAACCATAGCCTGTTCCCGGACTGGTGACGAACTTAAGCGAGAATTTTTGTCCGACCTGAACCTGGATGCAGGTTTCTTCTTTGTCGGACATGGGAAAAACAGCCATCATTTCCTCCTCGGCTCCTGCGCAAATCAAAGTCGCTGTCCAAACTCCCGCGAGCATAAAAATTCCGATCTTGACAAGATGTCTGTTCATTGCATTGAGTCCTTCACTTCATTCTGATTGAGAATATACGTGAACAAAAATATATAATCAATCTAAATTCCAGCACAATGGTCAGGATTGACAATCAAACCATATAAGATATGGGATGAATGAAATCCCGCTACCGGGGATCCATGCCTGGATCAGCGGCCTGTTCGTACAGCCAGGCAATCCCCTCCAGCGCCAGTTTCAACGGCGGCCAGCTGTGGCGACCCTGAAAAATACGCAGGAGGCATGGGGAGCCCTGCCGGCGCAATCTCAATTCCAGTTCCTGCATTTCCTGATAATTGAAATCATGAAGCCCCACGGTGCCGAACCAGGGGACGTCCATGACGTCCCTGGGCTCGAGCCAAGCGGGCAGGCCACCGCCGCAGGCGATCACGCCGCTTAGTTTGATGGACAGCATTTTACCCAATCCGCACGCCGCCCGGGCTCCGCCGGAAAAGCCGGCCGAGTAAATCCTTTGATCGTCGATGGCCAGACGGGCATGCGTATCGCGCCAGATCGCCCGCGAGGCCTGCAGGATAATCTCCCAGGGGCCGTTCCTGGAATTGTTGGAGCCTACCAGAATACAGCCGTATTTCTCAGCCCCTTCCTTGAAAAGGCCAACAGGTATGGATCCTTTGCCGCCGGGATCGAAGCAATACATGACCGGCCAGCGGCGCCCGGGCTGGAAAGTTGTCGGCAGATACAGCGCATAACTCTGATTAATATCATGCTCGCAGATGACCGGGTCGAGGATCTCTCCCCTGGCAAAATCACCGCCCAACAAAAACGGCTGCGGCAAAATGAGCGACACAGCCACAATAAAAACACCTATTCCGGCTCCGGGTTGCAACATGCCCAATATCTTCATTCCGCTCTAATTAATTCACTTTGTAGACCCAACCGTGCTTGTCTTCGATTTCACCGTATTGGATCCCGGTCAGGGTGGTAAAGAGTTTTTGCGCCCAGGGTCCGGTCTGGTTGCCGTTGATAATGAATTCGCGCCCCTGGAACGCTATTTTGCCCACCGGGCTGATGACCGCGGCCGTGCCGGCGCCGAAAATTTCAGTCAATTTTCCGCTATGTATGCCTTCGATCACTTCTTCAATGGCGATACGCCGTTCATCAACCGCGAGACCAAGTTCGGGAGCCAATTCCAGCACCGACTTGCGGGTAATGCCATGCAAGATGGTCCCGCCCAGCGCCGGGGTGACAAGTTTGCCGTCGAGGACAAAGAAAATATTCATGGCCCCGACTTCCTCGACGAAACGGTGTTCGCCGGCATCAAGCCAGAGGACCTGGCTGTAGCCTTTTTGGGTGGCTTCACGGGTGGCCAGCAGGCTGCCGGCATAGTTGCCGCCGGTCTTGGCTTCACCGGTCCCGCCGCTGCCGGCGCGGGAATAGGTGTCGGAGACCCACAGGCCGATGGGATTAAAACCCTCCTTAAAATACGGTCCCACCGGGGAGAGAATGATATAAAAAAGATATTCGTTAGAGGGTTTGACTCCCAGTGCGGCCTCGGTGCCAATTACGGTCGGCCGGATGTACAGGCTCGTCCCCAACTGGGTCGGGATCCAGCGTTCCTCGAGTTTGAGCAATTCGCATTCGGCTTCCAGAAACAGTTCCTCAGGAATTTCAGGCATGCATAGGCGCTGGAGCGAACGGTTCAGGCGCCGGGCGTTTTCCCTGGGCCTGAATAAAAGAATTTCGTTTTTTTTCGATTTATAGGCCTTCTGTCCTTCGAAAACTTCCTGGCTGTAGTGGAAAACATTGGCTGCAGGCGACAAAACCAATGGCTGAAATGGCTTAATGCTAGGATTTTGCCAACCGGCACCGGCATGGACCATGCTGAACATGTGATCGGTAAAATTGCGTCCGAACAGCAGTTTCAGTGGATCATCAAAAAGCGGTTTCAATTTTTCCTTAGCGGTCAATTCCCGGGAAATAGTCATGAGCGAACCTCCTTGGCTTGCTGGTAATCCATCTTATCGATTTTGCTTTTTACTGTCAATATCATGACTGCTCGCATGCCGAGGCCGCCTTTTCTGGCATTCATGGGTATGGATTCTGGCTCACGGCCGCGCGCATCATGGCCGGTCAATTGCGCTTTATTTCGCAAAGCGTTCTCACCCAGGCGGTGAAATCGCCTACATCGCCGTTGGAAAGCAAAATGACAACCTGTTTAAGCGAAAAATCCAGGTCGCTAACGAAGCGTTTGATCCCTTCATAGTCGGCAAAAACATGGACTTTTTTCCCCTTGGCCTCAAGTTCGGAGCGAATGGCATCGACATCCAGTCTCTCTGCCGCCGGAATTTTTTCCTTTTCATAAACGTCCTTGATGACGATCTCGTCGGCCCTAGCCAAACCTTCCGTCAGCCGGCCTTGAAAAATATTTCTCCGCAA
Source organism: Candidatus Aminicenantota bacterium (assembly GCA_022865785.1). Lineage (GTDB taxonomy): Bacteria > Acidobacteriota > Aminicenantia > UBA2199 > UBA2199 > UBA2199. The sequence continues at coordinate 3,728 of JALHTJ010000048.1, forward strand.
ACTCCAGGAGCGCGGTTCGAATAAAACTACGATCCTCCGGCCCGGATAGGCGTCCCGCAAGCCGCCAAGAACCTGGGCGATGGCCGTGGGATGGTGAGCGAAATCCTCGATGAAAACCGTGTTCTGCAGCCGCCCCAGGGGCGATAACCTCCGCTCGACTCCGGCGAATGTGGCCAACGCCTTGGCCAGAGTCGCTTGCGGAAGTCCCAGCTCGTGCGCGAGAATGATCCCAGCCGTCAAATTCCAGACGTTGTAGGGTCCGGCCAGGGGCGAATGAAAATTGTGCCTGCGGCCGCCGCTCGCCAATCCGAAATCGTAACCGCCCCGTTGCGGCCGCACATCATTGATTTCATAATCCGCTCCGGCGCGGCCGTAGAAAATGACCGGGGTGAAAGAGCGGCTGACGGCCTGGCGGGCCATCTCGTAATCGCCGTTGACAATGATCCGGCCCCGGCCCGGAACCTGGTTGACCAGGTTTTTAAAACTCTGCAAATAGGATTCGGCGGTCCGGTAAAAATCGATATGATCATGCTCCAGGGCGGTAATGAGCAGCAAATCAGGGCGGTATTTGAAGAACTTGGCCGAGCGATCAAAAAATGCGCTTTCGTATTCATCGCCTTCACTGATAAAAAAGTCTCCAGCGGCCAACTGATGGCTGGCGGCGAAATTAACAGGTTTGCCGCCGATAAAAAACCCGGGTCGCAGGCCGGCGACTGTCAGCAGATGGGCAATGAAAGTGGCCGTGGTGGTCTTGCCGTGGCTGCCGGCTACCACAATAGATCGTTTGCCCTTGATGAAAAACCGCTGCAGGGCTTCGGCCATCGAAAAATACTCCAGGCCATGATCGAGAATATGTTCGGCTTCGGGATTGCCGCGGCTGATGACGTTGCCGATAACGCAAAAATCGACGTTGCTGGGAATGTTTTTGGCGGAAAAACCCTGGAACAAGGTGACATTGAGGTCAGCGAGCAGCCGGTCCACCGGCGGATAAAAGCGGTTGTCCGATCCGTACACTTCATAGCCCTGCTGTTTGAAAAGTCCGGCCAGGGCGCTCATGCCGGTGCCGGCGATGCCGCAAAGAAAAACCTTTTTTACCATTTTACTCCGATCTCACAATGAAGCATTCCCGAATGCTCTTCCGTATCAATTTCGGCTTTCACGCCCAGCGGCAGCATCTGGGCGGACCTGGCATGGCCGAAGGGCATATCAAAAAGAACCGGGATACCCAAGCCTTTCAATTTTTCCCGCCAGCGCCCGTAAAACATTTCTTTCTCCCCGGCGTCTTTGAAACAATTCGGAAATTCTCCCAATAACAGGGCCCGTATGCGGCGGAACACGCCGGCCTGCTCGCACTGCCACAACATCCTGTCCAGGCGGTACGGCCTTTCATTAACATCCTCAAGCAAAAGGATCCTGTTTTTCAATATTGGTAAATGTGGGGTCCCGAGCAATGAAACGAAATTGGTCAAACAGCCGCCGCCAATTAATCCTCTGGCATGTCCCGGACACAGGATGCTGCCCGAAAAGCGCAGGGGCGGCTGGTTACCGCTAAGCGCTGCCAGGATCTGCCCGCGATCGTATTCACCCTTGGCCAGCCCCCCGTATACCATCGGACCATAGAAAACGACCATTTGCCGCCGTTCCAGCAACTGCCATAGAAGGTAACTGGCGTCAGATGAAGCCACGACGATCTTCGGCTCAGCGATCACCAGCTGATCCAGCAGCGGCAGAAGATAATTGGAGCCGTAGCCCCCGCGCCCGGCCCAGACAGCCTTGATTTCGGGGTCAGTGAAAAATCCCTGCAGATCGGCCAGGGTCCTTTGCGGCGGCCGCGCCAAAAAATCATTCCCGGAAAGGACCCCGTCCACTTCCCGGGGACAGAGCCCCATAGCCCTCAGGGCTTGCAGTCCCCGGCTGCGGTAGGGTTCCTTGACCGGAGAAGCCGGCAGGAAAATGCCGACGCCAGCGCCGGGAAGCAGCGGATCAGGTCTGTTGTACATGCTTGGCGAACCTCATGACGATGGTCGTGCCCGCGTCCGCAGAGGAGTGGATAGCCAAACTGCCCCGGTGCAGTTCCAGAAAACGGCGGGCAATGACCAGGCCCAGCCCGGTCCCCAGGTCCTTGGAAGAAAATTCTTCCTTGGCGATACGCTCCAGTTCCTCGGCGCTGATCCCGATGCCGTTATCGCGGATGCGCACCTCCACCTCCTCCCCTTCCTGAGCCAGGGATACCGCAATCTCGCCATCCTTTCCGGCCACAGCTTCCAGGGCGTTGGTCAGCACGTTGTCGATCACCTGCTTGATCTTCTGGCGGTCGGCGACGACCTCGATTGCAGCTCTGGCTTCATCAACTGTAAATCGAACCTGGGAATAAATGGTACGCATATGGGAGATCGCTTCAGCGATCAGGTCGTTGAGTGTGAAGGTTTCGGTTTTCAATTCATCCAGTTTCGACAAGTTCAAAAATCCGTAGGCCACGCGGCGCAGGTGCTCGGTCTCTTCAATGATAAAGCGGATGGCGTTGGCCAGCACTGGCTTGTCGATCCCTTCCCTGTCTTGCAGGGATCGCAGGATCTGTTCGGCCAGCAAACGGATCGGTGTCAGCGGATTTTTGACTTCGTGGGCCACTCTGCGTCCTAACTGCACCAGGGTTTTCATCTTCGAGATCTCGGAAACATTCTTTTTCTGCTCCTGGATCCCTTCCAGCATGGAATTGAAACCCTGATAAAGTTCGCGCAATTCTGTTTCAACCGGGATCTCGGCCAGCGGCCGTAAATTTCCCTGCTGGACATCAGCCATGCCGCGATTCAAGCGATGGATCGGCGCCAGGATCTTGTTGCGGAAAAAAAACGCCGCGGCCATTCCGATGACGATCAGCGCAAAAAATACCGTCACCATGAAATCGATATAATAAGCCCGGGCCCGCAGCAAGTCGGCGCTGTTAAAAGGAAATTCAATGTCAAAAATGTAATTACCGCTTGTCTTGAAATACAGGTCCAGAAATTTTTCCTCTTTTTGCAGCTGGAACTGCTGGTTGTTTTGCTGCAGGATGCCGCGGATTCCGGAATTCAGGTAGATCGGCAATTGCGACCTGATGATCTTCCTGTGGTCGGAGGTAAAGAGCAGGATACCGTTTTCATAGACGCTGATATTGTTTTCCAGTATTTTTTCCAGCAGGAACATATAATTTTGGGTTATTTCACCGCTTTCGTCCAGGAGATTGTTGATAATATTCAGAGCCGAGCGCCCGCGATCGAAGATCGCCTGGTCGCGTTGTGTTTCCAGGGAGAGAAAATTAAAATTCAACGCAAACAGGGTGAACACCGCGGCGGTAAGAATGGAGAGAAGGACAAGTATGGCGAATACCTTGACTGAAAATGAGCCGAAAAATGAGCGCCATGGGAATTTTTTAAAGGCCCGGCTATTGAAAAAGGCCAGTAAAAGCAGCAGAAAAATCAATATCTTAATGTATTCAGAAAAGGATTTGAAGAATGTGTTTTTCGGAAAAAAGATGATGACCGCTTCCGTGTCGTTATTGAAAACATAACCGCTGTAGTCGATATCCATGGCAGAAAATCCGACCCAGGCATCGTTGTATTTCAAAAGCCCGTCCAGGTTTTCGGCGTTGATATTGGCCGGATTTTCCAGAATGCGTCTATTTTCATCCAGCTTGATGTAACCGATCCCGGCATCCCTGATTTTTCGGTCCAGAGTCAGCAGGGACACCTGGTCACGGCTCTTCAGGATCAGATCGGCGGAATTGAGCACCTGGACCATGATATAGCCCAGATAGCGCTGCCGCTGAAACACATTGATCGTGGCTACGGCCAGGCTTATTTTTTTCCCGAACAGAACAGCTTCCACGTTCTCCACGTGCCAAAACGGGAAAATATTTTCCTTGTTAAGTTGAATGTAAGGGATCTGGTGGGAAAAAGAGTGGAGCACATTACCGCCGGCGTCCACCACGTATATCCCGGAAGCAATGCTTTCCCGTGCCGCCAAAGTGTTTTTCCAGCATTCAGCCAATTCATTGCGCTTATTTTTGTCGAATTGGGCGGAAAACGGCGTTTGCCGTGAATTGAGCTCATAAACGATTTCTCGGGCAACCAGTTTGGCGTAATGGTTCTGGCTGGAAAAAATGGTCTTCAGGTTCTCGCGGATAAAGGTCTGCTTTTCCAATTGGGAATATTGCGCCAGCCAGTTGCCGACCGCAAATGCCAGCAGCAGAGGCACGGTGGCCCGTAGCCAGAAACGACGCGGCCCCAGCAGCATGCCGGCAAAGATCAGAGCTATAGGAAAGAAGCTGAAGATGGCCAAGGGAGCAAAGGTGGCACATAGGAACAGCAGCAGCGCCTGCAAGCCGATGAACGGCCAGGAATGCCGCCAGTCAGTGGCTTTCAGGAAATGCGCGGCCGCCAGCAGCGGCACGAAATGCAGGACGCTGAGCAAGGCCAGCAGGCCGAGATAATCAGGGTTCAAAGCGAAATCGCCAAAGGGAAAATTCACGTTGCGCAAAACCCGGTCCGCGGCATAAAAAGCCGCCAGGGCCAGGCCGTTGAATGCGATCAGGGCTACGGTATTGCTTTTTAAGCGGATATATTTGCGGCAAAACCAACAGGCTGCCAACAAAAATATAAGTAGAACGAGCAACTGGAAAATAGAGCTTACTGCCAGAAACACATGGGGAAAATAGATGTTTTTCTCAGCCAGCCAGGCAATGCCCCACCATAGCGAAAAAGACATCCCGGCCAGGGCCACAAGCCTGACCAGGGAATGGAATAACCTGGCTTGGGCAAAAGCCAGAAATACGGTTAAAAACAGCAAAAAAAACAACCCGTAAATGAGCGATTTTTTTGTGTGGAGCGCTTGCTTGACAAAAGTCGCCCGTGAAAACACCAGGGTAAGAATGAGTTGATTTTGGCTGGGCTTGAGCAAGCGGGTGTAGTAAAAACGATCTTGCGCCTGGTCATAGGAAAAATCACTGGCGCCGTCCGGCAGCGGGGCATTGGAATATTTCAGGTCAAAAACGGGATAAGGATAATCCTTATTCCCCATGATCTGGTTGGCGCGCATGTCCATAAAAAAACTCACATAGAACGCCCGCGGACCCAGGCGGCGCAGGAAATATACATCCTGGTTTTTTTTGATCAACCGCCACTCACCCTGGGACAAGTTGACGGGCTTGAAAAAGTATATCTCCCCGATATAGTCGGTTATGATACCGTCCTTTGCAATGATCAGCGCTTCTTTTTTATTCAGATCGCCGGCAGTCAGCGTCCCGGCCAGGAAAGGGCCGCGCAGCGTTTCCGAGCGCAAAACGCATTTTTTTACTTCCTCCGCCAGAGCGGCTTCCATGCGTTCGAGATTCTTTTCGACCCGGGACTGAATTTTCGCGGGCGACCAGCTGCCGGGAATGAAGATCGCTATCCCCAGGATGGCGCCAGCCAGCGTTGCGGACAGCGCGCCGAGGATTATATTTTTAAGCCGCGTAGATAATAGAGTTTCCATTCTTTTTCTTTCGGTTCATGAAAAGGATCAGCGCTCATGAAAAGGATCAATTTGTAAAAAATCTTGGCTCCGGAAAAGCGTTTTTTTAAAATCAGGTTCAACGATTGCACGGCAATATTTTCTTCGGCCTGGATGGAAGACCACTCGATTTTCTCTGCTTCCAGCGATGAAAAGCGTGATGAAAATTCCTCGATGAACTGCTCTTTGCTCATGGTGCCATGCAGGGCGAGCGGCTCTTCCAGGTTGAGGACGACACGCTGCTTGCAAATTGGTATCAAAGCGTTGAAACGGCCGTGCTGGATGGCTTCCTGCAGCGGCTGCATGACCAGGTAGTGCTGGGTGATCTGTAACAGCAGCAGCAACGTTGTCAGCATTTTCAGTATGTGATCAGGCTGCTGACCGGGTATTTCGCGATTTTGTCCCGCCCCTTTAAAAAGCCGAGCTCGATCAGGAATGCGATGCCGGCAACCTCGCCGCCCAGTTTTTCCACCAGTAAGACTGCGGCCAAAGCCGTGCCGCCCGTGGCCAGCAGATCGTCTACGATAAGGACCTTTTCGCCGGGTTTGATGCTGTCTTCGTGGATCTCCAGGGCGCTGCTGCCGTATTCCAGGGTGTATTCCTCGCGGATGGTGCGGAAGGGCAGTTTTCCCGGTTTGCGGACCGGGACGAAACCACAGCCCAGCTTGTAGGCCAGCACGCCGGCGAATATGAAGCCGCGCGCTTCTATTCCCAGCACCTTGTCGATCCTGGCATCCAGGTATTTCTTCAGCATCTGGTTCAGAGCCAGGCGGAAAGCTTCGCCGTCCTGCAACAATGTGGTGATGTCCTTGAAGATGATCCCCTTTTTAGGGAAATCGGGCACGTCGCGGATGATGGTTTCCAGGTTCATGCAAACCTCCTCAAATGTCAATCATAATACAATCAAAGGAAATTTAAAACCAGAGGAGGTCACAAGCGGATTTATCAAATGGAAGAATGATGCAAACATCAGCGGCGATTGTACTCATGCACTGCGAAGCCAAAGCTTTTACTTATTGAATTTCGTAAGTATAACCATTGTTCAGCCTGAATGAGGATCGCAGGTGCTGTTGTAAATATTGACCGCAATTGCTGCCGATAAGGTTCTCTTCCAGTTCACCGATACTCACCAGGACCTCAAAACCGATGTCTTTGAACCCGGCAACGATCTTTTTTCCGGCAACTCCACTCAAGGGATCGAGACCGGTCCGCAGCCCCTTGGCCTGGGCCCGGTAAGTCGGATTGAGGGGGGTCATTTTGATCAAAAAAACAGCCGGATCGAAAATCGCGCCAATTATACTTGGGTCCAGGGGAATGTCCTTGCTCAAGGCAAAATTCAAAGTGATTTTTCTTAGTTTTTTTTCATAAAAAAGGTTGCCATAGCCGGCAATTTTGGCAAGATTCCATTTCGCGACCGGCATCAGCCAATCGCGATTTTTCTCATCACTGGAGTGGATCGAAAACTGCAGCTGAAAATCACGTCCGCGATATTCTTTTTTTCTGACTTCCAGAAGCTTGTCAAAAAAATCCCCGCTGTTTGCGGGAGCGATCGTTGACAGCGAAGCGATCAGTCCCGGTATGGGAATAAGACCGGGCAAATCCTTCAAGACTTCGAGCACGGCAGGGTTGAAAGACGGCTCCCCCATCCTGGCAAATTGAATTTTCAGTTTCTTGACATCCGGGAGGCGACCGGGGAATCTTTTATTGACAAGATAATCGATCTGCTCGAATATTTCAGCAGCTGTCAGCTTGCCACGATAATCACTTCCGGCATCGCACATCCGGCAGCCGACGGGACAGCCGAAAAGCGTGGATACGATTAATACCCATTTTTTTTCGCGAGGCAGCGGGGGCTGGAGAGACTCGACGAATTCCACCTTTCTTCCCCCTTCCATAGCGGCGATATACACCATGGCGATATCCTCTCTACCGGTTGCGCTAATGATTTTCAAATTCCACTCTCCCCAAGCTTCTTCACCATCTTCATTGCCGCCCTGATGCCGTCGCCGACGGCAATTCCCACTTGCCGGAACGATCCGTTCGCTACATCACCGGCAAAATACAACAAGCCGCTTTGTTCAAGTTGACCCCTGAGGCGCGAGAGATTTTTTGACAGGCAATCAAGTTGCATTCTTCTGCCGCAGGCCGCGACCAGGAAATCAACTTCCAGGACGCTGTCTCTCAGTTGTTGCCGGTAGTCAATCACAACCTGCCTGTGCTTGTCCAAGCCGACCTTTGAAATCCTGACGTTGGCCAAATAAGAAATCCCTGATGATTTAAGTGTTTCCAGCCAAAGTCCGGGCGAACATTTTCGATGGGCGCTGCGATTGAGAATTATCACTTCATTCTTCCGGGCCAGACTCAAAGCATAATCAAATGCCGCGTCACCAGCGCCTATGATGGCAATTTTTTTGTTTTGCTTGCAGCGCAAACTCCAAATTTCGCTGAAGACTTTTTTGTTCCATTCAGGAATAGCGGAAAATTCTTCAGGAATCACGGCCGCGGTCCCGGAGGTAAGCAACACCATCCGGCTCGAATATTCCTTGTCTTTGCTGGCCAGGCGGAATTCGTTTTTCTTGAAATCCAGTTCTTCAACTTTGGCTTTGGTCACGGCGATAGACATTACCTGCAGCTGCTTGCGGAGCAAAGACACCAGCGCAGGACCGGAAATGCCCCGAGGAAAACCCGGATAGTTGTCCACACGATTGGCATTCAGCAGCAGCCCGCCGATTTGGTTCTTTTCAAAAAGCAAGGGGGATATTCCCTGACGCTTGAGTTGAAGGGCTGCCGCGATCCCCGCCGGACCTGCCCCGACAATAGCTATTTTATTATTTTTCATGTAATTCAATAATTGACTTGCATATATCCTCGGTCAGGGCCAATTCCGCGAATCCGAAGCCAAGGTTCAAGAGCGAGGCCATGTGGAAACGTTCGTTGTAGGCCGCTGTACCATCAACCAGGAAAAACACTTCATAGCCTTTTTGAAACGCGGAACGGGCAGTCGATTCGCAGCAGACATTGGCCATGACACCGCCGATGACCAACTGCTTGACATTCCGTTTCTTTAGCACTTCATGTAAAGAAGAATCCATAAACGCGTCATATCTGGATTTTTTTATGACGATCTGGTTTTCGTGACGGAGGTCCGGGATGATCACGCTCAAAGGATCACTTTCCCTGATAAGTTCCTTCCACCACGAGGCCAGCAATCCCGCATCCTGAGTAGTATTCAGGTGGCGGGTAAATATGACCGGCAGCTTAATCCTGACGTATTCCTCGTAAAGCCGGCTGATATTGGCAACGATGGCCGGAGCACTGGGGATAAACGCGTGTGAGGAGCTGTCAAAAAAATATTTTTGCATATCCAGAATGAGCAAAGCGGATTGCCTTGGATTGAAAGAAAGATTGCGTTGCGGGATAAGCATTTTCGCGAAACGCAGCATTGTCTTTGCTTTCGGCGCCATGTTTGTCATGGTGAAATACAGCTCTTTTTTCTTGGCTTTCAGACTGCGGCGATTTCTTTGCGAATTTGAAACTTCAGCCGCGGCTTTCATAGAGCCAACCCTCCATGCAGAAAAAATATTTTAAATTGCTCAAGGGCCCGAGCACGGTGGGAGACGCGGTTCTTTTCTTCCAGGGTCAGCTCGGCGAAAGTTTTGCCCAGGGGCTGATAAAAAAACAGCGGGTCGTAGCCGAAACCACCTTCTCCCCTCTTGGCAAAGAGAATTTCTCCTTCAACCTGTCCGCTGAAAGTGGCCAGCGCTGAACCGTTGCGGGAAATGCATACGGCGGAAACGAATCGGGCCCGGCGCTCGATGATGCCCTGCATTTCAGCAAGCAGCTTTTGGATGCGCGCGTCGTCATTGGCGCCTTCCCCGGCATAACGGGCGGAAAGCACCCCGGGGCGCCCGCCCAGAGCCATGACCTCCAGTCCCGAATCGTCCCCTAAAGTGTCCAAACCGGTGCGTAGACTGTAATAGTCGGCTTTCAAGCGGGCGTTTTCGGCAAATGTGGCCCCGGTCTCGCTGACATCAGCATTTACATTCACATCGGCAAGGGAAAGCAAGCGGATATCTGCCAGGCCTTGCTGGAGGTAATTCTCTATTTCACGTTTTTTGCCCTGGTTGCAGGTGGCCAGCAGCAGGGTGGTCATAGGTTCTCGGAAAGGACTTCCTTAACCCCCTTGATGAGCATTATCTTTTCGATGAAATCGCGGTTTTTATTTTCAGAAGTACTTAAAATGATCTCAAATTCATAACCGCCTTCCTTGCGATTCAAGCGGGCACTTGAATAACGAATGTTCAGTTCGGTCAGCACCTGGCGGACATCGACCAGCAGGGACGCTTTTTCTTCGGTGCTGATAAGATAGATGTAATTTTGCTTTTGCTTTTCCATGTAGGCCAGCAGAAATTTGAAAACGGTCAGCACCAGAACCACAAAAATCGTGACCAGGAAGGCCACCAGGTAATACCCGCTGCCCACGGCGATGCCGATGGCGGCCACGGTCCAGATGGTGGCCGCGGTGGTCAGGCCGTGAACAGCGAAACGGGCCTGGATGATGGCCCCGGCCCCCAGGAAACCAATGCCGGAAACTATCTGCGCCGTCAAACGGGCGGGATCGGCGGTCTTGCTCAAAGCTGCGATCTTAAAGGAGAGAATGGTGATCAGCGTACTGCCGATGGCGATCAGGATGTTGGTGCGCAGACCGGCTTCCTTGTGCGACAGTTCCCTTTCCAAACCGATGATCCCACCCAGCATGGCCGCCAGCAGGATCTTCAATATAAAATCTATTTCCATGGCTTCACCTCAACCAAAAAGCGACTAAAAAAACAATCAGTAAAAATAAGGTGTAGAGTGCAAAGTAGGGATTTTTCAGCATTTTTTCAGGTTCCTCCGCCGCATCGCGATCCTGGACGGATTTGTAAATGAAAAAAGCCAGGTAGAAAACAATGAAAGGCAGCGAGAATAAAAAAGTTTTCAAGTTCAACTGGACTAAGAAAATAATGAACAAGGTAAGAAAAAGCAGGGCATTGGCGGCCATGAAGATTATCAAGCCCCTGATGCTGTAACGGCTGAGCGACATGCGGTAAGCCGACGATTCCTCGGCGGTCAGGAATTTTTTTTCGGCAACCCTTTTGCCGACCATCAGGAAATTGCCGAAAGCCCACCACGCCGCCAGCAGGCTTAGCGGCGGGAAACCGGCTGCCAGCACATACCAGCCTATCAGGAAACGGATCGGATTGTTCGCCGATTCCAGCGTGGAATCGAGATAAGGGATATCTTTGCAGCGCAGCGGCGGCACATTGTATAAAATTCCAGCCAGTAGCAGGGCGGCCAGCGAGAAAACGAAAGGCAAGCTGAATAAGAAATAGGCAATCCCCAAGGCGCCCGCCGTAAGCAAGGTCCAGCAAGTGAGCAGCAAGGGAACACTGATCTCGTTGCCAACCAACGGGCGGTGTTTTTTCCCCGGGTGATAGGCGTCAAACGGCGCGTCGGTGATCTCGTTGATGATGTAATTTGCCGTGGAAACCATCCAGGTCAAAACGAAAGCTAAAACGATCTTCAGCACTAAAAACTGCGACAGGGCGCTGCGCAACCAGTCGGGATGGACCAAAAAAACGGCAGCGAAACCTATGATGATTGCCGCGCTGCGTGGCCAGCGGTCCAGCCGCAGCGAAGCGACATACAGGCTACCTTTCTTTCTTTTTGGCATAGATTTCCCAGGAATCGTGGAGTTGCAGCTTCAAGTGTAGCTTTTTCAACCACGTTTGTAAAGCCTTCCCTTTCAAGAAGGGCAGCAAACGGGTCACCAGGTAATAGGCGGAAAAATTCCAGGCGAACCGTTTGCGCAAGACGATCTCAAAACCGTGTTTTTCCAAAAGCCAAACCAGAGAACGGCTGTTGAAAAAATTGAGGTGGGCGACACGGTAATGCCACCAGCGACCGCCCATGATCCTGGCCGCCAGGCTGCCAATATCTGGAGTGACAATGACCAGCATACCGCCCGGAGCCAGAAAACCGTTTAGATTCTTTAAAAAAGTGCCGGGATCGGTTACATGTTCCAGCACGTCGAGCAAAGTGATAACCGCGAATTTTTCGTTAGTGCAGAATTGTTCCACAGTGCCGCAAAACAGTTTCAGACCGTATAGCCTCTCGGCGTCGGTGACAAGCGCCACGGATGGTTCGATGCCCTCAACCCTATAGCCCGCTTCCCGGGCCAAGCTTAAAAAAATGCCGCTGGCCGCCCCGACATCCAGAAGCAGAGAGCCCGGCGGCGCGTACGGGAGCAGTCTCTGCAAAATAGTCGCAAAATTTCGGCCGCGACCCTCACTTTCCTGGTTGTACTCTTCGTCGGCCAAGTTCGCGTAAAACTCGGCGATGGTTTCTTGGGCCGGGCAAGGATTGGCAAAAACAAAACCGCAACTCGAGCAGGAGAAAAATGTCCAGCGCAACCCATAGTGGCTGTCGGTGATCTTGAAATCAGCGACGCTGATCTTTTCCGGAGCAACCGTCCCTTTTATAAAAAGCGAGATTTGCGAACTTTGGCAGAGTGGGCAACTGTCAATGGGCTGGAGATGGATCATGATTTTTACGATTTATCGGGCACAGTCTCCGCTGTCACCAGCGAGCAACGTTCGGGAAAGAATTTCCTCAGCCAGAAATCGAGGGCTGCTTTTCTGAATTCACTCGCTTTAATACCGCGTACGCCGTGGCGCTCGCCCGGATAAACCATAAGTTCGGCTGTTTTCCCCAGGTCCAACATACCGTTCAGCAATAGCAAGGTGTTCTGCATGTGAACGTTGTCATCCATACTGCCGTGGGTCAAGCGCAGACCGCCGCGGTAGGTCGGCAGATGCGTAAGCACCGAAGCTTGGCGGTAACCTTCAGGATTCTCAGTCGGCAGGTCCATAAATCTTTCGGTGTAGACCGAATCGTACAGGGACCAATCGCTGACCGCAAAGTCGGCAATGCCGCAGGCGAACAAATCGGGAGCCGCGGCCAGGGCCAGGGCGGCGACATAACCGCCGTAGCTGCCGCCGGTAATGCCGATCTTTTTACCATCGATAAAAGGTAGACCGCGCAGATATGCGACCGCGCTGCTGTAATCGGCGATCTCCCATTTTCCCAGACAGCGGTGCATGGCTGCCATCCCCTGCTTGCCGAAATGGCCCGAACCGCGGTGATCTACTTTCAGCACGATGATACCCTGCTGGGCCAGGAAATAATCATCCAGGCGGCGGGGGAAAGCATCCGTTGCCGAGCGGCTACCAGGGCCACCGTAAACGGACAATACGACCGGATATTTTTTTTCTGCATTAAAATCGGGTGGCAGATACCAGACGGCCGGCAATTGCAGGCCGTCGCCGGCCGGGATTTTGAATATCTCCGCCTTGGCCAGGGCGACACGCCGCAAAGCGAGAGTGGCGCTTTCGCCCAGGCGGCGCCGAACGCCGCCGTCGCGGGAGCACAGTCGCAATATTGCTGGTTGCTGCAGGGCTGAAAAGCGGTCAAGAAAATAAGAACCCGCCTTGGAAAAAGTTACGCTGTGAGTGCCGTCAAGTCGGGTCAGGCGCTGGGGGGGGGCGCCAGTGAAGGGCACCCGGTAAAGGTCGGTCCGGGTCGAATCCTCCTTGTCGGCGCTGACAAACGCCAGCCCCTTTTTCTCATCCACGAATTCGATCCGGCTCACCGACCACTTGCCGCTGGTGATCATCTTTTCCATGCCATTGGCGAATACACGGTACAAGTGATTCCAGCCGCTCTTGCTGCTGAGCAGCAGAAAACCTCCGCCCGCCAATGGTTGAAAATCAGCGGAATCCAGAAAATCCACCCAGGCCTTTTGTTTTTCGCGATAGACCAGGCGCAATTTTTTATCGGCTAGCGTGTATTCATAGACGTGCGATTCATCCTGCCCACGGTTCAGCCACTGCAGAAAAAATTTTTTTCCGTCCGGGGTCCAATCCAGAAACGTAAGGTAATGGTCGACTTCCGCCGGAAAAGATATCCAGTCCGTATGACGGCCGGCCAGGTCGATCACGCCTATTTTCACGTCCGGATTGGGAAAGCCGGGCTTGGGATATCGTTGCATTTCCAGGCGGCCATAAGTCCCGGGAGCATCAAAGAGCGGGAACTGCGGTACCAGGCTCTGGTCAAAGCGCATAAAAGCGATCCTGCTGCTGTCGGGGCTCCAATTGAAGGCCCGGTAGCGGCTGCCCCGGCCCAGGATCTCCTCATAATAGACCCAGGATGCGTAGCCGTTGAGGATCTCCTCGCTGCCGTCAAAGGTCAATTGGCCGGGAACGCCCGCGACTGTGTCGCAGACGAAGAGGTTGCCGCCAGCCGTATAAGCCAGGAAACGGCCATCAGGAGAAAAGGTGGGATTTTCTTCAGCCGCCGCCGTAGTGGTGATGCGACGGATGGTTTTCGTTTTTTTTTGGAATAAATAAATATCGTCCGCGTCGAGAAATGCCATTTGGGAATAATCGGCAGTGTGGTCGGCGGGTTTGAGAAAGTTCAGGTCTGTCGGCTTCTTCATTTTGAAGGCCTGGGGGTCAAGCCGCAGCTGTGAACGGCCGCTGCGGGCATCGACCAGGAATATTTTCCCTGCGCGCGTTTCAAAGTAACTGGCGTCATCGAGCCAGCCGGATATGACCGGCAAGGCCCGCAACAGCGCATCGCCCTTGTTGAGATAAACCTGTTCAAAAGTCAGTTTTTCCAATTCCGCGGCATTCAGGCTGAAGATTAAAACCAGCAGGAGAAAAAGCACTCTCTTCATGTGGCCTCCATAAAATATTTTTCAGTTCGAATATTCAGAAAATGCACCGTGGCAGCGGCAGCGTCTTATCAGATGACAAAACCATCGGGGATTTCCATGTCTTTGGGAATAACGGTGATGCCGTCCACGATGCTATATCGATCATGGGAGAAATTCATCAGACCTTTTTCATTCAATAAGCGCACCTGGTCGCCGATGCGCACATTCTTGTCCAATATGGCGTTACGGATAATGCAATTCTGCCCTACTCCGACATGGCAGCGCCCGCGCTGGGTATTCTCCGCTTTCTCTTCCAAACTCTCATAGAAATCCGCGCCCATCATGACCACCCTTTCCAGGTATGTATTGGCGCGAATAAGCGAGCGTGTGCCGATGATGGTGTTGCTCAATTTGCTGCCTTCAATGATCGAACCGTCGGAGATCAATGAGTAATGGACGTCGCAGTGTTCGATCTTACTGCCGGGTAAAAAACGTTTGCGGGTGAAGATCGGCGTGTTTTCATTGTAAAAATCGAAATGCGGGATAGGGTTGGCGAAATCCAGGTTGGCTTCGAAAAATGCCTTGATGGTTCCGATGTCTTCCCAGTAGTCGTTGAACACATAAGCGAACACCTGGCGTTCAGCGAGAGCGTCGGGAATGACCTCGCGTCCGAAATCCTCCTTGACATTATGTTCCAGAAGATCGATCAAAACATCCTTTTTAAAGATGTAAATGCCCATGGAAGCAATATAATTCAGATTATTCTCCTTAATATCCAGATAGGTATTCGGCGTGAACAGTTCATCGAGCAGGGCATTTGTCTTGGGTTTTTCCACAAATTTTACAATACGCAGATGGTCGTTGATCTGCAAAATGCCGAAATCCCCGGCTTGTTCCCGCAAAACCGGCTTGACGGCAATGGTAATATCGGCTTTTTTTTCCTTATGATAATTCATGAAATCAAGCAAATTGATGCGGTACAACTGGTCTCCGGAGAGCACCACAACGTGTTCGACTTTTTGGTGCTTGATGTAATGTATGTTTTTGCGTACGGCGTCGGCCGTTCCCTGATACCAGTTGGAATCCTCGATTGTCTGTTGGGCGGCGAGTATTTGCAAAAAACCATCCGAAAAGCCGTCGAAACGATAAGATTGCGAGATGTGACGATGCAGAGAAGCGGTGTTGAATTGGGTCAAAACCATTATTTTTCTGATGTTCCAATGCAAACAATTGGATATGGGGATGTCGATGAGGCGAAATTTTCCACCGATTGGTACCGCCGGTTTGGCCCTGAACTTGGTCAGAGGATACAGCCGGGTGCCCCGTCCGCCTCCCAGTATCACTGCCAGTACGTTTTTCATAGTTCAATAATAA
>JALHTJ010000049.1 GCA_022865785.1 Candidatus Aminicenantota bacterium
GCCTTTCTCTTTGAGCGCACTGTAATTTTCATTCGTACCATACTTGCTGTCCGCCACGACTGTCTTGACATTTTTCTCAACTACACCCTCGTGCTCCGCTATGGTTTTCTCCAACACATGCGCTTCATTCACCGCGCCGGTGGTCACCGAACAGCTGGTTATGATCTCTTTCCGGTCATCCACACTACGATGAACCTTATAGCTCAGATTGCGAACACCATTTTGACTGGTGATCGTCGCATCCGGATCGGTGCTGCTGATATGCTGTTGATTGGTTTCACCAAAACCCTCATTACCATCCTCTGCTCGCTCATCCAGCCGCTTTACCAGCTCCCGATACTGCTCATTCAGCTTGATATCATCAAGTTTTTTAACGGAGTTCTTCGACGCGTCCGCCTCCACCAAACTGGCATCCACAAAAATCTTCTCGCCATCCACCAGCCCGGCTTCCACTGCCTGCTTTACCACCCGGTTGAACAGCTCCTTAAAAATATCCTCGCCCCAGCGCTTCCGCGCTTTGCTCAATACACTGTGATTGGGAACCTCATCGTCGATGTCGTAGCCCAAAAACCACAACCAGTCCAACCGTTCCGGGATCGTCTCCATCATCTCCCGTTCCGAACGGACATTGTACAAAAACAACAGGATCATCATCTTCATGATCACCGGCGGCGGTACCGACACATTGCCGTTGTATCCATATTTGTCTTTCAGTAAACCGTACATGAAATCGAGATTTAAAATCTCCTTCAGCTTGCGTAATGGATGATTCTTCCTGACCTTCTTTTCCAAATTGAAATTGTAAAACAACTTCGCGTTGTTGGGACTCTCAACCCCGATCATGACTTGCTCTCAAGGCTTTTTATCATGATTAAATTGTCCCATTTCTTCGACTTATTTTCAATAATTTATCATTAAAAAACCTCTTAATTATTTCTGTGATTTATCCGATTTGGGCAACAGCCCGAAGAGAGGCAAGAATGAAGATCAGCGCCAGAAATGTATTCAAGGGCAAAATTGCGGAGATCAACCCGGGCAACGTCAACACTGAAGTCATCATCGATATCCCCGGCGGATTCAAGGTTGTTTCCATGATCTCCAGGAACTCGGCGGCGCACCTCAACCTCAAGAAGGGCAAGACCGCCTATGCCGTGATCAAGGCCTCCTCGGTCATGGTCGCCATCGACTAAAGATCACGGAGCTGCCCTTCTATCCTGAACTGGCATTTTTTCCCAAACTCTGGATCCCCCATCCGCCCCCCTTTGGGTAAGGGGGGCACCCATAAGCGAAATTCAAAACGAGATCTTGTTTAAAAACCCCCCTTGCTTAAGGGGGATGCCTCAGGCGGGGGGATCAGGATATCACTTAGCTGTTTTTAATATCCATAATATTGTTGACAATAAAATTATTTTCTAATATACTCCTGACCTAACTCCGAGCCGAACGGGCTAACGCTTGTTAAACAACCAGGCCCGCCGGCCGCCAGGGTATGACTGGAAACGGTCATGCCTTCCAACTTGAAAAGGAGGTCTTTATGGACAACTTTATTTTCCTGTCCCCTGGTATTTTAAAAAATATTCGACACAATGGAGAAATGAATCTATGAAAAAATTATGCCTGCTTACCTTATGCTTGCTTATGACAATCCTGGTCTGTTTCGCTCAGGAAAACAATGACTTCTACGATAACACTCCCGAAAAAAAACTAGCCGGCCCGCAGAAAATCGAAGTCGGCGGCGAAGTGGCCAATCCCGGCTTTGTCAACCTCAGCCGCCTGCCCCGACGTTCCCTCATTATCCGCGAAGCCAGGTTGGAAAATGGAGCCATCATTTTCAGCGGTTCCTACCGCTATGACGGTTATTCCCTTTTCGACATCCTGAAGGAAAAAATAGTTGCCAAGAAGAATAAAGCTGAGTTTGAATCGATCATCGACCTGCTGGTGATGGTGGAGAACGCCAAGGGCGAAAAGGTCGTCCTGAGCTGGGGAGAAATTTATTATCCGACCGCCCTGCACCGCATCCTCATTGCCGATCGCGTGGCTCCGATCATCCCCAGCAAAACGCGAGAGCAGTGGCCGCTGCCAGAACAGACAAAACTGGTTTGCGGCAACGACCTGACCAGCGAGCGCAATATCGAAGCCCCGGTTAGGATCACAGTTTTTTCGGCACCACTGAGTTTTCCCAGTCGCAAAGGCTTAAAGCCGCTCTATGCCCCCGGATTTCATGTATGCAGCGGCAAAGACGAAGCCGTTGTTTTCAACGTGGCGCAGGCCAATGCTGAAAAACGAATATATCCCTCGGTTTTTTACGGCCGTGGCAAAGGCTTCCACGGCATAAATTTGTTTTCAGGGATATTGCTCAAAGACGCGCTCAAAACCTTTTTTACCATGGACCGCGAAACGCTGCAGCGGGGATACCTGGTCGCCGCCTCGATCGACGGCTACCGTGTGGCCATGAGCTACAGCGAGCTTTTCAACCGCAACGACCAGGCTGAGTTCCTACTAATCGACCGCGGCGAAAACCAGGAAGGCGGAAGATACGCTCTGTTCCCAGCCGCCGATTTTTTCTCCGACCGCGCCCTCAAGGCAGTCAGCGCCATCCATTTCCTTACTTACTAATCATTCATCTAAAAAGAATCCCGCCGCTGCCGGCAAAATATTTCCTGGAAATAACAAAAAACTGTGTTAAAATCCAAAAATATTCATCTTAAGGAGGAACCGCCAATATGTTCAAAGTCAACGAATATTTTGAGGGCCAGGTCAAGTCCATCGCTTTCGACAGCCCGCTTGGCCCGGCCACGATCGGGGTCATGGCTCCCGGCTCATACGAATTCGCCACCAAAACCCTGGAGATCATGCAGGTCATCAGTGGCAGGTTGACGGTCAAGCTGCCGGAAAAAGACACCTGGGAAACCTTTGAGACCGGACAGTCCTTTGCCGTTCCCGCCAACCAAAAATTCCAGCTCAAGGTTGCCGAGGAAAGCGCCTACCTTTGCCTGTACAAATAAGGAGGATCTTGAAGCGAGCGGCATTAATTTTAAATATCTGCCCTCGGCTTAATTTCTTGGAACCGGCACTGTTGAAAAAAAAATCCTCCTCCGCTAAAATATCGCTTAAAAAATGACAATTTAAAACAGCGATCGAGGTGAGTCCATGGCACATCAGACACAGATTTTGCTGGTGGTGATCGGCTATTTCGTTTTGTTGATCCTCTGGGGTTTGTACCAGGGGCGCAAGGTGAAAACCGACTGCGATTACGCCATCGCCGGCCGCAGCCTTCCCGGTTGGGTGGCGGCCCTTTCGGAAAGGGCCACCGGCGAATCATCATGGGCCCTACTGGGATTGCCCGGCATGGCCTACGCCACGGGATTGACCGAGATCTGGACCGCGCTCGGCTGCGTGCTCGGCATCATCACAGCCTGGGCCGGGCTGGCCTGGCGCCTGCGCGACGAAGCCGAAAAATACCAGGTGAACACCTTCAGCGAATACATCGCCAAAAAACACGGTGAAATGGGGAAATGGATCCGCATAATCGCCAGCTTGACCATAGTTTTCTTTTTTTTCTTTTATGTCGGCGCCCAATTCCTGGGCGGCGGCAAAACCCTGTTCACCCTATTCGGCATCCCGGCCAAGTGGGGGATGCTGATCACAGCGCTGATCATCGTCCCTTACACCATCTACGGGGGTTTCCGCAGCGTTGTTTACACCGATTGCATCCAGGCCATCCTCATGATCATCACCCTGATCGCTACTCCCATTGTCGGCATTATCGTGATCGCCAAGACCCCGGGTCTCTTCGCCAGCTCGATCCCCCAGGCCCTCAGCGCTGCCGGGCCAGCCTACCTTTCCCTGACCGGGGCCGCGTCGGGATTCGCCGCCGGGCTGGTGATCATGGCCGGCTTTTCCTGGTTTTTCGGCTACCTGGGCGGTCAGCCGCAGTTGAGCATGCGCTTTATGGCCATTAAAAACTCAGTACAGGCAAAAAAAGCCAGAAATATCGGTATTGCCTGGACCCTGGTCGCTTATTGCGGCGCCCTGGCCGTCGGCTGGATCGGTATCGCTCTGTTTGGTCCCTCGGGATTGACTGACCAGGAGTATGTCCTTCCTGCCGTCCTGTTGAAACTTTTCCCGCCGGTGCTTGCCGCCATTCTGATCGCAGGCGCCATCGCGGCCATGGTCTCTACCGCCGATTCGCTGCTGATCCTGTCCGCCTCCGAACTTTCGGAAAATCTGATCAAGCCGCTTTCAAAAAACCGTGAGGGAAGCGACTGCCTCGGGCGATCGCGGCGCATCACCGCCTTGCTGGCCGTCATTGCCCTGGCCCTGGCCTTTATCTTCCCTACCCGGCTCATCTTTACCATGGTAGGGTATGTTTGGGCCGGTATCGGCGGCACATTCTCCATCGTCATCCTCTTCACCCTTTTCTGGAAACGCTACCACGGCCGGGCCGTGATCGCCACCATCATCAGCGGCCTGCTGTTCACTGTGCTGTGGAGCATTAGCGGAATGAACGCCAGGATCACATCGCGACTGCTCACTTTTTTCGTGGCCGGGGCCGTGGCCGTGGCCGCCACATTCATTTTACCCAAGAAAGGCGGCCGGGCCGAAGCGTAAAAACCGTTATTGGACTTTGCAGGCATCGGGCCCAGCCTGCCTTCCCGACTCAGACCGGACCCGATCCCGGAACTTCAATTGGTACGAATCTGTTAAAAAGATCTATTTGCCTTTATCGTCGTCTTTCCCATGCTCCCCAGTAGCACCCTGATTTGAGGTGGCCGCTCCAGAAGCCGTTCCATTGGAGGACTGGCTTGAGCTTGATCCCGACTGCCCCTGGATAGCGTTGGGTGAATAAGTCCCAGTACGCTGATTGCCGGCCGTTCCCCTGAGCAGCATACGTTCCACGCCCCGGAAACGGTCGGAAGATATTTTCAGTTCTGGGCAGACCACCGCATTTTTGGAACTGGAGTAGTTGATGCTGTAGCCGTTCCTTGCCGCCCAGCGACTGTCGGGATTCCAGTCCCGGGCAACTCCTTTTTCCCCGCCCTTGCCGATCGTGCCTCGGTTATGCAAGAGAGAAACGGGATCGGCTTTGCCTGAAACGGTGGGCACGGGCGTGGGAAGCTTGGGTGTGAGCGCCGGCGGCAATATCCTGCCATCGAAAGCCGGCCCCATGAGGCCGATGACCTTATGCTTTCCTGCATCGGTGTCGGCAGCCTTCACGATCTTCTTAACGATGCCGACCACCGGGCCCGGCAGTTGCGGCTGCCGCGGCTTCTTGGCAGACCAGTTCGACCATTGCGGTTCGCCGGCCGGCCGTGGCTGGGACCAATGAAACATGTTCCAATAGTAACCTAAGGTCGGGAAGTGGTAGGTGCCATGGAATTCGACAATACCGGGATGGAACCATTCGCCCGGGATCCATGACCAGCCACGCTTCAGCCAGACCCAGGTGCCCATATGGGCCGGTACCCAACCCCACTGCTGCTGGGGAACCAGGAACAACTGGCCGTTGATGCGTACAAAATCGGCATGGAAAAAAGGACGTTTGGTCAAGGCGAACCTTTCATCGGCGGGTTTCCACACATAGCCGAAAAGCTCATCGTAGATCCATTCGCCAAAGAGCGAAGACCATTTTTCCGCCCAATTGAGAAGGGCTTTGTTTTTGAATTTTGTCAAATTGGCCGGGACCTTGTTGACGCCATAATGCAGTTCCTTGAAATGCCGGTCCACGTATTCATTCCAGGCCGTGAACTCCAGGTCCCGTTTCTTAACACGGCTCAATAGGGTATTGGCCGAGCTGACAGCATAGGCCCGACCGGCCTTGACGGTAATTTTTTTCAAAGACTGGTTGTCGGTCCCGTACAGAACCTGGAATTTGCCGCGGTCGGAAAAGAAAGATGTACCGAGATCGGCGTCAATGCGGATGGTGGCGCTGGTCCTGCTCTTCAAATTGATCGCCGCGCTCGGGGTGATGATCTGGAACATTTCGCGGTTATAGGTCTGGGGCAGGGCATAGGCTTGCCCCTGCAGCAGGTGCAGGGTGGTGACCCGCCAATTCGAGGTCAGGGCCGGAGCCAGCACCGTGGTGACGCGCAGGCGGGAATTCTCGTCCAAGCGGATCACGGTGCCATTATCGAATTGCAACTCGCAGCGACCGTTAGTCGAGGTCGCCACCGTATCGCCGGGAACGACGGGCAGGTTCACCACTAGCCGATTTTCACTGCCGTCGGCGCGAATGACAGCGGCCTCGTTGTCGACAAAGGAAATATGACCGTAGATGGATTCCACCGCTGCCATATTGAACCCGCTGAACAGAAGAAAAACGGTCAAAAACGAAAAGATCAGACCGATTTTGCGTCCCATGCTTTCCTCCTGACATGAAATTTCGTATTTTTCATTACGCTTCACTAAAAATAAGCATATTTCATGCCAATGAATGAAGGCTACACTGTAGCCAAAATAGGACATATCGTTCCCATTGCCAGGAAAAACCGGGACAGGCACCTCGGCCTTGATTCATTGCATTTTTGAACATTACGATCCAGCCTGCAGCAGCTGCCAGGCCAATCATTTGGGCGCGGCCAAAAGCCATGATTGGATTTGTCAGGTCCGCGTATTGAAAATAACCGCTTTTTCAGCTATAAACTGAATTGGAAAAAACAATGCCCATGACAATGAACCGCTTCCTTCGGCTGGCTTTGCCACTATGGCTGGTGGCGGCCAGCCAATTTCACCTTTTGGCGCTGGACCCGAAACTGGAACTCGACGAATACACCGTGGAGCATTATTCCACAGAGAATGGCTTGCCGCAAAGTTCAGTGATGGCCATGGCCCAAACCCGTGACGGCTACCTCTGGCTTGGTACCTACGAGGGGCTGGCCCGCTTTGACGGTCTCAAATTCACGGTTTTTGATAAGAGCAACACTCCGCAAATGGAAAGTAACGGCATCAAGGCCCTGGCCGAGGACCGGGAAGGCCGTCTTTGGGTGGGGACCACCTCAGGACTGCTGCGCTACAACCAGGGTCATTTCCAGCGCTTCGACAAGCGCCAGGGGCTGCGGAGCCATTTCATCCTGTGCCTGTTCCTTGACAGTTCCGGAACTCTGTGGGTCGGCACTACCGGCGGCCTGCATCGCTGGGATGACAACCATTTTCAAAAGTTCACCACAGCCCAGGGGCTATCGAGCAATTACATCACCTCTCTGGCCGACGACGGCAGCGGCGGTATCTGGGTTGGGACCGGAAAGGGGCTCAACCATTTCCAAAATGGGAAAATCGAAATTTTTGACGCAGCCCGCGGCTTGCCTCACAGTGATATCCGCGCCCTGCACCTCGACCGGCAGGGGACCCTGTGGATCGGCAGCAGCGGCGGCGGGCTGATCAATTTCCGCGCCGGCCGTTTCGAACGCCTGAAGGAAACGCTTTCGTCTGCCGATATTCGCGCCATTTATCAGGACCGCCACGGGATCATGTGGATCGGCACCAACCAGGAACCGCTGAACCGCCTGAAAGACGGCCGGATCTCGGTCATGGGCCAGCGACTGGCCGGGCTGATGTCGGCCCGGGTCATCCTGGAAGACAATGAAGGCAGCCTGTGGGTCGGCACCCGCGACGGTCTCATTCAGTTGAAGGACGACAAATTCATACTGTACGGGGCCCGCAACGGCCTGCCGGTGGACCCGGTGCGCGCGGTGTTCGAGGACCGCCAGGGCAACATCTGGGTTGGCACGGTCGGCGGCGGCCTGGTCAGGTTCCAAAATGGAGAATGGAAAACCTACAACCAGAACCAGGGATTGTTCAGCGACCATGTTTGGTCCATCGCCCAGGGCCAGGACAATTCTCTATGGGTGGGAACCTACGGTGGCGGCCTGTTCCGCTTGCCGGCCGGAAAAAAACCCGAAGTCTTTACTCGAATCAAAGGCGTGGCCAGCGACATCATTCGCGCCATCCTCGCTGACAGCAGTGGCCGCATCTGGGTGGGAACCAACGGCGGTGGACTCGATTGCATTGAAAAAGGACGCATCACCAATTTCAACACCAGCCACGGCCTGCCCAATAACTATATATACGCCCTGGGCGAAGACAAAAAGGGGAACATCTGGGTAGGGGCCTACAACGGTGGGCTGGCCGTGCTGGAACAGGGCCGTTTCCGCAAACTGGCTGCCAAGGACATTGCCGCTCAGCCCGTTTGGGTCATCCACACGGACCGGGATGGAGATCTTTGGGTGGGCACCGATCACGCCGGTCTGCTTTGGATCCATGACGAGCAGGTGGTTCGTTTTTCCAGCCGCGACGGCTTGTACAGCGACCAGGCCTTCCAGATCCTGGAGGACCGCCGCGACCGGTTATGGATGAACTGCAATAAGGGCATTTATCACGTGGCCAAAAAGGACCTCATCGACTATGCCGCGGGCAAATTGTCCCGCATCCCCTGCGTGTCTTTCGGCAAGTCCGAGGGCATCAAGGTGACCGAAAGCAGCGGCCCTGCTCAGCCGGCCGGATGCATCGACCGCCAGGGCCGGATCTGGTTTCCTACCATCCGCGGCCTCACCATGTTCGACCCTGACCGTCTGCGCATCAATCAGGTCGAACCGCCGCTGGTTATCGAAAAAGTCGTAATCAACGACCATGATCTGACGACTTCGGGAACAGTGACTGCCCCCCCGGGGAAAGGCAATATTGAAATTGATTACACCGCCATCAGCTTTTTACAGGTTGACAAAATGCAATTCGCATACCGCCTAGAAGGTTTCGATCAGGATTGGATCCAGGCGGCCAATCGCCGATCCGCGTTCTACACCAACCTGCCGCCGGGATCGTACACTTTCCGCGTCATTGCCGGCAATGGTGACGGCATATGGAACCGAAGCGGTGCAGCTTTGACTTTCAACCTGCGACCCTACTTCCATCAGACCGCCTGGTTCCGCTGGCTTGTTGCCCTGAGCGGCATATTGCTGGTGTTCGCGATGTTTTTCCTGGCCCTGCACCGGGCCAAAATGCGTGAACGCAAGCTGGAAAAACTGGTGAACGAACGCACAGTGCAATTGCAGCACCTGGCCCGCTACGACGGACTGACCGATCTGGCCAACCACCGCACCTTCTACGAAATTTTTCAAAAGGAATGGGCGGTGGCCGGACGTGAAAAAAAACTGCTTTCTGTAATCGCCGTGGATATCGATTTCTTTAAAACGTACAACGACTCCCTCGGCCACCAGGAAGGCGATGAATGCCTCAGAAAAGTGGCCCAGGTCATCCGCGCCCACATCAAGCGTCCGGCTGACCTGGCCGCGCGTACCGGCGGCGATGAGTTTTTTCTCCTGCTGCCGGGAACGGGAAATGACGGGGCGCTGGCCATGGCCGAAAGCGTCCGCACAGCGATCGCCCAACTGGCCATTCCCCATCCGGCATCGCCGATCGCGGCAGTGGTCACAGTCAGCCTGGGCATGGCCACAACGATCCCAACGCCTGAAGCCGAAGCCACCCTGTTCATCAGCCGTGCCGACCATGCTCTTTACCAAAGCAAGCGGCAAGGGCGCAACCGCAGCGGCGGCGACTGACTCAGATTTATTTATCCCGGATGCCTATGCAAGACCGCAGCACGTATTGTTTTTTATTCGCGATACTCCATTTTTAAATTGCCAACGCAATTGGATTCGGCCTATTGGATTCAAAAACGCAGGGTAAAGACCGTACCCGCACCGGGTTGGGATTGAACCGAAATGATCCCGTGGTGCAAACGCATGACCTGACGTGAAAAACTCAAGCCGATGCCCGAGCCTTCCTTTTTTGTAGTGAAGAAAGGGATGAATATTTTTTCCCGGGCTTCAGGCTCGATTCCCGGACCGTTGTCGCTGACCTGAATCACCACCAGGCCGCGTTCATTCATGCGCGAGGAAAGATGGATATGCGGGGCTTCGCTTCCGCCCAGCGCTTCCATGGCATTGAGCAGCAAATTGATCAGCACCTGCTCTGTCAAATCAGGATCGGCGGTCATTTCAAGCGAGCGCGGTTCCACCTCAGCGCTGAAGGTGATGCCCTGACGTGTCAGCTTATCCTGCAGCAGTTTTTCCATACGCTGAAACATCTCAGTGACCGGGAAGATCTTAAACTGCGGTTTTGGAATCAGGGCCACGCTGCGGTAGGCATGGACAAAACGCATCAGCCCATGGCTGCGTCGATCGATGGTCTGCAGGGCCTCGGCTATATCCTGGCTGCGTGTCGAATCCACGGCACTGCCGGCTGCAGGCAGCAGGGAAGAAGCGGTGGCGGCCAGTGAAGCGATAGGAGTGAGCGAATTCATGATCTCATGGGTCAACACCCGGGTCAGGCTTTGCCAGGCTTCGGTTTCCTTTTCTTCCAATTCCACCTGGATATTTTGCAAAGAGATCAATTTGTAAAGCTGGCCGCGCAGTTTGAATTCAGTGGTGGAAAGCGACAGCTGGAGTTCTTCATCGGGAAAATCCAGTTTGAGCAAAGCTTTTTCTCCAGGACGCAGCCGCTCGATATCCTCGCGCAGCTGTTGAAACATCGGGGGCAGGTCGGCGATATGGCGCAGGTGGGAAACACGGAGCAGCCGTTTGGCCGCATGGTTGAACAAATCAATGCCGCCGTCGGCTCGCAAAGACAGCAAGCCGACACCGATATGCTGGACCACGGTTTGCAGATAACGGTACTGCTCCTCTTTTTCCTCACGGGCACGCTGGAATTGACCGCTGATTTCCCGGAACGCGTCATTCAGGTCGGCAAACGATCCGCTTAAGCCTTCAATCCCCGGTGAAAGTGAAAAATCATGATAGCGCACCGCCTGCAGGAACCGGGCCAGGCCGCGGTTGGAACGGTCGATATATTTAAAAAGAGAAACCAGGGTGTAAATAAAAACAGCGGCGGCCAGTAAAACCGGTATCCCCAGGGTGAGATCACGCAGCCAGTAAAAGAAAAACCCTGCCGCGGCCGCGATCTGCAATAAACGCCAGCCGACTTGAAAGCGAAAACTCTGGCCGATTTTCATAACCGCCAAAACCATACCCGGGCTTTAAAGACCATATTTTTCAAGGCGGCGGTACAAGGCGGCGCGGGTCAATCCCAGTTCCTTGGCCGCCTGGCTGATATTTCCCTGGTATTTGCTCAGGGCGCGACGGATCAGGGTTTCCTCAGCCTGCTCCAGGTTCAGATCCTTGAACGCCAGTTCTTCCGCGCTTTCAGAAATATTGGCAAACATAAAATCACCCGGTTGCAGCACGGGAGCATCGCTTAAAATAACCGCCCTTTCCAGGGCATGCTTTAATTCACGGACATTGCCTGGCCAATGGTAACCGGACAATTTTTTCAAAGCGGCCTCGCTGATGGTTTTTGCTGCTTTCTGGTATTTGCGGCAAACCTGTCCGGTAAAATGCTCAACCAGCGGTTTCAGGTCATCGTGCCGTTCGCGCAGAGGCGGCAGGTGGATTTCCACCGTATTGATGCGGTACAGCAGGTCCTGGCGGAATTGCTTGCGGTTGACCAATTCGGCGATGGGCATGTTGGTGGCGCAGATCAGGCGGATATCGACGCTGATGCAGGCATTGGCCCCCAGGCGGGTCACCTGTCGGGTTTCCAGCACACGCAACAACTTGGCCTGCAGGCCAAGGGGCAGGTTGCCGATTTCATCCAAAAACAGCGTCCCGCCCGAAGCCAATTCAATTCGGCCGATCCGATCGCTGCGGGCATCGGTAAAAGATCCCTTGACATGGCCGAAAAGCTCGCTTTCGAAAAGCGTTTCACTGATCCCCCCCATGTCGACGGCCAGGAAAATTTCGTTGGACCGGGCCGAGTGCCGGTGCAGGGCTCTGGCCACCAGTTCTTTGCCGGTGCCGTTTTCCCCAATGATCAGCACATTGGCCTCGGTGGCCGCCACCTTGGTAATGGTCTGGAATACCTCCAGCATGGCCGGGGAAGAACCCACAAAATCGTGAAAAGGATGGTCCAGATCGGCACTGAGCTGCTGCTGGCGCCGGCGCAGGCTTTCCGCTTCGAAACGGGAAGAACGCAAGTTCATGGCGGCTGAAACCGTAGCCAGCAACTTTTCGTTCTGCCAGGGTTTCAGCACGAAATCGCTGGCTCCCTCCTTGATGGCTCGCACGGCCAAACCGATATCACCGTAGGCCGTGATCAAAATAACCACCGCCTGGGGATCGATGGACAGAATTTTTTCCAGCCATAAAAAACCTTCCTGGCCGCTGCTGACGTCGCGTTCGAAATTCATGTCCAGTAGGATGACATCAAACGTTTCATTGCTGAGCAACTGTGGGATCAAGGCCGGATTTTTTTCGGTGTGCACTAATTCCACGTGCTGTTTAAGAAAAAATTTTGCCGCCTGCAACACATCGGCATCGTCATCCACGATTAGGATTTTTCCGAAATTTTTTTTCATCGTCGTCCATTCCATAATAAAATTTCAGCAATTTTTCTGCCATTATAACACAGCGCAGGAAAAGTTCCCATCCAGCATAGGAAATCCCCCGGCAGTCCCCGGAGATTCCCTTGGCTACTGTCCGAAAACGGACAGCGGTTGTTCCACCAGCGGACATCCCCCAGCCCCGGCAGAGTTAAGCGGGGATACGCAAAGTCGGGAATTGCATTTATTTCAGACTCAGCTTTCGGGTCACTGCCGGCAGCAGCAGTAAACTTGGCATCATATTTGCTTCATTAAATTAATGATTAAAAACTATTTGCTGAGCGCGCTGCGAAACCTGAAGAAAACCAAGCTGTTTACCCTGATAAACGTTCTGGGGCTCACCATGGGCATGAGCGCTTGTCTGTTCATCCTGTATTTTGTCAACTATGAAAAAAGTTATGATCGCTTTCATGAAAACAGCGACCGCATCTATCGGTTGCGTTACGAGCGTGCCGATCAGGACGGCCAGGCTGTGCGCTTCGCATCCTGCTGCCCGCCCGCCGGACTGCGGATCAGGGAACTGTATCCCGAAATAGAAAAAGTAGCTCGCCTGTTCCGCTATCGCGCTTCGGTTTCTCATGCTGAAAACAGGTTCATTGAAGAGAGAATGTATTTTGCCGAGGCTGACTTCTTGGCGATTTTCAAATATGAATTCAGCAGCGGCGACCCTGCAAACGGCATTAAACAGCCGAATCGGGCCTTTATTTCCGAAGCAACGGCCAGAAAGTATTTTGCAGGCAAAAGCCCGATCGGGCAGACCATCAGTGTCGACAAAAAGGTTGATTACCAGGTCACGGGGGTGTTTAAGGATATTCCGCAAAATTCTCATTTGAAATTCGATATTCTTTTGTCCTATGCCAATATTCTCGACCTTTACGGCAAAGATATAGAA
>JALHTJ010000050.1 GCA_022865785.1 Candidatus Aminicenantota bacterium
TCCGGTCAAAATTTAAAAAACACCGGCAGCAGGGCCAGCGTGATCACGCTGTAAATCACCAACAGCGGCAGGCCGGTTTTCACGTAATCACTGAATTTGTAATTCCCGGGGCCGTATACCATCAGATTGGTCTGGTAGGCGTAAGGAGTGAGGAAAGAGGCGCTGGCCCCGTAGGCGACGGCCATAACAAAGGGTAGGGGGTCGACCTGCAGGGAGAGCGCCGTGGAATAGGCCATGGGGAAAGCCAGCGCGGCCGCGGCGTTATTCGTGACCATCTGGGCGAGCAGGAGAGTCAGCAGATAAATGCCGGCCAGGTTGGCGAAAGCTCCATAGTCCTTGAAGACGAAGAGGATGCCCTTGGCAATGAGCGCGGAAGCGCCGCTGTTAAATATAACTTTGGCAAGGCCCAGAGCCGATCCCACGAGTACGATTATATCCAGGTTTGAATTGCCGCGAAAATCCTCGAAGCGGAAAAATCCCATGAGGATATAGATGAACATTAATATCGCCAATGATTTGAGCAGCGGCAGCAGGTTCAGGGTGCTGGCCGCGATTGCGGCGATAAACAGCGTCACCGCCAGGGCGCTGTTTTTCCTGGACAGAAGTTTTTGTAAACGAATCCTGTTGATCAAAAAAAAATTATTGCGCAGATTTTCCCGTTTACCAAAATCGGGGCCCACAGCCAGAAGCAGCGTGTCGCCAGCCTCCAACCGGATCGAGCCGATCTTTCCCGAGAGCTTTTTATTGCCGCGCCGAACCGCGACCACTGCGGCGTCGAATTTTGCCCTGAAATCTGCTGTTTTTACTTTTTTCCCAAGCAGCGACGAGGAATGGGACAAGACCACCTCGCGGAGGTTTTTCCTGAGCATGGCAATGTTTTCCTCTTTAAAAATGGCCAGGCGGTCGAAATTTTGAATGTCCTTCACCTTGTGCACGTCACCGACAAAAACCAGGATGTCCCCGGCCTGGATGATCTCCTCCGGGTTGACCGGTGACAACAGCCGGTCGTTGCGGATAAGTTCGGCCAGGAAAAGGCTTTGCAGGTTGCGGAACTTGTTTGCGGCCACGCTTTTGCCGATATGGGCCGAATTTTCCAGAACCTGTGCTTCCAGGAAATAATTGTCACGGCTGATCTTCATCGCCGTCCCGTTTGCCGGCAGCAGCCACTTGGAAAAAAAGACGATATAAATGAAGCCCCCCAGGCAGAGGGGGATGCCCACGTAGGCGAACTGGAAAATCCCCAGCCCTTTCATTCCGGCTTCCAGCGCCAAACCGTTGACCACCAGGTTGGTCGAGGTGCCGATCAGAGTGACAGTACCGCCGAGGATCGCGGCATACGAAAGCGGCAGCAGCAGTTTGGAGGGGGGGAACTGGCGGTTATTTTTCAGCGGTCCCAGGAACGATGCCACCACGGCGGTGTTGTTCATGAAGGCCGAGAGGGGAAAAATACTCAGGCACATGCGGACCAGCGATTTGTTCAGTGAGTGGGAGTGAAAAACCATCCGGCTCATCCAGGCGGTAAGCGGAGTTTTTTCGATCACCGCCGCGGCCTGCAGGACCAGGATCAAAGTCACCAGGGCCGGATTGATGAATTGTGAAAGCAGTTCCCCGGCTGAGATCAGCCCGGTCAAAAAAAACACGAACAGCGTGGCTGCGAAAATGTAAGCCGGATGGGTATTGATTCTGGTTAGCAGTATAAACATCAGGACGATAACCGCGATAACGAAGGTTGCGATAGGGCCTCCTTTTAAAATATAGTCTTACAAAAAAAAA
>JALHTJ010000302.1 GCA_022865785.1 Candidatus Aminicenantota bacterium
ATGGAGGAAGTCGTCTTTTCCCTGAAAGTGAATGAGATCAGCCCTATCGTGGAATCGCCCTACGGATTTCACCTGTTCAAGATTGTCCGCAAAAGAAAATCCAGGATGCTTTTGCTGGCGGCCGTGAAAGATGAGATCAAAAGTAAATTGCTTTCCGTCAGGATGTCTTCCGCCTACGGGGAATTTTTAAGGGAATTGAAAGCCGAAGTCCCGGTGCGCATTGATTATAACAATCTGTATTTTACCTATATAAAATCGGATTCCGGAGTAAACTAAGATGAAAACAAAAATTTTTCTGACAGCGATTGTTTTTCTGACAATCAGTCTGGGCTTTGCCGCCGCGGAAATTGTCGAAGAAATTTACGCGGTGGTCAATGATGAGGCTATAACCGGCACCGAATTGAAAAAATTCGAGATGGAAATGGCGCGTTCCCTGCAGGCTCAATTGCAAGGTGAAGCGCTGGCGCAGGCCATGCAGGAATTCAAAAAAGAGCTGTTGGAGAAATTCATTGAGCAGAAACTGCTGTTGTCCAAGATCAAGGAGAAGAACTACGACGTCGAGGCCGACGTGGAGACGATCCTTCAGGAGATCAAGAAGCAGAACGACATCGCCTCCGACGAAGATCTAAAGGCCGCCCTGGCGCGCGAAGGGATCGAGTTCGCCGCCTGGAAAGACCAGTGGAAAGAGCGGCGCAAGCAGGAACGGCTGGTTTGGGACGAAGTTGGATCCAAGATCAAGATCGATAATCCGCAGATCATGGAGTATTACCGCAAGAACGCGGAACAATTCAGGGTGCCGGCAGAAATCGCACTGAATTGCATATATCTGAAGAAAAGTGAAGACGGTGCCAAGCCGCAGGATAAGATGGATCTGATCGCAGCGGAACTGAAGCCCGGTCTTTTCGAAGAAGTCGCTAAAAAACATTCGGAACTCCCCGACGCCGCCAACAGCATTGCCCTGGGAAAATTCAAAACAGGTGAACTGGACAAGAATTTGGAAGCAGCGGCTTTAAAGCTGAAAAAGGATGAATATTCAGACTGGATCGATACCGAAACCGGCTGGTATATCATCCAACTGGCCGAATTCAGCGCGGCCAGGGTCCGCGAGGTAAAAGATGTCCGCGAAGACATCATTCAGAAGCTGCGCGAAGAGCAGCAGCAGGTCAAGCTAAAGGAATACCTCAGCCAGTTAAGAAAAGAGAGTTATGTCAATATCTTGAAAGAATACAAGTGAAGTTTTCGGCTTGAATCAAAGTGGCTCCTGTTCCTGGAAGAAATTAGCGACCGGCCCGATTGCCGTGGGATTTTATCGGCAGCGGATACTTCAGAACGGGATGCCGACGCTTTCGAGGACCTTTTTCTGGATAGCGATGATCTCCAGGTTTTTTTCTATTCCCAGGGCCAGGGCTTTTTGAAAAAGGTCGGGAGACAGCGGTGACCCTTCACAAAATGATTGTACCTCTATCAACGCCCCGTCAGCATTTGAAACGATATTGATATCGTTGTCGATACGTGAATCTTCTTCATAATCCAAATCGACCAGGATCTCCTTGTCGCGCACGCCGATTGAAACCGCAGCGATGAACTGAAAGCCGGGAAAATCGGCGATCATTTGCTCATAAACCAGGTACTTAAGCGACAGGATCAAAGCCAGGAAGCCGGCGTTCAAAGATGCGCAACGCGTGCTGCCGTCGGCCTGGATGACGTCGGCATCCAGGGTGATGGTCCTTTCACCGATCTCTTTCAAATTGAGCACTGTGCGCAGGGCGCGGGCGATGAAACGCTGGATCTCGCCGCTGCGGTTGTTGATCTTGCCCCGTTCGCGCAAGATGCGTTGGTTTCCGGATGATCCGGGCAGCATGGCGTATTCAGCCGTGACCCAGCCCTGGCCGCTTTTTCTTAGAAAAAACGGGGTCCGGTCTTCCACAGTGGCAGTAGCTACCACCCGGGTATTTCCTTGTTCACATAATACCGACCCCGGGACGTTCCTGACGTAGTCCGCTACAAAGGCGATGGGACGCAGTTCGTACGCGGCCCTGTTATTTTCTCTCACTTGCTTCTCCTTGCGGCTTGGTTTTCCAGCGGTTGTGAAACCAGAACCACTGTTCGGGGAATTTTCTTATCTGGGCTTCGATCAGCCAGGTCAACTGCTGGGTCAGTTCAGTCAAGGCAGCTGGATTCTGGCCTGAGACCGGGTAATCTATTTCCGGCAGGATGTCGAGAATGATATCCTGTCCCTGGTAATGAAGAAAAACCGGGACCACGGGAATGTTCTTTTTCAGGTACAACTGCGATACCGTGGTGATGGCGGTTGCTTTTTTGGCAAAGAAATCGACAAAGACCCCTTCGCGCGGCACGGTGTTCTGATCGATCAGCAGGTAAACGATTTCGTTGCTGCTCAGACGCTTGAGGATGGTTCTCAGTGAACCCTGCTTGTAAATGATCCGCGAACCCATGGCTTCCCGGAATTCCTTCACTTTTTTTTCGATCAGGACATTGTCCATGGGCCTGGCGATGCTGTGGATATCTTTGCCCAGGCTGGCGTTCAGGATTAAGGGGATCCATTCCCAGTTGCCGAAATGGGCGGAAAAAATTATCAAACCCCGATTTTTTTGCAAAGCTCGGACGATGATCTGGAGATTGTTGACGCGGGACCGGGACAGAATGGCCTGGGAGTCTCGGCGGGCGAAGGTGCGGGCGATCTCGATGAAAATGCTGCCGAAATGGTTATAAATATTTTTTTTCAGCCCGGCCAGAAAAGCGGGGCTGGCGGATGGAAAAGCCATGGCCAGGTTGTGCGATATCAGGCGTGAATGCCGGCGGCTGCCTTTTTTCAGAAAGAAAACCATGGCCTTTTTCCCCAGGTGCAGAAAGCGGAGTGGAGAATATTTGATCAGGGATATCAGGCCGGCAAAAAGCGCGTATTCCAAATGGCTTTTAAATGAAACCTTTTTCTGTGGCATGTTTGATGATCTGTTCGATGGTGTCGTTAGGCAATCTTATCTCATTTCGTGCGTACAATAAAGGGATCGCGGCGGGCAGGAGATTTTTTATTTTGCAAAAATCCTTTTCCGAGCAGACCAGCCACTCTCCCCCCTTTTCTTTTCTCAAGCGTTCAAGGGAGTGGAGATCGGCCGGACTGAATGCGTGGTGGTCGGAAAAGCCGCGGAATGCCGTCAAGAGGTAGCGGCGCATGTCGTTTTCAAAACGGTCATTGTCACCCAAAGCGGAAAAGGCGACGATCGGGGCGGCACCGATGGTGACCTCTTGGCCCGCGGCGTTCAACAACTTATCCGTCACGAAATCATAAGTGTCTGCCGGCAGCGGTTTCTCTGCCTGCCCAGCCGGCTGGTAGGTCAAAATGCGATCGGCCCGGCGGCTCATGAATTTGAAATTGCGCAGATAAAAATAGGGATGGCCTGAATTGATCAGCATGACGCTGAAATCTTTTTTTATGTGGCTTGATTGGAATCCGTCATCCAGGATCAAGATGCGGCAGTTTTTGGCCGCGGCCGCGGCCAGGGAACAGAGGCGGTCGCGTCCGATGAAAACATCCTGGGTCGGGAAACTCGCTTTCAACATCAATGGCTCATCACCCACTTCCTTGTAACTGTGCTCAGCATGTACGCATATCCCTTTTTTTTCGTAGCGGGAACGATAGCCGCGGCTGATGATGGCGAAGCGGGCTCCCTTTTTTTCCAGGGCCCTGCCGATGGCCATGACCAGGGGCGTTTTTCCGGTTCCCCCGAAGGACAGGTTATCCACAGAAATGATGAACAATTTCGGGAAATCTTTTTGCCGCAAGGCTCTGATTTTTATATTAACAAAGGAAATACTCTTGAAAACCAGTGACGCCAGGTTCAAGAACGGCCAGATTAGTCGAGGAAACGCTGAATTTGCTTTAAACTGCATGAAATGGATCCTTTTCTCTTTAAAATAGAGTTCAAAGCTCTATCATTGACAGGCTTCATGTTTTTATCCGGGAAATTTTTCAGAAATTCCAGCAATTCACTGCTGTTGTTCACCCGGCGATACACCCCGCTTTCCTCCAGTTCGCTGCCGATGTCGGGAAAATTGTTGTAAAACGGCCCGCCCAGGATTGTTTTACCCATGGCGGCCGGTTCATAGAGGTTGTGGCCGCCTATTTTCTGGTCAAAAGTTCCACCCATGAACACGATGTCGCTGATGCTCATGATGGGGAACAGGTATCCCATGCGATCGTAAATCAGGACTTGGGTTTCAGGATCCATGCTTTGGGTTTGGCTGAATACCGTGCATTTCAGCCCCAGGCGCCGCATTTGCCCGGCCATGGCCGTGGCGCGCTGCACATGGCGGGGGACGATAATGAAAAAGTAAGTTGCGCTTAATGGCTTGATGGCCGGGACGAGGATCTTTTCACAGGCGCTGTGGCTGCTGGCCAGAACAACAATTTTTTTCGTGATTGCTTGCAAATGCAAATGGCTGCGGACTTCCCCGGGGATGGGCATTTTCTGACGGCTCAAATCGGCCTCATCCGCCTTGATGTTTCCGCAAATCTTGATTTTTTCCGCCGGGATCTTCAATTGCAGAAAACGCTTCTTGTAAATTGTGTTTTGCACCAGGAAACAGTCGATGCGCCGGAAAAAAGGACGTAAAATAAAATTGAAAAACCGATAGCGAACAAATGCCGCTTCCGAGATCCGGCCATTGATCAGCAGCATGGGGATGCGCTTGCGGTGCAGCATCGTGATCCAGTTGGGCCAGATTTCCAGTTCGTTGAAAATGACCAGGCGGGGATTGATACGTTGGATGAAGCGCCTGACCGAGAAAGAAAAATCCAGGGGCGCATGGATGACCGCGATGGCCGGGTATTCCCTGCGGGCAAACTCCAACCCGGACGGGGTAGTGACCGACAGGACGATACGATGTCCCTTTTCGCCAAGCTGCTGGATCAGCGACTTCAAACTGCGCACTTCGCCCACGGACACGGCATGGATCCAGATGGAGCGCTCGGAGCAGACAGCCAGTTGCGGCCGCAGCCTGTTTTTCAGCATACGGCGGTAGTTTTTTTTCAAGACGTATTTCAGCCAGAAAGGCACAGACAAAATAAGAAGCAGCATATACAGGCAGTCGCGGATGACCATATTTAATTATAACACAGCCCTACTGGAGTGTCACTTGTGTGTACGAGTCCATAACATATTGGACTGAGCCTGTTGAGCTGGCTGGCGTTGATCCGCATAATGGAGTTTACGCCGGCACTTATGGGGAAAGTGCAATATTTGAAGTTGAAGAAAAGACTTTTACGCGGATATTCATGGAAATAAAAGCAGGAATCTGACCTACAGAAAAGCAGGTATGGTGATTTTTCTTGAAAGACTTTTTGCATTTTTGCTGTGCGCACAAGGCATAGTGGCTGCGTTCTGCCCGTTTCATTTTCATGAATTAACATCTCAATCCAAAAATATTGTTCGTATGGTTGAATTGGGTCTACTCAAAACTACTAATAATAAAAGTACTATCGTTAATTGCAATTTCAATAAGAGTTCCTTAAAATCCCATCATGGGGAAAATTGATTTTCCTATAGTGTTAAAATTAAAAAAAGGAGAACATCAGATGAACAGAGCAAAAATGTCATACAGAAACAAGCTATTCTTAGCTCCAAAAATTATTCTTACAAGCTTTCTGCTTTTCTTTCTTTTTCTTCTTACTAATAATACCAATGCTCAGGAAAAGAAATCCAATGAGAGGCAATGGAAAAGTGTAGGAGGGGAAAAAGTAGCTTCGGGTACGCATGATTTTAACAACGGTTGGTATTCAGCTTGGAGATGGGGTACTGCGCCTAAAGGGATGCATTGGAAAAATGATGAAGATAGAGAAAAGGCTGCAACTCATACAATTGAAGAAGTAACCAAAGACGTATTAGTAAAAATGGGGCAAATAACAGTTCGTGGCCCCGGTTTCCTCGCTAAGTATCAAAGAAGAATAAAAAGTATCGAGGTGGCTGCCACTTTGAAATTTCCTGAATCAGGAAAAGATTTTTGGACTGCCTCTTTAGGCGGACAGGATTATTTATATTATTTTAATAAGGCTGGAGAGAAGGCCTGGAAGTGGGTTGATCGTAATATTGTAGATTTTGAGCCTAGCAAGGTGCCGTCCCACACTATAGGTTGGGTTCCTGTTGATAGAACAATGACCCTGGATGTATGGGCAATTAACCCTTGGTCGCAGGGTGATATTTGGTGGACTGGGTGGTTTGCACCTAAGGGTGTCGAGTATGAATTTTGGTTTTTCCCTCGGGAAGGCGGTAAAATAATTAAGGTAATCAAGTACGGACCAAATGGAGAAGAAATTGATGTAACACCCACCCAGTTTGATGAACCACCACCTGGTAAAATTATGGGCTCCATAGACGATCCGGATATTGATATAAACACTCAAATCACAGGTACTGACCCCGGTACTGCAGGCAACGAACCAAACACAAATAAAACAGATGAATTTAAAGGTGATTTTTATATTTATCAGTATAGTGGTGATGTCGTAAATGTAGAAATTAATGGTAAAACTATGGGTATAGCTTATGCCCCCAATCGTGTAAAAACTGGTCATATGCGTATTGACCAGGGGAACACAATTATAACCGGTAAAGATTCCTACGTTATTCTAAAGGTGGTAGGAATGCCTGGTGAAATGAAAATTTATCCAAATAGTAAGGTGAAAATTGAAGCTACGGATGTTTATTTAGCTGCTAATAATACAACACAAAAAATTCTAGATCACTTAGCTAAAGAAAAGGCTGAAAAGAATAAGAAAGTGGAGTGGAAGAATGCAACAATTTTACAAAAAGGTGTAATGATTGTTTCTTTTACTTCGGTTATAATTAAAGGAATTTTATTCGGTTTCCATGAAAAAGATAGTAATGGTTTTTATTACGGACAATTACGATCGGTAGGAGTTAGAGGTACGAAATTTAAGTTGGTTCATAATGATTTAAAATGTGAAACGACAATTACTGTTGCAGAAGGAGAAGTGGTTGCTGCTTGTGGCAGCGGTGACAACATCTTGACAATTGCTTCCGGTCAGAAGATTGTGATAGATAAAGATTGCCAAACAGATTTATCTTATGCTAATGTCAATGAGATAGGAGAGATATTAAAAGTTGGCGTTAATATAGATCCAATTAAAAAAAAGCTGGTAGTAAGCCCAACAGCCGACTCTCATGTTTACGCCTATTCTTATCGAAACTGGAACAAATCCAACTGGGGAAAGTACGAAAACATCGGGGCAGGGTGGAATCCCACAGGTGGAGAAAAGAGAGCCTTCCTTAAGTTTGATCTGGCAGGTATCGACCCCAACAGTGTAAATAAAGCAACGCTAAAACTTTATCACAGCCATACCGGAGGAGGCAATGCAGTTGAACTTGGTGTTTATCGGGTTATGAGCCCATGGCAGGAAGGAAGTGGCACCTACCATTCGGGGCAGACCGAAAAAACTGCTTCATATGGTGAAATTAGCTGGGATAACCAACCCAGCGTTGATCGGTATCCGGTGGTAACCTTTAATCCGGGGCAAGGAGTAAACAAATGGGTTGAGGTGGACGTTACTTCGTTGATTAAAGCTTGGCTGACTGGTGTCCCCAATCACGGCATGGCAATTAAAGTGGTAGAAAATTATTTAGGGAAATCTGAATCGCAATATGGTTTTAGGTCAAGGGAGTTTGAAGAAATTGATAAACGGCCAGTTTTGCTGCTGTCGGGCTCCGGTGGCTTATAAGAGCCTAAAGGCGATCTAGGTGGTGATGTCATCATAGATGAAGATAGTGTGAGCCCTGAACCGGACGCAGACACCAAGGAGGCCTATCAGCAATGTATCAGTGCCTACAACAAGTTAAACTATGTGATGGCCTCCTGGCTACTCAATAGTTGTTGATGTTCACGTGTATTACAAGGATTCTGGACAGCCTGTCGATGGCGTAAGGGTCGTGATTCAGGGGGAAAACACGCCCGAGATAGAACTTGGAACAACCGACTCCACCGGATCTCTTGAGGGTCTCACCTACGAGAAGTTACGTGCTATGAATGCACCCCGAGGTATTTACACGGTATATGCTTACAAACGGGATCAGAACCTGGCCAAGGACCTGTGGCCCGACCGAGAGTACCAAATCGCAATTCCACCTATAAAAGGAGAAACGTGGAAGCTGCGCATCTTCATGACGGAAATCGGACCGTGTTGGAAAAAAAATAATTTTCTAATATTGTTTAATCTGGAGGGGATGATGAATGCTAATAAGCTTTCTTGTACTGAAAAATGGTTTTGTAAGCTTTGTATCATTGTTTCTGCCTGTATCTTATCAGTTTGTCTTTACAGCAGCAGTCAATCTCCACAGGCACTGGCCCAATCCAAAGATTCAGCTCAGACTCCCCTGTACGCAAAGTATTATGACCAAGTTCTTGCGCTGGAAAAAGCAGGAAAACCGGCAGCAGCCCTGGCAGCCATCCCAAAGGTGTATGAAGCAGAGATCCCGGTTGATGCTTTTTATCAAACACTGGACAAAAAAAAACGTTCACTACTGCAAGTTCTCATTGATAGTTCAGAATCGAAATCTGCTATGGACACTTATAATCAGTATTACCAGGCCCTGCTTTTAAAAGCGGACAAATTAAAGTCCGTTTATATTTCATCTGGTGATTTACCTCCGGAAAGATTCTTTTACCTGCGGGTTATTCTTGATAATGCAGAAAGCCGGACAGAAGAAAAGGACTTCATTGAAAGTCCTGATTCATGGATGGTTGCAAGCGCTTTGTTTTTTGCACGAAAAACCGGTTCCTCTCTCACACCAAATGATGTAGTGAAATCTTGGCAAAGGAATATACATCTCTGGGATGATGTCTGTATAGAGCAAGCTTTACTTTATTTGGCCGGATATTCGGCAGCTGATCTTAAAAAAATTGCTGTCGAAAATGAGGATGTGCGAGAAAAAATTAATCAA
This sequence comes from Candidatus Aminicenantota bacterium, assembly GCA_022865785.1. Taxonomy (GTDB): domain Bacteria; phylum Acidobacteriota; class Aminicenantia; order UBA2199; family UBA2199; genus UBA2199. The sequence goes on from JALHTJ010000302.1 coordinate 8,976, forward strand.
CTTAAGGTTCCACAAGCCGGGATGGGTGAGGTTCAGCTTTTTACATTCTCCTGGGGTTACAGAAATCCGGAACTGAGTTTAGCGGCCAGTAATTCACCCTTGAACCTGACACTGCAAACTTTAGGTGCCAATAATGAAACTATCTCTGAGAAAAAGCTTGGGAAAAACACTTCGCAGACTAAAGCTCTTGCCCTACAGCCCGGCAAATACCGTTTTAGGCATGTAGAAGGAACTGCCGGCTCACATGGAGAATACGCCGGCACTTATGGGAAAAGCGCAATATTTGAAGTGGAAAAAAATACTTTTATAAGGATATTCATGGAGATAATTGCTGGAGTCTGACATGCTGGAGAGTGAAATATGTGTCTAAGAAGTTATTCTTCCGATAGTGTTATTTGACCGCAACCAAAATTTAGGAGGAGTTATGGCCAGGAAAAAACAACTGTATCTCTCAGTCGGCATTCTGATCTGCGTCGCCTGCCTGCTGGGACAGGTGGAATTGATCACAAAAAACAAGGCCGAACAGGAACGGAAGATCCAAGAGCGTATCGAGATTATGAAACAGGACCCGGAAGGTCTGTATTTTGCAAAGACCGAAACACCCCGTGCCGAACAGGAAAAAATTGCCCAGGTTCTTCTGAAGAAGATACAGGCCTTGTATAATACGAAGGGATTTGACTCTCCGGACTACGATAGGATTTTGGAACATGTCCGGGAGTTCTTCCTCAAGGCCCCGGATGCAGAGGCTGTCCAGATGGTCCACTGGAACATCCACACCCTTTTCCTCATGTTGGGAGACAATGAAGAGACAGAAAAAGCGCTGGAAAGTTATGTGGATAAATATCCGGAGGATGAATTTCAAGTTGATGAAGCATACGACATGCTCTGCGTCTTTGCCAAGGATGCGGAGGATTGGGGCCGGGCCCTCTATTATGCAGATAAGATTTTAGAGAAAAATCCTGAGCGTTATCCCCTGGTCCTCACTAAGGCCCGGGCGCTGATCAAACTTGGAGACAAGGCGGCGGGAAAGGCCTTGCTGGAGAGGATCATCCAAGAGGCCGAAGGGACCGTCCAGTATAACCTGGCCTTGATGGAGCTGGATGAAATGACTGCCGAAAAGGACAGCAAAGAGCCGACACTCGATCCCGAGGGAAAAGAAAAGCTCGAAGGAGGAGAAGAGGGTGGAAAACAGTCCATACCGGTTCAGAGGAAGGAGCGCGTGCAAGATCCGCTGCTTGTTGAGAAATACAGAAAAACTCTAAACAAGCTTAATTATGCCGGGCGTGCCATCGAGACTTATCTCCTGTATGAAATGAAGCTGCCCGGAAAATTGGCTGATTTGGTGCCGACATTCATCGAGGAGGCACAGCTCATGGATGCCTGGGGAAACCGGTTCCACTATAAGGTCGACACGCAAAACAATACATTCTGGCTGGCCAGCAGCGGGAGTGATAGCCAATTTCAGGGATTTGACCAGAAGGGGGCCTACGTTGAACTTAACGGACAGGACATCATCTTTTATAAAAATGATTTTGTGTTTCAGCCCGAGTTTCGCTGATCGGGATGTGTTCGAATAAGTAGGGTCTGCTGACAAACGATTTTGCTTCATTTAGGTGACAAGAGTTGTGCGTCATCAGTTTCCCTTCATACTGATCACTAGATTATCAACAAAAGGAAGGAATCAATAAACTAATCACGACATTCGGGAAGTCAGGGGGAGGGAACTGGCCCGCTGCGTGGCCGCAACCATCCTGGAACTGTAGCGGGCTATTATTCCCCGCCAACCATTTCCGTCCTGGCGTTATCGCTGCAACCCAAACATTCGACGACCTCTGGATCTGGCATCCCCACATTCACTGCCTTGTGACCGATGGCGTGTTTGACCATGACCAACGAGATGAAGATATTATGCCATAAGGATTGCTTCCATTCACCGAGGCTGTGGAGCACGGGTTCCGCCGTTGACTTCGGGTCGAAGAGCACGTAAAATGCGGACATGGCTGACAAAATCAAGGCTGTAGTACTGGCTGCCGGCAAATCCACGCGCATGAAATCGCAACGATCCAAAGTACTGCATGCCATTCTTGGCAAGGAGATCATACGCTATCTATTGGACAGCCTGCTGGAGTGCGGCATCGCCGAAGCGGACATTATCGTGGTGACCGGCGACAACCGCGCCGAGATCGAAAATGTGCTCGGGACCAATGTGCGCTATGCCATGCAAAAGGAACAGCTGGGTACCGCCCACGCCCTGCTGAGCGCGTCTGAATTGCTGGCCGGGCACAGCGGCGGCCTTTTGGTGCTGGTCGGGGATAATCCTTTCATCACCGCTCCCGAATTGCAGAAGCTCATCGCTGCCCAGCGCCGCAGCCTGGCCCATTGCACCTTTATCAGCGCGGTATTTCCGCTACCAACGCCTCCCTATGGACGGATCATCCGCGATGTCCAAGGGAGGGTCTGCGGTATCGTGGAGGATAAGGACGCCAGCCCCGAGCAGCTGCAGATTCGCGAAGTGAATGCCTCGATCTATCTTTTTGATAACCGGGCCGTCTTTCCCCTTCTGGCCGGGATAAGAAACGACAATGCCAAAAAAGAATATTATCTCACCGATATAATTGAAATTTTATACCGGAAAAAATTGAAAGTGGAGGCGGTCCAGGCCGAAGATTGCGATATCGCCATCGGCATCAACGATCGCCGCGATCTGCAGACCGCGCAAAAAAAAATCAATGATCGTACCCAGCAGCGGCTGATGCTTGAGGGCGGCGTGACCATCCTGCAGCCGGAAACCGTGACCATCGAGCACGACGTGGAGATCGG
>JALHTJ010000303.1 GCA_022865785.1 Candidatus Aminicenantota bacterium
AGAATCACGAATTGCTTGGGCAGGGCGATGGCCGGGAGTTCTTCGGCCATGGCCTTGAGTATTTTTTTCTGGTTAACCTCTTTATTCAAGGCGGCGACGATCCTGGCCCCTTTCAGCGAATCCGGAACTTCAACCACACAGCACTCGGTTTCCTCTGGAATCAGTTTCAGCAAAACGCTTTCGACTCTCACCAAGGAAACCATTTCGCCACCGATCTTGACAAAGCGTTTCAGCCGGCCGCGGTGCCACAGATAGCCTTCTTCGTCCAGCACTCCCATGTCGCCGGTCTCGTACCAGCCGTCCTTGATCCTGAGCGAGGTTTCCTCCAGATCGTCGAAATATCCTTTCATGACCAGGTCGCCTTTGACCAGTATTTTCCCCTCGCTTCCCAGCGGCAGCGTTTCGCCGGAATTGATGTCCACGATCTTCACCCGGACACTGGGCAACACCTTGCCCACACTGCCGGGCTTGTTGGCATCGGGCAGGTTGGTGGAAACGACCGGGCTGGTTTCTGTGCTACCGTATCCTTCGCATAGTTCCAGGTTGTGCTTCTTCAGGAAACCGGCGCGCAGAGAATCCGGAGTCTTGTCAGCCCCGGCCACGGCCACGCGCAGTGAAGAAAAATCACCGGGATCCGATTGACGCAGGTAGCCGGAAAAAAAGCTGGGGGTGCCGACCATGAGTGAAACCTTTTCTTCGCGGACGATGGAGCAGACCTTCTTGTATTCCAGGGGGTTGGCGTAGGAAACAATGGTCATACCAAAAAGCATAGGTAACCAGAAATCGACAGTATGGCCAAAAACATGAAAAAGTGGCAGGTTGGCCAGCATGATGTCATCGCTGGTCACGGTCAGCACCTTGGCGATGTCCATTACGTTTGACCCGATGTTGCGATGGGTAAGTTGAACCGCCTTGGGATCCTTTTCACTGCCCGAAGTGAAAAGAATCACCAAGTTGTCGTCGGGTTCGCCCTGGTGGACCGATTTCAACAGGAAATTGAGCGGCAGCTTGGATTTAACAAGCGCTTTTACTTTATCGGCTGGGGTTATGCTTGCCATTATGTCCTCGATAAAGACCATACCCGAAACCAGGCGACAGCCTATCTTTTCCAGAAGGGCCCGGGAAGCGATGATGGTTTTAAAACCGCATTTTCTCTGGGCGTATTCAGCATTATTGGCCGCGCCGGTAGAGTAATTGATCATCACCGGCACCTTGCCGGACATGAGCACGCCAAGGATTGAAAGTATGCAGCCGGCCGAAGTGGGGATCATGATGCCGATGAAGCCGTCATCGTACTTTTTGAACTTGCGGGCCAGGATCAGCGAGGCGATCAAAGCCTTGGAATAGGTGACCTTTTTTTCAAGAGTACGGTCTATAATAGCCAGTTTTTCAGAGTATTTCTTGGCGTTTCTTATGAACTCTTGGTGCAGAAGCATGGGCAACCTCCGGATCATTATTTTTTAACGCCTCTTTATAGCACAAAATCATTTTTTTTTTCAGCCTATCGAAATAAAAGTTCCGCGTCTTCTCCGTGATTTAAAGCAGATCAAATGCTTTGTTGGGGAATTTGGCATTTCAATCGACGTACTTTACTTGTTTTTAACTTTTTTATCCTTTATTTTTAACTTTTTCATTTTTTTGGCAATTGTATTCCGATGCAATTTGACGCTTGCCGACATTTTCAATACATTGTGGTCATATTTTTCCAACAAGGCCTGCAGCAATGTCTTTTCAAATTCCTCAGTGATCTCTTTGTAGAAAAGATATCGTGAATTGACTGCCTTGCCTGCCAGAATCTTCATTTGATTCTTGATGGTCAGTGCTTCAAACTGTTCGGCTATTTCGGTTATCTTTTTTGCAGTCATAGAATTTGATTGATTTCAGCCTGTCCCTTAATGTGGGAGGCAGCACATTGATGCCCAAGACAATAATTCTGGCCAGATGGGGGGCCAGCTGCGAACGGTTGAGCAATTCCTGGTTTAAAGGGAAAACCAAGAAACTGTAAATGATCAATCCGGCCAGCAAAATTCCGCGCAGCAGTCCGAAAGCGGCTCCCAGCAAGCGATCCATGGCTTTAAGCGGGCCAACGATCAGGAATTTGCCGATCAGGTGGGTTATTATCGAACCAAATACGGCGACCAACGCCAGTAAAAACAGGAAACCGGCAAAATTGGCCAGGTTGCGGTTGTCGATCCAGCTGTTCAGGAAGAGTCCGGCTTCCTGATAGTAAAAAAAAGCGATGACCAAAGCCGCGACCAGAAAAAACAGCGAAAACAACTCACGTACCAGGCCGCGGAACAGGCCGAAAAAAACGGAAAAAAAGAGGATCAGCAAAAAAAGCAGATCCAGAATGTTCAATTCGCCGCTCATGGTTCCTGACCGGTCAGGATACGGAAAATCTCCCCATATTTCTCGGTCGTGGAGACGATCACATCGGCAGGAAGTTGCGGCGGCGGCGACTTGCGGTCCCAGGAGGAACCAAGGAG
>JALHTJ010000304.1 GCA_022865785.1 Candidatus Aminicenantota bacterium
AATGACCGCCCCTTTTAAATCAAATAACAGTGATTACAGCAATCCGCGCTTTTTCAGCAGCGGCTCGACCTTGGGCTCGCGGCCGCGAAAACGCTTGTAGAGCACCATGGCGTCTTCGGTTCCCAACTTGGCCAGGATGTTTTTGCGGAAAGAGGCGGCGGTCTTTTTGTCGAAAAGCGAGGTTTCCTTGAAAGCCTCAAAAGCATCGGCATCCAGAACTCCCGACCAGATGTAGCTGTAATAACCGGCTTCGTAGCCGCCATGGATGTGGGCGAAATAGGTTGAGCGGTAGCGGGGCAGGATCTCGGGGATCAGGCTGATGGCTGCCATTACCTTGTCCTCGAAGCGGGTCACGTTGACGTTGAGAGCGCTCTCCAGACCGTGCCAGGCCATGTCCAGGAAGCAGGCGGCCAGGTATTCGACGGTCTCGAAGCCCTGGTTGAAGAGGCTGCTTTTTTTAAGCTTATCGACCAGGGCGGCGGGGATGACCTCGCCGGTCTTGTAATGTCTGGCGTAGACCTTCAGCAGTTCGGGTTCCAGGACCCAGTGTTCCATGATCTGCGAAGGCAGTTCCACCGAATCCTGGGGAGCGAAGTTGGAACGGTAGACGCTGTCGGTAAACAACGTGTCCAGGGAATGGCCGAATTCATGGAAAAAAGTGGAAACTTCATCGATGCTGAGCAGCGACGGCGTGCCGGGCGTGGGCTTGGTGAAATTGCAGACCAGGGTGGAAAACGGGATGACGCGCTTGCCGTTCTGGTAAAACGAAGTGCGGAACGCGCCCGACCAGGCGCCGCCCTGTTTGGAGTCGCGCGGAAAGAAATCCATGTACAAAATGCCCAGCAACGTGCCGTTGCCTTCATGGACCTCGAATACCTTGACTTCGGGATGGTAGATGGGGATATCCTTGCGTTCAACGAATTTCAAGCCATAAAGCTTTTCCACCAGAGAGAAGACCCCTTTCTGGACATTTTCCAATTGGAAGTACGGGCGCAGCGCCGAATCGTCCAGGTCATACTTGGCCTTGCGCAGTCTCTCGGCGTAGTACCACCAATCGGCGGGCGCCAGTTTGAACCCGCCCTGCTCGGCGTCGATCAGCTTCTGCATTTCGACCGCTTCGCTCTTGGCCCGTTCCAGGGCCGGCTGCCACAGGCGCATCAGGAATTCGTGGACAGCTTCGGGGGTCTTGGCCATGCGCGGTTCCAGGTAGAATTGGGCCGGGGTCTTATAGCCCAGCATGCGGTAGCGTTCTTCGCGAAAAGTGAGGAGCTTTTGCAGGACGGCCTTGTTGTCCTTGTCGTTATCGCGATCGCCGCGCATGAAATAAGCGGAATACAGTGATTTTCTCAGGTCGCGGTTTTCGGCATACTGCAGGAATGGCGTCCAGCTGGGCCTCTGGGTGGTAAAGACCCATTTCCCGGCCATGTTCATGGCCTTGGCCGTCTCCTCGCCCATGGCCATGACACTTTCCGGCAGGCCGGCCAGATCGGCTTTGTTGTCGATCACTATATACGAACCGTTGGTTTCGGCCAGCAGGTTGTCATCGAACTTGAGCGCCAACAGGGAGTGCTCGCGGTTGATGTCGCGCAGGCGGGCCTTCTGTTTTTCATCCAGCAGCGCGCCGCTGCGCAGGAAGCCGCGATAGGTGTTTTCCAGCAGATAGAGCTGCACGCCGGAAAGTTTCAGCTTGGTCCGCCGATCGTAAATGGCCTTCACCCGGGCGAATAGCTTTTCGTTTAACGAGATGTTGTCATTGTGGGCGGAAAACAGCGGCGACAGTTGGTTGGCAAGGTCCTGCATCTGGGGGCTGGTGACTGCTCCCAGCAGCGAATAAAAAACTGAGGCCACATCGCCCAGAAGCTGACCTGACATGTCCAGGGCCACGATGGTGTTTTCAAAGGTCGCCGGCTTGGGATTGTTGACAATGGCGTCGATCTCAGCCTGGTGGCGCTTGATCCCTTCCTGTACCGCCGGCAGGTAATGGCTGATCTGGATGCGGTCAAAGGCCGGGGTTTGAAACGGTGTATTGGGGGGGACCAAAAACGGATTGTCCGCGACCGCCGCTTCGCCCCGCATAGACGGGGGCAGGCACAGGACCGCCAGCAGTAGAGCCGGCACGAACTTGGAAAAAACGGTTTTTTTATTCAAGGCGAATTCCTCCTTATTGGTAGTTGCCAAACCTATTATACGTGCAAAATCCGGGCTTGGACCAAATTTTGTTATTTTTTTGCGCCGCTTGAAAAAAAACCGCCATCAGAGGATAATCTGAACGCGCAAGCGCGTGGGAGGAACAATGAAGGCAGTTTTTTTGAAAGGCTCGCCTCCGGCCGGGCGGGACTTGCTTTGCAACCGGGCCGCGGCCGCGGTCATTTCGATCATGAATGCCCGGGGCTGGCAGGTAAAGGCGTTCGCCCTGGCCGGAATGGAAATCAAACCCTGCCGGGGCTGTTTCTCCTGCTGGGTAAAAACCCCGGGGCGCTGCGTCATCAGCGACGACGACCAGGAGCCGATCCTGCAGGCCTGGGCCGGAGCGGACCTGATCGCCTTTCTGACCCCAATTACTTTCGGAGGCTACGCGCCGGAGCTGAAAAAAGCCATGGACCGGATCATTCCTGTCCTTCTCCCATTCTTCATGCAAATCCGCGGCGAGACCCATCACCCGCAGCGCTACCCACACCGGCGCAGCCTGCTGGCCATTGGAACCCAAAAGCAGGAAGACGCCGAAAGTGAAAACGTTTTCTGTCAACTGGTCCAACGCAATGCCTTGAACATGGGCGATGTCCAAGTCTCGACATTGGTATTCAGCGGCGACGTATCCCTGGCGGAAATAGAAAAGAGACTCGGAGGAGAACCGCTTTTCCGCGAGGTGGTAAAATGAACGGCAAAAAAGCACTACTCCTGGTCGGCAGCCCGCGCGGCCTGGCCAGCACATCCCATTCCCTGGGCAACCATCTGCTGTCCCTGCTGGAGCAACGCGGCCTGGCCACGAAGAAACTGTTGCTCTACCCGGCCCTGGCCGACGAGAAAAAAATGGCGGAACTGCTGGCCGCCGTCGATTCTTGCTCCCTGCTGGTCCTGGCCTTCCCCCTTTATGTCGACCACCTCCCGGCTCCGGTCATCAGCCTGCTGCAGCGGATCGTTGAACGCCGCCTGGGACAACCGGCCGCGCCGACACAGGCTCTAGCCGCCATCGTCAACTGCGGCTTTCCCGAAACCGCCCACTGTCATCCCGCCCGGGAAATCATACGCATTTTCGCAAAACAGGCCGGCTTCCGCTCCCTGGGCTGCCTGGCCCTGGGCATGGGCGGCGCCATCGGCAACCGCCCCTTGGCCAAGGCCGGTGGCGTGGTCCGCCACCAAATCAAAGCCTTGACCCA
>JALHTJ010000305.1 GCA_022865785.1 Candidatus Aminicenantota bacterium
ATTTTCTCATTCATCTATTCCCCGCGCCCCGGCACCAAGGCCGCGACTTATACCAGGGAACTGGCTCCGGGCGCGGTCAAACAGCGGCTTTACGCCCTGCAGGAGCTGCAGGCCCGCATCCAATTAAAAAACAACCGCCGTTGGCTCGGAAAGGTTATCGAAGTTCTGATCACAGAAAAACATCCGAAAAAAACCGGCGAAGTGATCGGACGCAGTGAGAGCTACCGGGTGGTAAATTTCGCTTCCCGGACCGCGATCGGCGCCTTCACGCGCGTGAAGGTCACCGCGGTCGGACCGCACTCTATGCGCGGCGAGGAAATCCTCAAGTCAGTCGATGCCTAAGTCGGATTTTCCACTACACCCTGCAAGCAAAGTTATGCAAATAACATCGCCAAAAAATAGGGGAGCCGGGAGGGGCTGGTGGACATACCCTTTTCTTTTCAGCATATATCCAGTCCTGCATTTGTACCTGCGCAACATCCGTGAAGTGCAATTGACCCAAGTAATCTGGGCAGCGGTGGTCTCTTTGGCTATCGCCGGCGCCGGCTGGTTCATGACCGGCATTTTCAGCAGCCACCGCAGCAAGCGCTCGCTGGCGCTTTTCAGCTTTATGACGCTGTTTTATTTTTACGGACTATATTACGATCAAATCGCCGGCTGGCTGCCGTTCGTTTCCCATCCTATGCGAGCACATCTCCTGGCCTTCGTCCCGCCCGGTGTCATCTGGCTTGCCCTGACCATCCTTATTTTCAAATCCAAACGCAGTTTTTCTGTTCTCAATCGCGTCCTGCAAACAGCGGTTTGGCTGCTGCTGGCCTGGAACATCGGCGGAATTACCATGCACCACGCCGGACAGAGCTTCGATCATTGGCGGGAAAGCCGGTCAGGGATCCAGCGCCTGCCCGCCCTGCAAACCCGGACCCCGGACATTTATTGTTTTGTTCTTGATGAATTCGCAGCGCCGGAATCGGTCCGGCGCCTGTTCGGATATGACAACAGCGCTTTCGTTGCCTCCTTGCGCCGGCAAGGTTTCTTTGTGGCCCAACAAAGCCGTTCCCTTTATACACTGACCGAGCCGGCTATTGCCGCAATACTGAACCTGGGTGAATTCTCGGCTGTAAAAGATCCTTTTCTGCAAGTTCGCCGCAATGCCGTTGCCTCATTATTGAAAAACAGGGGCTACCGCATCATCGATTTTGCCTGTCAGCGATCGTTGTTCCTGGAAGCGGCAGATCAGCGCTTTTACTATCCCCTGGCTCACGCTTCGATTTTTTTTGACGGTTTTTACCGGGCGCTGTTCGAGCGCTCCCTGCTTCGCGTCCTTTCCGACCTCTGGCAACTCAATAAAACCGACCTTTCCCTCTTTTATCGCGAACGTATCCTGCAAGTGTTCAAGGAGCTTCCCGCCGTCGTAAAGACTCCGGGCCCCAAGTTGGTTTTCGTCCACCTTTTCTCTCCGCACGAACCATTCGTTTTCGACGCCCAGGGCAAGCTGGGAGATCCGCTTCATATCTGGGACCACGCCGATCCCGCCCATTACCTGGGGCAGTACATTTATATAAGCCGCCGCCTGCTGCAAACCATGGCCATGATCCTTGCCAATTCGCCCGCGGCGCCGGTGATCATCATGCAGTCCGATCACGGCTACCGCGGCTCGCGGCGGCGAGGAAATGAATCACAGCCGGTCAGCCGTGCGGAAATAATTCTTGTGTTCAACGCCCTCTACCTGCCCGGGGTCCCCTTGGCCGGGATAGCGCCATCCCTCTCGCCGCTGAACAATTTTCGTTTGGTTTTCAATTCCTATTTCGGCAGCCAATATCCGCTTTTGCAAAATCCCTGAGTATTTTCAAAATTCCCTCTCCCGGACTGCGATAACCGACAGGGTCAGAGCGCTCCCAATAGTGCAATGAATTCATTTTCCCGGATGATCTTACAGCCAATTTTTTCGGCTTTGGCCAGCTTGGACCCGGGATGGCTTCCGGCCAGAAGGTGGGTTGTGCGGGCGCTGACATTTTCCGTGACCCTGCCGCCGCGCTTTTCGATCGCCGCGGCCGCCAGGGCACGGGGATTGAATTGCACGAACGACCCGGTAATGACCCATATCTGGCCGGCGAAAGAATCGTTTACCATATCACCGCCGGTCTTTTCGCCGACAAATTTCAGGCCGGCGGTCTTCAAGCTGTCGATCAGGCGCAGATTTTCCGGCTTACTGAAATGGCTGATCAGCAGCCGCGCCGTAGTTTCGCCGATGCCTTCGATAGCGGCGAAAATCTCCCAGTCATTTTTTTTGGCGGCGGCGATGATCTTGTCTATGTCGTCGAATCCGTGGGCAATGAGATCGGCAGCCACGGCCGCGGCCACGCCCTCGCAGCCCAATGCGGCCAGGACCCTGACAAAAGGCCTGGATTTACTGGCTTCGACTCCAGCACGGATACGGACGATCTTTTTTTCCCTGAACCCTTCCTGCCCCGCCAGCAGACCGTAGTCAAAGCTGTAAATATCGGGGATGCTTTGCACCCAGCCTTTGGCGAACAGGAAGGCGATGGTCTTTTCTCCCAGGGTTTCAATATCCATCTGCTCCCTGGCGCAAAAATAGTTGAGGGCGCGCCGGCGCCGCTCCGGACAGGCCTGGTTTTTGCAGAAATGGTGGGCGCCTTCCTTTACTAATAGCGTGGAACAAAACGGGCATGAGCCAGGCAGTTGAAAAATTCCGGGGTGTTGTTCACTTTTTTCCAGCACCTCTTCGACGGCCGGGATGACGTCGCCGCGCCTGGAAATACTGACCTCGTCGCCGACATTCAGTTCCAGCATGTCGATATAGTCCTGGTTGTGCAGCGTGGCCCGTGTGACCGTGCTGCCGGAAATCGCCACCGGCTTCAGCAGCGCCACCGGAGTAACCCGGCCGTTGCGTCCAACCTGGATCTGCACGTCCAGCAATAAGGTGCGGGCCTGCGGCGACTCGAACTTGTAGGCCATGGCCCAACGAGGATGGTGGGCGGTGGTTCCCAGTTCCTGGCGGACAGCCAATTCCACGACCTTGACCACCAGGCCGTCGATATCGTAAGGCACATCGGCCCGGCTGGCCGCCTGCCGGCGCAGGTATTCTTCCACGGCCGCCACCGGCGCGGCGCTGATACCCGGAAAAAGATGCTGCGCCCGCAACCGTTTGCCTTTATCATCGCAAAAAAATCCCAGGCGCGGGTTGACGCGGAAACCCAACTCACGCAGGCGCTGCAGAATTTCCAGGTGGTCGCGACTGAACTCGTTTGCGAAAAAACCCTCGTAAACAAAAATGTTCAAGGGCACGCGGGCCGTCTGAACCGACTTGAGATTGCGCAACGAACCGGCCGCCAGGTTGCGTGGATTGACGTATTTTTCCGCCACTCCGGAATTGTAACGCTCGAAATCATCGCGCTTGATATAAATCTCTCCGCGCACGGCAAGCCGCGATGATTCGGCGATGCGCAGGGGAACCTGGCTGATGGTGCGCACATTGTCGCTGACATCGTTACCCAGCAAGCCGTTGCCCCGGGTCAGGGCGTACTGCAGCTCCCCCTGATCATAATAAAGCACGATGGAAGCACCGTCTATTTTCTCTTCGATGGCAAAGCCCACGCCGCATCCGGCGGCAGCCTCGGTTTTCAGCAGCCATTGCCCGAGTTCTTGCGGCTGATACAGCTTATTCAGGCTGAGCACCGGCACCGTATGCGGCCGCTCGGGAAAGGTGTTATCCAGGTCAGAACCGACCCGGCGGCTGGGTGAATTCGCGCCGGCAAACTGCGGGAAGCGCTTTTCCAGGAGCAATAATTCATCGAGTAACCTGTCGTACTCCGCGTCAGGAATTTCGGGACGGGCCAGGACATGATACAGCTGTTGATGGCGGAGCAGCTCCCGGACCAATGATTCCATGCGCTTGCGGTAATCCATATGTCAATTATAGGAAAAATCGCGCCCCGAGTAAACAAAATGCCAGCGGGTACTCAAATTTGATTTTATCGCAAATCTTGACAAATGATTTTAAAACCAGTAACATCTTATTTTAGAACAGTTAAATCCGATAAGTGAGAGCCATGAGTTTAAAAGGATCATTAAGTTCGATCAACCTGGCGGATATCATCCAGCTTGTTTCCAATTCCAAACAAACGGGGCGTTTCGTCCTCTCACGCGCCAACGGCCAGAAAGGGGGAATTTACCTGAAAAACGGTGAAATCATCCATGCCGATGTTGAAGAATTCAAGGGCGAAGACGCCATTTTTACGCTCATTTCCTGGGATGATGGAGAATTCGTTTTTGAAGAGGGAGCTTTCGATACGCCCAGCAGCGTCATGCGCCCCATTACCTCCCTGCTCATGGAAGCCGCCCGCCGCATCGATGAATGGAAACTACTGCGCAAAAAAATCGGCTCCATCGACGCCATCCCCGAATTCAGCGACATCGACCGCCAGGAACGCCGTAAAATTTCCCTTTCGACCATGGAATGGGTGATCATAGCCAAAATCGACGGCAAAAAAAGTATCAACCAGATTTGCCGGGAATGCGGAGTTAATATCTACGATACCTCGCGCATTATCTACGGCATGGTCACTTCCGATCTGATCAAGCTGAAATAGTTTTTCTTTCTGTAATAAAAACGCCCGCTAAAATCCTACTCGATGACCACCAGGGCGACGGCCATATCGCGGGTGTGCGAAATCGACAGCAGCACCCTTTTCAGTTTTCTCTTTTTGAAATGGGCCAGCGCCACTGCCGCCAGCCGCAACTGCGGTTTGCCCAGGGCATCGTTTTCCACTTCCACATCCTGCCAGCCCATGCCTTCCCGGAAACCGGTTCCCAGCGCTTTGAAAAAAGCCTCTTTGGCGGTAAAACGGGCCGCATAGTGCTGGGCTTTGGAAAACTTGCTTTCGCAGTAGGCGATTTCCCTGTCAGTAAAAATTCTTTCAGCAAATCCCATGTCCTGTTCGATCAGATTCCGCACCCGGCTGATTTCGATCATGTCAACGCCGATTCCCTTAATCATGGCACCACCTGCTGTGCAGTATAAAAAAAAGGCCGGGAAAAATCAATCCCGGCAGGGACAACCCCCGATTTTAATCAACCCCAAGATATGGTATACTGGCGGCGGAACATGAAAAAATTTTTCTTGAAAAACTTGAAAATCCTTTTCATTGCCGTCACCCTGTTGGTGACGATCATGCTGGGAATACTGCTGGGCCTGATCCTGGTTTATCAGAAGGGCTTTCCGCAGATCAGGAACCTGGAAGACATCAATCCCGTGCTCATGACCACGGTGTACGACGATCAAAATGCTCCCATCAAGGAGTTTGCCATCGAAAAACGCATCATCGTCAAAAGCACCGAGATCCCCGCATCGCTAAAGAAAGCGATCATCGCCGCCGAAGACAATCAGTTTTATTCCCACTGGGGGATCAATTTTCGCGGCTTTGTCCGAGCTGTCGGCGGCGTACTGCTGCGCAAGAA
>JALHTJ010000306.1 GCA_022865785.1 Candidatus Aminicenantota bacterium
GTGTTGATCAGTACATTGTACAGCGCTCCTTCGGCGCACACGGCGGCGGTCAAGCCGGCAACACCGGCGTCGGAAAGTGAATTGCGGTTGCCCTTCATGGCTACAGCCAGCGCCAATTCGGCCGCGGCTTGCGATTTTTCCAGAACCGCAAATGGTATCAGGGTCGCCCCCTTGGTGGCCTCTTCAATGGCGTCCTGGCGGATCTTTTTTTCCTCGTCGCTCTTCTTGGGCAGGGAAAAGGCGGCCATGAGGCAGTTGAAGGCCTCGGTATCATTGTCGATGGCCTCGATGAAAAAATCCTTCAGCGGCTGAGCCTTTTCGGCCGCGCTCTCCATTTCAGCACGCACCGCTTCGTAGCCTTTCTTGCCATGGGTCAAATTACCGACCATGGCGCTCAAACCAGCTGAAAGGGCGCCATTCAAGGCGGCGATGCTGCCGCCGCCGGGAGCGGGCGAATCGGAGGCCAGCTCGGCACAGAAATCTACCAGATCCATGGAAGCCAGCTTACCTTTTTTGCGGAAGCGGTATTCAATGATCTTATGTTCGGGTTTGCAGGCCGAGAGTTCGGCCAGGCCCAAACTCTGCACAGCCGTGCGCACCAATTCTTTCTCGGCGACGCCCAGGCAGCCGCCCTGCTTGCGCAAATAGTGGCGTCCGACCTGAAGCACAGCCTCCAGGGGGATCAGGCCAACCAGTTCGCTGCCGGTCACCCGCACGCCGAATTCAGCAGCCAGTTTTTCCGCTTCTTCGAAAACCTGGTGCAGGGGGGTGACATTATAGTTGAGCAGGTTGACCGAGATTTGAGCCATCTGGTATTCGGCTATATACCAACCCACGGCGCGCACCGCTTTCAGGGTACCGGGGATCGTTTCCTTGACGCCGGTCACGGGATTCTTTACCACGCGGCCCTTTTCGCGCATGCGGTTGGCAATTTCCTTGGCCAGCTTGACGTTGCGAGTGTTGAGGTTTACATTGTAGGCGATCAGGAACTCGCGGGCGCCGATGGCCGTGGCCCCGGCTCCCTTGTTGAATGCAGCCTTGCCGAAATCGGGTTTGAACTCATTATTTTTGAGCTTTTCCTGCAAACCCTCGTATTCCCCGGCGCGGATATAGGCCAGGCTCTTGCGCTCGGCACTGGTAGCAGCCTCTTCGTACAAGTAAACCGGGATGGCCAATTCCTCGCCTACGCGGCGGCCGAGTTTCCTGGCAATTTCCACACAATCGGCCATGGTCACGCCGGACACTGGCACGAAGGGGCAGACGTCGGTCGCTCCCATGCGCGGGTGGGCGCCGTGATGCCTGGACATGTCGATCAGCTCAGCGGCCTTTTTTATGGCCTGGAATGCCGCTTCCTCGACCCCGGCCGGGCTGCCGGCAAAAGTAACCACCGTACGGTTGGTGTCACGGCCAGGATCGACATCCAGCAATTCCACAGCGGCCACTTTTTTGATCGCCGCGGTTATCTGTTCGATGATCGCCATGTCTCGGCCTTCGGAAAAATTGGGAACGCATTCAACTATTTGCTTCATTTTTCTTTCTCCTGGTTTTTCTGTTCTTGGCGCGCCACTGCTCAATTTCCTTATGGTGGCCCGAGAGCAGGACTTCGGGCACATCCAGGCCGCGGTAGGTGCGCGGCTGCGTGTACTGGGGAAAAGTGAATTGGTCTTGCTGAAAAAAGGAATCTCCCTCAATCGACTCCGGGTTGCCGACCACGCCGGGGATCATGCGACTGACCGCTTCCAGCAGAGCCTCGGCGGCGATCTCGCCGCCCATGAGCACATACTCGCCCAGCGAGATCTCTTCGTCGACCAACTGGTCTATGGCCCGTTGGTCGACCCCTTCGTAGCGCCCGCAGATCAGTATCAGATGATCGGCGGCGGCCAGCGCCTTGACCTTCTCCTGCTTGAGTATGCGCCCGTAGGCGGAAAAAAGGATCACCCGGCCGTCCTGCCGGCTCTTAACGCTCTCAACGGCGCGAAAAAGGGGGTCGGGCATCAGCACCATGCCAGGGCCGCCGCTGAAGGGGCGGTCATCCACCTTGCGATGCTTGTCGCGGCTGAATTCGCGCAGGTCATGGACCTCCACTTCCACCAGGCCTTTCTGAATGGCCTTTTCGAGCAGTCCATAATTCAGGAAACTCCTGACCAGTTCGGGGAAGATGGTGATGATCGAGAATTTCACTTGTTCAGATCCCGCAATCCGGCCGGCGGATCGATGACCATGGATTTGGTCCGGCGGTTGATCTTGATGACCAGGCTTGCGTGCCAGGGTATATAAACAGTTTCACCCGTGACCTTGTCTTCGATTTCCAGCAGCTGGTTCAGGGAATACTGCGGCTGGGCTTTGACCGTGCCCCAGCAATTCCCCTGCAAGTCGAAAACCTTGAATCCGAGCATGGTATCGCCAGGCTGTACCTTGGCTTCCGGAACATCGGCGTACAGTGAATAGCCGACGATGCGCAGCGCTTCGGGGATGCTGCGGACGCCGTTGAACGCCATAATGGCTTCGTTGCCTGCAGAGGACACATGTTCGATGGTTTGGGACAGACTACGACGGCTTGATCTCAACTCAACCGCAATTCCCTCTCCCGGGGTGACGATGCCGGGGGAAAGGCTGACGACCACTTCCCCCTTATTCCCTCTCGTTCTTAAAATCTTGCCGATCAATACCAATGAAAATCAAGATTGCTGTTGATCGAAATTCTCAATTATTTCCAAATTGAACCGTCTTCTCTGCTTCATGCCGGCCGCGGCCAAAATGGTACGGATGGCCCGGGCCGTTCTGCCTTGCTTGCCGATCACTTTCCCCAGGTCGGATTGGTGCACGCGGAGTTCCAGGATGGTGGTCTGTTCGCCATCGATTTGAGTCACCACGACTTGATCAGGATTGTCAACTAACGCTTTGCACACAGATTCAACTAGTTGTTTCACGTTGTCCTCCTTACTTCCCTGTATTTAGTTTCTTTACAAGCGATTTGACGGTTACAGAGGGCTGTGCCCCCTTGCCGATCCACTGGTTGTATTTTTCCATATCGATTTTGACCAGGGCTGGATTGGTCAGGGGATTATACTGACCGAGCAATTCGATGTAGCGTGATTCCCTGGGTTTTTCCCGGTCCACGGCCACAATGCGGTAATAAGGCTTCTTTTTTGCTCCGAATCTTGTCAGACGAATAACGACCATGAAATTTGCTCCTATATAAGACTTGCGAAATACAAATCTACCTCATTTTGGAAAAATTGTCAAATTTTTTCAACATCTTTCTGAAAAACGGCTTTTTAAAGTTTTTTTTCATTTCAAAGTAGCTTTTCAGCACCTGGTTGACCTCGGAAACAGGCCGACCCGCCCCCCGGGAAATGCGCAAGCGCCGGCGACCGTCAACGATCTTGGGGTTGTCGCGCTCTTTGCTGGTCATGGATTCGATCACGGCCATCAAGTGACGGATGCGCTTTTCATCGACATGAATATCTGAGGTCGCGCCCTTGAACCCCAGGTTGGGCAGCATGCCCATGACTTCATTCATGGGGCCCAGCTTTTCCACCTGCCGCATTTGGGCCAGGAAATCCTCCAGGCTGAATTCATTTTCCAGCAGCCGTTGGGAAAGAACCTCGGCTTGCTTGTGGTCAAAATCCTTTTCTGCCTTCTCGATCAGGGTCAGCATGTCGCCCATGCCCAATATTTTTGCCGCCAGGCGCTCTGGAAAGAATTTCTGCAGGTCGCCGGGCTTTTCGCCGATGCCGATGAACTTGATCGGCTTGCCGGTTACGCTGACGATGGAAAGGGCGGCGCCACCGCGTGCATCGGCGTCAAGCTTGGTCAGGATGATCGAATCAACTCCGATTTTTTCGGCGAAACTCTGGGCGGAATTGACCGCGTCCTGGCCGGTCAGGGCGTCGGCCACAAAAATGGTCTCGGCCGGCTGCAGTGCTGCCTTGACCTGGAGCAGCTCCTCCATAAGTTCTTCATCCACGTGCAGGCGGCCGGCCGTATCGGCGATGACGTAATCGTAGCCGGTGTCCGCGGCGTTTTTTTTCATTGCGCGCACCAGAACGGACAGGTCGCGGCTGTCGCTTTTGAAGAAGTTGATGCCGCTTTCGCGGGCGATGATCTCCAACTGCTCCGCGGCCGCCAGGCGCTTCAGATCAAGCGAGCAGAGCAGGGAACTTTTATCAAGCCCTTTCAGGTGCAAGGCCAGCTTGCCGGCCGTGGTGGTCTTGCCCGAGCCCTGCAGGCCTGCCAGCATGATGATGGTGGGTTTGAGCGGGCTGCGGTTCAGCTCGCGGTTCTGCGAACCCAGCATGGCTGTCAATTCGGCCTGGACGATCTTGATCACCTGCTGGGTGGGATTGAGGCTATCGTGGACTTCGCGACCCAGGGCCTGGACGCGTATGTTCTCGATGAATTTCTTGACCACCTTGAAGTTGACGTCGGCTTCCAGCAGCGACAGGCGGATGTCCTTCAAGGCCTGCTGCATGTTCTCTTCGGTGACCTTCACTTCGCCGCGCAGGAAGCGCAGGACCTTGTTCAGGCGTTCGCTTAAATTTTCCAGCATAGGTGGTTCACTCGCTCAACAGGGCGACCGGCGGCTTCATGGCCAGACGGTAGACCGGATAAGGCCCGGGCCGGTTGCTCCACTGCTGGACGATAACACGGTTGAAAAAGCCCCAGGCCGCCAGGCTGTCGGTGGATTCGGGCTCGAGCAGCACAGGCACAAGCCGGGCCAACGGCTGAGACAGGCTGACGTAGTAGGAGCCGGGCGGAATATCGACTTCCGCTTTTTCGTAATTCCCCTTGACGGTATTCAGGACATGGCCCTGGAAAATGCTTTTTTCTGTCTCCACCACGCTGATCTTGAAGTTTTCGGCTTCAGCCCGGAAACCCTCAATTATCCGCTCCACGCGGATGCCGTGCCGCTTCAAATTGGCCAGCGCCTCGGGCTGATGCGGCATCAGGATGTAACCGGCCGGCAGTTCCAGGCTGCGTCTGGGGACAGCCAGGGAAAGGTAGGGCAGTTTGTAATCTTTCAGCACATCGGTCTTTTTTATGATGAATTCACCCATCCGCGCCGGGTACTTGGCACGGTCTTCAGGCTTAATGGCTTCCTTGACGAACTCGTAGCTTTTCACCGTCAGGTCGAACAGTTTTTCCAACGTGGATTCCAGAGCGAATTCGCCGCTGTTGAAACGGGCGATGGTTTCCCGGTCGGCCCGGCGCGCCTGCTCGGCCAGGGACCCGATGTTCTTGGCCGTATAAGCC
This sequence comes from Candidatus Aminicenantota bacterium, assembly GCA_022865785.1. GTDB lineage: Bacteria > Acidobacteriota > Aminicenantia > UBA2199 > UBA2199 > UBA2199. Next base: position 5,257 of record JALHTJ010000306.1, read on the forward strand.
AGGATGGAGGCGACAAAGGCACGGGAAGCGAGCACGCGGGTCCTGAAATCAGCATAGGAATAATTTTCGTTCAAAATGCTGAAACGGTTGCGCAAACCGACATAATTCTGGCCATAGCGGGCTTCCAGCGCTTCGCTGATCCAGCCCACTTCCGGGACCTGGCGGTCAACGAAATTACCGTAGGGCACACTGTCATAGCCGTGAACGGTCTTCAGCGCCTGGGCCACGGCCGGAAAAAGTTTCTGCCACATGGTGTCACGCAAGGCTTTGTCGCTGTTGGGATTGAGCTGGGTGGAATAGGTCACCGGCTCCTGGTGGAAGGAGCCGTTGGTGGTATGCATGTCCACGGTCAGCAGCGGGTCCCAGGAATTGAACACATCGACCAGGGCCCGCACCTCTGGCGATTCCAGTTTCATGTAGTCGCGGTTCAGGTCCAGGTTCTGGCCGTTGTAACGCAATCCGGCCAGTTCGGGGCCCAGGTCGCGGCGGTTGTGACCGAGCTTGTCGTTGCCGTCGGCGTTGAAAATGGGGATGAACAGCAGTACCTGGCTGTCGAGCAGTCCGGCAAACTTGCCCAGAGCGATGTCGCGGATGAGCATCAGCGACGCCTCCTTGCCCTCCACTTCGCCGGCATGAATGTTGGCCATGACCAGCACGGCCTGCTTGCCGGCCAGGCGCAGATCTTCAGGGCGACTGACTTTTTCCCTGCTCAGCACCACCAGCGGCACCAGCCGCCCTTCGCTGGAAGTCGTCAAAGGCAGGATCTTCACCAGGTCGGATCTTTTCTGCACCTGGTACAAAAAATTCATGACGTCGTCGTAAAGGGACGTCTTGGTATAATTAGAACTTTCGGCCACGGTCAGGATCTCTTCGGCCGGCAGGAAACAGGAAAACAAGATAACTGAAATTAATATTATTGCGCGTTTCATATGGCCTCCGGGAGACATTATAACCGAAATAGGTGACCAAGGACAACCAGCACACAAAGAAAATACAGTAGGGGCACGGCGCGCCGTGCCCCTAGTATATTGTCCCGGAAATAACAAATGGGCACAGCACGCTGTGCCCCTACGTGACGTTCTAATCACGATCAATGGGCACGGCGCGCCGTGCCCCTACGGAATATATTATAAAATTTTACTCATTTTAATTATTTGGTAAGATGTTTTAATGAAATTCGATCCCGAAAAGCACCACCGCCGCTCAGTCAGGCTAAAGAAATATGATTATACAGGTGGCAACGTTTATTTTGTAACTATTTGCGCCTATCAAAAAGAATGTCTTCTCGGTGCCATAATCGATGGCCGGATGAATTTAAACACAGAGGGTGAATGCGTCAAAAAAGCGTGGCTGGAGACAGCAGAAAAAAAAACAAATATCAGATTGGATGATTTCGTCATCATGCCCAACCATTTCCATGGGATTTTATGGATCAAATGTAGGGGCACGGCGAGCCGGACCCCGAATTTCGAAACAAATCTATCAATCCATGCCCTGGGATTTCGTCCCAAAAATAGTAAATGGGCACAGCACGCTGTGCCCCTACGTGACGGTTCTACCTTGAAGCCGGATTATGCTCCAACGGAAATGTTTGAATCAAGACCCGAGGGCACTGCACGGTATGCCCCCAAGTATGAACAATTTGGAAAACCTGTTCGCGGCTCATTGCCCACCATTATCCGTTCATTTAAGTCGGCAGCCACAAAGCTCATCAACGAAGGCCGCAATACTCCGGGCGCCCCGGCTTGGCAACGCAGTTACTATGAGCACATTATCCGTAGCCACAAAGAATTGCAGCAAACAATCGAATACATCCGTTCCAATCCCGGCCGCTGGGCCGATGACGAAGAAAACCCCGCCAATCAATAACCGTAGGGGCACGGGGCGCCGTGCCCCTCCCTGTAACAGGCAGATCAGATTGGGTTACTGTATTTGAAACCGCATGAAATTTAACATAAAATATAAACATAGGGAGAAATGATGAAGAAATTGATTTTCAGTTTTATAGTTTTTTTCATTTTCATGTTTCATTGTATTGCTACAGAAACAATTGGTTTTAAATGGGAAACAAGACACTTTTCAATAACACTCGTAGCAAATTATGGGACACCAAGATGTGAAGAGATCAGTTTCAGTTCAACATTTGATTTGATAGCTCATTGGTCTCGGATCCTAGAGGAAATCGTAAGTTCCATTGAAACACAAAA
>JALHTJ010000051.1 GCA_022865785.1 Candidatus Aminicenantota bacterium
GAGATGGTGTCGCTGGTCAAGGTCGAAGACGTCCTGGAGAAGCTGCTGCCGCCCGACGTGGAATGCTGCGTGGTCGAGATCCCCGACTCGCTGCGCGGGGCCAGGATCGTGGCCGCGGTCACCCAACAGGTGGATGAAAAAGCCATCCTCAAAAAAATGGCCGAACAGTTGCCCAAGATCGCCATGCCCAGCCGCTTCGTGGTCATTGCCGAAATGCCCAAGACCGGTAGCGGCAAGATCGATTTCCGCACCATCACCGAGCAGGCTCGGGAGATCGTCCTGGGAAAGTAGACCTTAGGGCCCGCTAAAAAAACACTCCGTTTTCATTGACAACGCGCCGGGAACTCATTAGAATTTCAATGGAATAAATCTCCAAGGAGGATAGGCATGGGGAAAAAAATACTGTTGGCGACCGAAAAGCCTTTTGCTAAAAGCGCGGTGACGGGGATAAGCGAGATCTTCAAAAAAGCGGGCTACGAAATGATCCAGCTGGAATCCTATAAGGCCAAGGAAGACCTGCTCAAAGCTGTTGCCGACGTGGACGGCATGATCATCCGCAGCGACATCGTCGACGAGGCGGTGCTCAGCGCCGCCAAGAACCTGGGCATCGTGGTCCGTGCCGGCGCCGGCTACGACAACATCGACCTGAAAGCGGCTAGCGAGCGCAACGTGGTGGCCATGAACACGCCCGGGCAGAACTCCAACGCCGTGGCCGAACTGGTATTCGCCCTGATGATCTACCTGGCGCGCGGCGCCTTTTCCGGTAAGTCGGGTAGTGAATTGCGCGGCAAGAAGATCGGTCTGCAGGCCTACGGCGCCGTGGGCCGCTGCGTCACTCCCATTGCCAAAGGCTTCGGCATGGAGGTCTTTGCTTTCGATCCCTTTGTTCCGGCTGAGGCGATCCAAAAAGACGGCGTCACCCCGGTCAACTCCCTGGAAGAACTGTATCAAGCCTGCGACTACATCTCGATCCACATTCCCAAGACCAAGGAGACGGTTAACTCCATCAATTTTGCCCTGCTCAGCCATATGAAAAAAGGGGCGGCCTTGATCAACACCGCCCGTGCCGAAGTTATCGACGAAGCTTCCCTTTTAAAGATGTTCGCCGACCGCCCCGATTTCAAGTACGGCGCCGACGTGGCGCCGGCCTGCGCCGCTGAGATCGCGGAAAAATTCACCGGTCGTTTTGTCTTCACGGCCAAAAAAATGGGCGCGCAGACCGAGGAAGCCAATGTCAACGCCGGGCTGGCCGCCGCCAATCAGATAGTGGCTTTCTTTGAAAAAGGCGACAAAACCTTCCAGGTCAACAAGTAGTTGAACGCCGCCACTGGTTTATTTACCGGACCTGCGTTTCCCTGATGAAAAAAAATATCGTGGCCCTGACCGTCGCCGGTTCCGACAGCGGCGGCGGTGCCGGTATCCAGGCCGATATCAAAACCTTTTCCGCTTGCGGGGTTTACGCCGCCAGCGTCATCACCGCCATCACCGCCCAAAACCTCGAGGGGGTACGCGCCATCCAGGCCATCAAGCCAACGGTGGTCGAAGCCCAGTTACGGGCGGTGCTGGAAGGATTTCCGGTCAGAGCCGTCAAAACGGGGATGCTCTTTAGCCATGAGATTATTGAGATCACCGCCGATGTTCTGAGCTCTTATCCACGCATCCCCCTGGTGGTCGATCCGGTATTCGCCGCGACTTCGGGCAGCCGGCTCATCAAGCCCAGGGCCATCCATGTCCTCAGTGATCGCCTCTTCCCCATGGCCGCCCTGGTCACCCCCAACCTGCCCGAAGCCGAGTTTTTGTGCGCCAGAAAGCTGCGCTCCCTGGATGAGTTGCGCCAGGCCGCTGAAATGCTGTTCAAGCGTTTTGGCGTGCCGTTCCTGATGAAGGGCGGCCACCTTGCGGGCGCGGCCGCTGACCTGCTGGTGGATGACCGGGGCGAAAAAATCTACAGCGCTGAATTTGTTCGCGGCGTCAACAGCCATGGTTCGGGCTGCACCTTTTCGGCGGCCATCGCCGCCTTCCTGGCTCGCGGTTCGAACTTGCGTGGAGCCGTAACCAAGGCTAAGGCCTTCATCACCGCCAGCCTGCTCCAGGCGCATTCATTGCTCCCGGGAACGCGGGTGATCAACCATTTCTTCAATGAAGGCTGAAGAGGGACCCATGGCTGAAACAACTCAGGTAACCGTGATCGGCGGCGGCAGTTCGGGCCTGATGGCCGCCGTCAGCGCCTCCCGCGCTGGAGCCGAAATCGTTCTGCTGGAGCGCCTGGACCGAGTTGGCAAGAAGCTGCTGGCCACGGGCAACGGCCGCTGCAACCTGAGCAACGCTGATTGCTCACTGTCCAGGTTCTACGGCGGCGACCCGGCTTTTATTGCCCAGGTCCTGACGCGCTTCCCGGTCGCGTCAACCATCGATTTTTTCGAAGCGCTGGGCATTGCCTGCAAGACCGAAGACCAAGGCAAGATATACCCGCAATCCGACCAGGCCTCTGCGGTCCTGGACGTCCTGCGCTGGGAATTGGATCGTCTGCATGTCGAGGTGCGCACCGGCTGCGAAGTTACCGGCATAGCACGAGCCGGGGCGGGTTTTGCCCTTTCCCTGTCAGGCGGCAAGGAAATAGGAGCCGGTCGCGTGATCCTGGCCGGTGGCGGCAAGGCCGGTCCACAGTTCGGCAGCGACGGCTCGGGTTTGCGCCTGGCCCAAAAGCTGGGGCACCATTTGATCGAGCCCCTGGCGGCGATCGTAGCCCTACGCCTGGGCGCCGCTTTCCTGAGGCGGCTGAAGGGGGTGAAATTCGTCGGCCGGGTCGAGGTCCGCTGTGGTGATGATGTCCTGCGCCAAGAGGCAGGGGAGATCCTTTTCACCGACAACGGCGTGTCCGGCCCGCCGGTGCTGCAGTTGAGCCGGACGGCTGCCGTTGCCTTGCAACAAAACAAGGCGCCGCGGATCGTCCTCGACCTGTTCCCCGACTCGGGCCTGGAAGAACTGGACGCCGCCCTGGCCAATCGTTTTCGCCTCCAGGGGCACAAATCGCTGGCCATGGGGCTGGTGGGTCTGCTGAACAAGCGCCTGATCCCCGTGCTCCTGGCTGAAGCCGGCATCCCCGACCCATCTCTCCCTTGCGGCGCCTTGCCTGCCCAGGAGCGGCAGCGGCTCGCCGCCCTGTTGAAAGGCTGGTCGTTCCCGGTCGTGGGCACCCAGCCCTGGCCCCAGGCCCAGGTCACGGCCGGGGGCATTGCCCTGGACGAAGTGGATCCCGCCACCTTGGAATCGCGCCTGGTTCCCGGTCTCTATTTCTGCGGCGAGATCCTCGATGTCGACGGCGATTGCGGTGGCTTTAACCTGCAGTGGGCCTGGTCGTCAGGCTGGCTGGCCGGGCGCTCTGCCGCCTCCCGCTGAGCGGTTATGCTGCGCCTCAATGAGGTCAAACTGGCGCTGGACCACGATGCCGGCGCCTTGCAGCGGGCCGTCATTGCCAATCTTGGCATTCGCCCCGATGAACTGATCGAAACCCGGATTTTTCGCCAGGCGGTGGACGCGCGCAAAAAAAAGGCGATCCACCTGGTATATACCTTGGATGTGGCTTTAAAAAATGAGCAGCGTTTCTTGGGGCGACGGAAATCAAAATCAGTCATCCCGGCGCCAGATATCACTTACCATGAAGTTGCCGCTGGCAAAGAAAAACTCGCTGGCTCGCCGCTGGTAGTCGGCAGCGGACCGGCCGGGCTTTTTGCCGCCCTGCTGCTGGCGCGCCAGGGCTACCGGCCGATCGTTCTGGAAAGGGGCAAACCGGTTGACGAACGGTACCGCGACGTGGAACGTTTCTGGTCCGCCGGACAGCTTGCCGCCGATTCCAACCTGCATTTCGGCGAAGGCGGTGCCGGCACATTTTCCGACGGCAAACTGACGACCCTGATCCATGATCCCCGCTGCCGCAAAGTGCTGGAAGAATTCGTCGCTGCCGGTGCTCACGCGGATATCCTTTATCTGGGCAAGCCCCACCTGGGCAGCGACCGCTTGCCGGCCATCGTCCAAAACATCCGCCAAACCATTATCGGCCTGGGCGGGGAGGTCCATTTCAATTGTTGTGTCAGCGGACTCAAAGTAAAAGACAATAAGATAGCTGCTGTGGACATTTCTGGTCAGGATACCATGGAAGCTCCGGCAGTAATTTTGGCCCTGGGCAACAGCGCCCGCGATACATTCGCCATGCTTTTTGAAACCGGGTTGAAACTACAGGGCAAGCCATTTTCCATTGGAGTGCGCATCGAGCATCCGCAAAGTCAGATCGATGAAGCCCAATATGGAAGCGATGCCGGTCATCCGCGCCTGGGCGCCGCCGACTACAAGCTGGTCTTTCACGCCGCCAATGGCCGTTCGGCCTACAGCTTCTGCATGTGCCCCGGCGGCCAGGTGGTGGCGTCGGCGACCGAAGCTGGCGGCCTTGTCACCAACGGAATGAGCCTCTATGCCCGGGACGGCGACAACGCCAACAGCGCGCTTTTGGTCGGAGTCTCTCCTGCCGATTTTAGCAGCGACCATCCCTTAGCCGGCATTGAGTTCCAGAGAACCTGGGAGAGAAAAGCGTTCGACTTGGGCGGAAAAAATTATTATGCCCCGCTGCAGCTGGTTGGGGATTTTCTTGCTAATCTTCCGACTTCAGTTTTAGGGGATATCCAACCAACCTATCGCCCCGGCTGGCGCCTGGCCCAGTTGGCCGATTGCCTGCCCGTCTACGTGACCGAAACCCTGCGCCTGGCTTTGCCGTTTTTCGAAAAGCGGCTGCCTGGATTCTCTCGCCACGACGCGGTCCTGACCGGGGTAGAAACCCGCAGTTCCTCTCCAGTGCGCATCGTGCGCAACAATGATTTCGAAAGCAACATCCAGGGTCTATATCCTGCCGGCGAAGGCGCCGGCTACGCCGGCGGCATCATGTCCTCGGCGGTTGACGGCATCCGCGCCGCCGAAGCCCTTATCCGGAAATATGCTTGTCCTTAAAGCAAAGGCTCATCCGTAGGGTCAAACCCCCGTGTTTGCCCTTTCCGTTTAGAAATTTTATCAAGATCATGAAACAAAGGGCGGATACAGGGATCCGCCCCTACAAAAAAATGAATCTTATCAGATCAGACGTAAGGGCGAAAAATTATTTGCCCCTACCGTTTCGTGATTGCTACGATATATTTGACCATGGAATGGTGAAGGCTGGTGGCGAAGGTGGAGAAAGAATTAAAAAGTAGTGACAGGTCGCGACCTGTCACTACACACCCTGCCTGTCCCTACCGAACCTATTGAAAATAGGTCTTTAATTCGCGGATGGGGAAGCTGGGATGAGGCGATGATGATTTCTGGAAACTGGAGACTTGATCCAATATTGACATTGCAGATAATTATCCTCAAAATGCAAACACGGGAATAATTATTTTCCTATAGTGTTATTGTTTTGCTAGGTTTTAAATTAACAAGCAAACTGGATCAGGAGGTAAACCATGAAGAAATTTTTGTCGGCCGCATTGATTTCAATTCTATTGCTATCCGGAACTGTATTTGCTGGAAATATCAGTGAAAAAGAAAAAGCAACGATTCAGAAGGCAATTGCCGGAATGATCGGAGTTGACGCGACCCGGGTTGAGTCATCGGGGGCGAAAAAAGTGTTTGCCGCTACCATTTACCTCGTCGATTTATTCAGAGAAGGCGCCGATGGTTCCAGGTTCGGCATGGGTAAGTTCATACTGGCTCAGATCGATGCTGCCTTTGTGGAACCGGAAGGGACACAAACCAATAAAACGATGCCCATTCTGAAAAGTATTATAAAAAATGATTTCAGGCTTAATTCTCAAAAAGATGCTGAATTCCTTCAGGACGCTCTGGATAGCATTTATAAGATCAGCTCTGCTTCGGATCAAAAGAGAAAGATGATTGTTCAGAAGGGAGATGACTGGATTTTTATCCGGGGGGCTTTCTTTAAAAAGAAAAAAGGGTTTATTTTTAAGGTAAACAAGGGCGTGATCACTGAAATAAAATACTCCCTGGGTATTGAGATGTGATTACCCTGACAGGATAAAATAAAATGAATATTCGGTCCTCAATATATCGCCGCCACCTGGAATGATGGTGACCAGGTCGCGATCCCCACATGGGGGACACGCCTGTCCCTGCCGAACCTATTTTGTGATAGGTCTTTAATTCGCCGATAGCGCCGCTGCTAATGCTTATTTTAGTTGTTGACAATATCCGGAGGTTTGGCTGAAGCCGCTTGCTCTTTTTTTAGCATAATTCTCCTTGCCCCATCCCCCCGCCTGGCGATGCGTACCTTCCCCTAAAGGAGAAGGGGAGTATCAGCAAGCACTTACATTGCCCCGTTGATTATGCCCCCTCGCCTTTAGGAGAGGGGGGTGGGGGTGAGGCGTTTTCGTTCGCTGATTCTTTCTTCAGCAGAAAAAACAGTGCCCCCTTTTGCTTCATGTTGCCGGCCACGAGTTCGCTGAGTTCGCCGTGGCCGGTGAACAGGTCGGCGCGGTCGGGGCCGCGGATGGCGCCGCCGGTGTCCTGGTTGAGGACAAAGCGGCCGAACTTCTCCCAGCCCGTGATGCGCTGTTTGGAATCAAAGAGCGGCTTCTCGCACTCGATCCAGGCCAGGGCCCCGAGCGGGAAGAGACGCTGGTCGCTGGCGATGCTGCGCCAGGGTGTCAGGCGGGTGCCGAACGTGCCCATGGCGCTCTGCTTGTTTATCTGGAAAAAAATGTAGCTGGGATTGGCAGCCAGGGCCGCGGGGATGGCTTCGGGGTGATCCTTCAGAAAGGTCTTCATTCCCTGCATGGAGAGCTGGCCGCGGCCGATGAGCTGTTGCTCGAGCAGGAACTTGCCCAGGGAGCGGAAGGGGTGGCCGTTCTGGTCGGCATAGCCCACGAAAATGCGGCTGCCGTCCTCGAGCTGGACGATGCCCGAGCCCTGGATATGCAGGAAAAAAATGTCGACCAGGCTGTCGACCCAGGCGATCTCCAGGCCGCGGCCGGCCAGCTTGCTCTTGAAATCTATTTCTTCGCGGTTGAAATAGGGGATGAGTCGTTGGTCGGCTTCCACCTTGCCCTTGATCTGGGCCATGTTGGGCTGTTCCTTGTAGAAATAGAATTGCGGCAGGTCGACGGTCACCATGTCGCCGGGCGGGGCGTACAGCGGGTAAGGGTACTGCGGCGACTCGCGCAGCGAGCCGCGCAGCAGTGGCTCGTAGTAACCGGTGAAAGTGACTTGTGCTGCGGCGCTGGCATAAAACACATAGTTCTCACGGAGGTAGGAAAAGAATTCCTTGCTCAATCCCATGGCGGCCAGCTTAGCGCGGAAATCCTTCAGGCTTTCCAGGCAGCGCGAGACCGGCACGGTGTCGGCGCCGAAACGCTGGACCGTGGTCCCGTCCATGGCGGCGTACTTCTGCAGGCTGAGGTCAAGCGCGTCGATCAATGTTTGCGCCGGCTCGTCGTCCCTGAGCTCGGGGAGAATGGCTGCCGGCTGCAGGGAGTTTTCCACGGTCCAGGCGGCGGGCGGTGGGGGGGGCGGCTGCACCGGTGTTACCTGCGGCTGTGTCGGTGGAACCTTTGGCGCCACGTAGATCTTTTTTTTCTGCGCGCAGGAAATGAAGGACAACGCAAGCACCAGCGCCACGCTGATAATAAGTAATCGTTTCAAGTTCATTTTTCTAAATATAGCATAAGATAGCGTCGCTATGAAATTTAAATTCCAAATAACAAGCACCAAATCACAAATAAGCTCCAAGCACCAATGACCAAAACAATGAGCCTTGTGCTTTCAAGGTCCTTGATCTTGGAGGGGTTTGATTAATCAAACCCTTACGTGCATTTTTTCTTTATTGCGTTTAGGACATTGGAATTTGTAATTTAAAAAATTTAAGTGGGCGGTTCGCGAACCGCCCCTACAAAAAGAAGGACGGCCACGGGGAAACCGCTCCTACCCGTCACGCGTTACGCGTTACGCGTCACGATTTTTTTTGCTGTGATGTATCAGCAACGCCACGGGAATTCCGCCATTGTGAAATAAGATCTTTTTTTCATGCGGCAAACCCAATGCCTTCTCGATCTCCAGGCCCGGGACGATGATGGCGTAGCCGCAGCCGGCGTAATCGCGGCGCACCTTGTCGCCGATGCGCCGGTAGAGGGCGGCGATGTCGGCGCCCGGCTCCTGTCGCGTGCCGTAGGGAGGGTTCATCACCAGCAGGACATGGGCCGGGTCGCAGGCGGGCGGGTGGAGATGGAAGAAGTCGGCCGGGTCGACCTCGGCCAGCGGGGCGAAGCCGGCCTGCTCCAGGTTATGCCTGGCCGTGGCAGTTGCCTTGGGATCGATGTCCGAGCAATAGACCTTGTGCGCGCCCGCGGGAGCCTTCTCCTTGAACTCGCGCTCCAGCCCATCTTTCAAGTGCCGGAAACGCGCCGCTTTGAAGGAAGGCCAGTCCTGGAAAGCGAAGGAACGGTCGAGATTAACCGGCCGTCCGGAAAAGATGGCGCCGGCCTCGAGGGCGAAGGTCCCGGAGCCGCAAAAGGGATCGATCAGGATAGGGTAGCGCTCGACCGCAGCCGCGCGCAGAATGCAGCAGGCCAGGGTCTCTCGCAGCGGCGCTTGCTCCACGAATTTTCCGAA
>JALHTJ010000307.1 GCA_022865785.1 Candidatus Aminicenantota bacterium
ATGCCGCCGCTCAAAAACAGTCCGGCGCCCAGAACGAAGCCGAAATTGTACCAGCCGCCGCTGTTGTGCACTTCATAAAGAGTGACCTTGTCGCTGAAAAGGGAAACGATAAAAGTGATGGGGGCGATCAGGCCATGCCACAAGCCCAGCCAGAATCCGGCCACGTCGCCCTCGCTGTCGGCGGTCTTTGCCAGCTTGTTCGGCCCCGGGACGCACGAAGAAAACAAAACGATCCCTACTAGCAGCAAAAACAAAACTGCGGATTTTTTCATTGGTATCTCCTAAAAAAGCGGTCAAGCCGCTTCGAGTATCATTATATCGCCAGGATGCGCGACTGGCAAGTCACCAAAAAAAACGGACCTGTTCGATATCCGGATGATGATTGCGCAAAAAAAAGTCGGCAGCGGAACGATTTGACAATCACATTCCGATTCAATAGACTGCTTGTGAAAAACTTGAAAACGGCGGTGAACATGGCACGGACACAGGAAACGAAAAGTTCCGGGCTCAAGAAATGGTTGGCAAGGATCCTCGCCCCGCCGCGCTTCCAAGACGAGGAGAAGGATAGGCTGGCCAGGGTTCTGAACATCACCCTACTTTTCGGATTCATCGTCGCGGTGCTGACCGCGACCGCCGCGGCCGCGAGTGGGCAACCGGGCAAGGCAATGGTAATCGCCGCCACTGCCGTTACCTCCCTGCTGCTCCAGGTCCCGCTACGCCTGGGTCGCATTCGCTTGACCATCGTGCTGAGCGCAATCCTCATGCTCACACTCGTCATCAGCCTGCTGGTCATCGGGGGAAGTATCCGCGATCTGGGCTCAATGCTCTTCCCGGTGATCATCGCCTGCGGCGGCCTGGTGCTGCGTCCGAAGGAATTTCTCGTCCTCGTGTTTCTGACTCTGCTCTCGGCCATCGCCATTATCCTGCTGGAGGTCGGAGGCTTGATCCACCCTCCTACGGGATTCGACATCAACATCTTCAACCTGCTCACGGTGGCTTCCATTTTTCTCCTTGCCGCTGTTCCTGTTCGGCTCCTGGCCAATGATCTCAAGCGCAACATCGACCGGGCCAGGCAGAACGAGCAGGAATTGCGCGCGAGTAACGAGATGCTGCAGCGCGAAATCAGTGAACGCGAGCTAGCCGATTCCGCTCTGCGTGAAAGTGAAACGCGTTTCCACATCCTTGCCGATTCGACCTTTGAAGGACTATTCATCTCGGAAAACGACATTATTATCGACGCCAATTCCAGCTTGGCCAAGATGCTCGGCTGCGAAATCAAGGAAATTATCGGCCGCAATGTGAGCGATTTTCTGGACCGGGAAACGGCTGAAATCGACCTCCAGCAGTTCAAATCCGAATCACGCACACCATACGAACACCAGCTCAAGCGCCCGGACGGCACGCTCATCCCGGTCGAAAGCCGGAACAAAATGATTCCCTATCAAGGGCGGCTGGTGCGAGTGACCACCAGTCATGACATTTCCGAGCGCCGGCGCCATGAAGAAGAGTACCGCATCATGGAAGCCGAGATCCGCCAGAATCAGAAACTGGAAAGCCTGGGCACCCTGGCCGGAGGCATCGCCCACGATTTCAACAACATCATATCAATTATCAGTGGTCATGCCGCGGCCCTGGCCGACAAACTGAAGAAGCATCCGGAGGCCAGGGCGACGTTGCATACTATCAACGAAGCCGCAGAACGCGGCAGCGCCATGGTCAGGCAGATACTGACGTTCGCCCGCAAATCTGAGGCCGATTTCCGCTCGCTGCAAATCCGGGAATTGATCAACGAACTGGTCAAGATGCTGCGCGTCACATTCCCCCGCACCATCGAGATCAACCATACCTGCCTGCAGGACCTGCCGCCGCTGTGGATGGATCCGAGCCAGATGCACCAGGCCCTGCTCAATTTGTGCATCAACGCCCGCGATGCCATGGCCGGCACGGGCAAACTGGAAATCGCAACCTCCATGATCGACGGCGAGGAGATCGCCTGCCGCTTCCCTGCCGCCGAGGGCAAACGTCTGATCCGCATCAGGATCAGCGACACCGGTGTGGGCATGGACGAAGCGACCCGTTGCCGCATCTTTGAACCTTTTTTCACAACCAAGGGCCGGGGCCGAGGCACGGGGCTGGGACTGGCCGTTGTCTATGGTGTGGTGAAGGCGCACAATGGATTTATAGAAGTCGACAGCCAAATTGGCCGGGGTACGTCTTTTTTACTTTATTTTTCCGCGGCGGAATCCCCGGCTTCTCTTACGGCCAAAGCCGACCTGGACACGGGTTTGATCGCAGGAGGCAGCGAAACCATCCTTTTGGTCGAGGACGAAGAGGATCTCTGCGAGCTTTTGGCCGCGGTGCTTCATGACCAGGGCTACGGAATCCTGGTGGCCCACGATGGCCTGGAAGCTTTGGAACGCTACCGCCGCCACCGAGGCGATATCCAGCTGGTCATCACCGACATGGATCTGCCCAAGATCAATGGCGCAGCGGTCTGCCAAGCGATCCTGAGCAGTGATCCCAAAACCAAGATTATCCTGATTTCCGGCTTCCTGGAAACAGCGCTGAAGAACTCCATCCTGGCCAGCGGCGTTCGCGAATTCCTGGCCAAACCATACACCATGCCGCAAATGCTGCAGATCGTGCGCCGGGTTCTGGACGGCAATTAGCAAAATAAAAATCTAGCGTCTTTTTGAAATCTTCAAATCCCGGAATATCCGTCCGGGCAAAAAATCGCTGGAAAAAACCGTGGCTTCGAAAGAATAATCCCATTGGGTTGAAGAGCTGAGAACAAGAGGCAAAAACTCGTAAACCGGTGAATACAGATAATAATAAAATCGTTGCGCAGAACCCTGACTGGTCTGATATTCAAAACAATAAAAATCTTCAAAAAATTTAACTTCCGTCATGGCTTCACCTCCTGGGTGATTGGCATTGCCACCTTTTCCGCCTTGGGGCGGACAGGTTGGCACGGGTTCATCGAGCCGAACTCTCAACCGTTCTGCATGACTCAGTCAAAACTGTCAAATAACTCGCTTCCTGTATAATACAAAAAAATCTTTTTGTCCACTAATTTCATCAGTAGTTAGTAATTAGTAGATAGTAGTCAGTAGAACGACATTTAAAAGAACTTCTTTTTCCTAGGAGTTGCAGGAAATCTCTATCTACTATCTACTATCTACTGTCTACTATCTACTGTCTACTGTCTACTGTCTACTAACTACCGGTCTTTTTCAAGGTCCCAAGCACCAATATTCCTCCGGCCATGACCAGGAACGCTCCCAGAGGCAGAGAGTTGCCGTAAAGGGCGCTGTAAAAAGCCGCGGCCAGGCCGAGCAGTATGAAAGCAGGCACCAGCAACCCGCCCTTGCGCTCGATAATGTAGAGGAACAGGAACCCTAATCCCGGTCCAATCAGATAATTGGGCCAGGTCGAACCGGCCCCGGCCCAATGGGTATGGGTAAGCCATAGGAAATAGGCGCAGTAAAAGACCAAGATGGTGATCGGTATCACCGCCCCCGCTGCTTCTCTGCCCTTTTCCATCCAGTTGATGGCCAGGGGAATGACCGGGATCAGAAAAAACAACGGCCATATCCGTTCCGCGTCCAGGAAACGGTAAAAATTGTTCAATAAAAACAGCACGCCCAGCAGGACAAGTACGGTGCCGCCGGCCAGCGCCGCTGCCCGTGTCCCCGTATTCTTGTTTTCAGCCATGTTTCCTCCTCGTTCGCTCCTAGAACGAATCTCCCAGGCCAGAAGTTCGCTGGTAGTAATAAATGAACAAACTTACTGCACTCAGTGATAAGTGATGAGAAAGAGAAAAGCTCTTGCAAGGATTTCTTGCTATCGCGGTTCCTTATCACTCATCACGTATCACTCATCACAATAGGTCGTGGAGCTACTTGACCGGGTTGCCGTCGCTGTCGATCACAAAGATATCCGCGATACCGAGTTCGCGAATTTTAGCTTCGATCGCGGTCCGGTCGCCAACCACGATCCACTGTATGCTTTCAGGATGGATGGCGCTGCGGGCGGCGCGGTTCAAATCCTCTATTTCCAACTGTCGTACCCGCTGAGGATACTGCTTATAATAGTCATCGCTCAAGCCAAAGCGCACCATTTCGGTGAGGGAGCGCTGGACCGCGGCCATGGTCTCCCAGAAGCCGGGCAACTTCAGGGTCTGGGTCTTTTTGGCATTGCCGAATTCTTCCGCTGTGATCGGTATTTTACCCAAAATGCCTTCCAACTCTTTGCGGATCTCCTCAATGGTCTCCTTGGTCTTGTCGGCCTGCACCGGGGCGAAAGCGATGAAAGGCTGCTGGCCGCGAGCCCCGACTAGGAACGAACCGGCGCCGTAACTCCAATGCTTTTCTTCGCGGATATTCATGTTCAAACGCGAAACGAAACTACCGCCCAGGATGAAATTCACGGTCTCCAGGGCGATGCGTTCGGGGTCGGCCGAAGAAGGGGCCAGCTGCCCGGCGATCACCACGGACTGGGGCGAGGCCGGCTTGTCGATAATATAAACGGCGGGCCTGGTCTTGAGGGGCACGGCGGTGATATTTTTGGCCGGGATCGGGCCGGGAAGCCAATTCTTGAACAGCTTTTCCAGTTTTGGTTTCATCTCCGCCATGGTTGTGTCGCCGACCACGACCAGGGTGGCGTTGTCGGATTTGAACCAGGTCCGGTGGAAAGCCACCAGATGCTGGCGCGTCAGCTTGGGAACGGAGTTTTCGAAACCGGAACCTGTAAGCGGGTTGCTGTAGGCATGGCCTTCACCAAAAATCAGCTTCGGGCAAACACGCAAGGCCATGTAGAACGGTGAATTCTTCTCCTGCTGGATCTGGGCGATCTGCAGTTTCTGCAGCCTCATGAAATCGGCCTCGGGGAATCCGGGGTTGAGTATGATGTCGGCGTAAATGTCCAGAGCGGCGTCCAGCTTCTCCTTCAGCGTGGTCAAGATGACGTAGGAGGAGTCCAGGTCGGAGCCGCTTACCAGGTTGGCGCCGAGCATGGCAAGCTCTTCGCTGATCTGCAGGGCCGTGCGCCGGGCCGTTCCCTCGTCCAGCATGTCCATGGCCAGTTTGGCGGTACCGGCGATCCCCGCTTGATCGGTGGCGAAACCAGCGTCCAATATCAGGTTCATGCGCACCAAAGGCACGGAATGGCGCTCGGCCAGGATGACCTTCATGCCGTTTTCCAAAGTGAAACGCTGAAAATCGGGAAAGAGTACCTCGGGAGCCGGACCGGGTTCGGGCATTTTGCTGCGGTCCACTGTGCTTTTGCCGGCCGTCATTTCCGGATAAGGCCGGATTTCCAGGGTGTAGACGCCGTCAGCCAACCATTTGCAAGCCGTCGCTTTCAAGGCGGCGGGAGTGGTCGCAGCGATATTTTCCAGGGAAACGCGGTAGGCGTCAGGACTGCCGCCAAAGACCTGGCTGCGGGCCAGGATATCCGACTTGCCGCCGAACCCGCCGATGCGTTCACTGCCGCGAATGAAATCCGCCAGGAACTGCATGCGCACTTTTTCCAGCTCCTTGGGTTCAGGCCCCGAGGCCAGAAAACTCCGCAATTCTTCATCGATCGCCTGCTCCACCTTGGCCGTTTCCACTCCCAGCTTCACGTCGACCTGGATGGTGAAAAGCCCGGCAATCTCGCGATTGTCGATGTAAACACTCACGTTGGTGGCAATCTGGTCATCGTAGACCAGGCGCTTGTACAGGCGCGAGGTCTTGCCCGAACCCAGCAACTGCGCGGCCAGAAGCAGGCGGTCATTTTCTGCCGAGAGGATCTGCGGCACGTTCCAGATCTTGGAGATCCGGGCCTGCGGCACGCGGTCCTCGACGGTCTGGCGCTGCTCGCCGCTGCGCTTGGCTATCCAGGCCTCATGCCGGGCAATGGGCGGTCCCGGCGGGATATCGCCGAAATATTGCTTGACTTTGGCCAAAGCTGTCTGGGCGTCGATGTCGCCGGCAATGGCGATTACGGCGTTGTTCGGCCCGTAATAGGTCGAGAACCACTGGTGGGCGTCCTCCAGCTTTGCAGCCGCAAGATCTTCCATGGAACCGATCACCGTCCAGGAATAGGGATGGCCGGCGGGAAAGCAAGCCTTGGCGATCAGCTCTTCGGCAATACTATATGGTTCGTTGTCATATTGACGCTTCTCGTTCTGCACTACGCCGCGCTGTTCGTCGAGCTTGGCCTGGTCGATGGCGCCCTTCAGATGGCCCATGCGGTCCGATTCCAGCCACAAAGCCAGGTCGAAAGCCGGAGTAGGCACATTTTCGAAATAGTTGGTCCGATCCTCATTGGTCGTGCCGTTGAGATCGGTGGCCCCGATCTTCTGCATGGGCTTGAAGTAATCATCGTTGTAATTCTCACTACCATTGAACATCAGGTGCTCGAACAGGTGGGCGAAACCCGTCCGTCCGGGTTTTTCGTTTTTGGAACCCACGTGGTACCAGACGTTGAAGGCCACGATCGGCGCTTTATGATCCTCGTGCACGATCAGCGTTAAACCGTTATCCAGGATGAACTTCTGGTAAGGAATATCGATTTTCCCGGCCGCGTCGGCCGCGCCCAGGGCACCGCTTCCTGCCAAAGATAACAGTATCATTCCCAACAATCCCCAATTGATCGATTTTTTTGACATGATAAAACCTCCTTGCTCATAAAGGTAGTGTATCATAAATGGTCCATATTATTCAAAATCACGACCAAACTCCAGCGCCAGCAATTGTGTCCGCCTGCAAAAAGAACGGTTATTGCGGAGCCCTGGCCTGGTCCCTGCTGGCAACCGACCGCTCATCAGGGATCGATCCGGACAACTGAGCATTCCTCGCCTGAAGGCCAAGCGGAACTTTTCTGCCTCAACTGCGTTATATATATTTCAGGAGGAATTATGAAAAAATTCGCCTTAATGATCATTTTACTGGTAGCGGTTTTGGCATCCGTTCAGGCGGCGCAGAGCCGGGAGACCCTCAGCCTGGATGCCAGCGGCTGCAAGTCAATGCATATCGATTGCGGCGCCGGGTATTTGAAAGTCAAGGGAGAAGATAAACTGGAGCAGATCGAGGTCAATGCCATTCTCCATGTCAAGGGCATCGCCGAAAGCGAACTGCCGTCATTCAAGAAAGATTACGTCACACTGAAACTTGATAAAGTCGGCAGCAAAGCCATGCTTACAGCCGAGATCGAATCGGGGTTTTCTCTGGCAACCCTCTTCGGGAGCCATGATGCGCGCATCGACCTTGAAATACGCCTGCCGCGCCGCCTGGCGCTGGCAGTGGATGATGGATCCGGTGATATCGAGATCCGTTTTATAGACGGCGATCTGCAACTCATAGATGGTTCGGGGGACATCCTCCTGGAAGAGATCGGCGGCTCTGTGGAGATCGACGACGGTTCCGGCGAAATGTTACTGACCGCTATCAAAGGCAACGTGAATATCGATGACGGCTCGGGCGATATTGAATTGAAGGACGCCGGCGGCGACGTTGCCGTTGAAGACGGGTCAGGGGAGATCACGATTTTTCATGTCCAGGGATCGGTGGAGATCGATGACGGTTCGGGAGATATCATCATCGACGGTGTGGAAAAAGACGTGATCATCAAGGAAGCCGGCAGCGGCGATGTGCGGATCCGCAACGTCAAAGGCAAGGTCAGGAAATAAATCAGGTTGACGGCTTAATGGGTTCAAGGGTAAACGAGACAGGCAAAGTTCGATCTATTGCAGACCTCCTCTACCTCTTTAACTCTTTAACCCTTTAACTCATCAACTTCGAACTCTATTCATTGATAATGGCCACTGCGCGTACAGGCGAGCCATCGCCGGCGGAAATCTTAAGCGGCAGGCAGGAGAAAATGAACTCTTTGCCGAGCAGCGAGCCAAGATTGTCAAGGTTCTCGATGATGATCGTATTTTTCGCGAAAAACACTTTGTGAACGGGGACGGAGGTCGATTCAACCTCATCGACCGATATCGTGTCCACGCCGAATCCCTTCAGCTGGAAATCGGCCAGCCAGCGGGCCGCCTGGCGGGAAAGCACAGGGTAGGAGGTAAAATAACGATCTTCACCCCAGTGGCGCGCCCATCCCGAGTGCAACAAGGCGAACTCAATCCCGGGCAGGTTTTCCTTATAAGGTTCAAGGTCAGCGATTTCAATCTTGTCGCCCTTGACAGCGGAAACGTCCAGGACGAGGCCTGCTCCCAAAAAGCGGTCGACGGCCAATTCGTCCAGGGTGGCGGCGCCTGGCAGAATATGGCCGGGAGCATCAATGTGCGTTCCAACATGGGAGAAGAGCTGGAACGATTTTTCGGCAAAACCATGCTTGGCGATGGTGAAG
>JALHTJ010000052.1 GCA_022865785.1 Candidatus Aminicenantota bacterium
AAGCCAAGAGTTGTTCTTTTTCAGTATTTCAGAGAAAAATTTCATACCGGTCAAGAAAACCGATGGTTTTCCTTTGTGATGCCGGTTGTCTTCCTGAAAAATCTCCGGCTTGGCCGCATCATAGCTTTGGTTGATACGCGATATATAGCCCCGGGTATCTTCAGACAGAGGCTGTGTTGCATCAGATTCTTGTTTCTGCTGGAAAGCCAGCTTGATCCGATCAGGTATATGATAGAGGTCCGTGAGGACAAGTATCCGTCCGGACTTCAAAAAAGGAGTGGACATAAAGCTGAGCATCTTTATCCCCTTCTGTCGGCACACCAGGTAGAGGGGGAAATCAAAGGAACGATGTGGAATACTGGGACTGATCAGGGCATCGATGCCATAGTGGTCTATGACATAAGTCCAACAGCGGATGAATTTTCTGAAGAGCAAGCGCCGCGCCGAATAACTGAAGCTGTGCTGATCAAAGTCCATTCGATCCATCAACTGCAAGGCTTGAAGCTCATATTCGCCATAGCATCCATACTCTTCCGGATCAGGTGCGTGTGCCCAGGAGTTTTCCTCGAAACCCTTGGGAAACACTCCCTTCCAGGCATCAAAATAATCATGGTAAACCGCGGCCGGAAACGCCTGGCGAACCAGACGGTCGGAGTCATCATCCGCATAACCGATCCAGTAAACGGGTTCCACATCGTAGTTCACCTTCAACTGTTCGGCGACTTTCAGCCAAGGATCAGCAAAACTGCAGTTGTATAGCGCTCTCATGGTTTAGGGTCATCGGCGGATTCGGGCCGATAAACGGCCTTGACTGCATATTGTTTATTTTTTTCGACTTCGGCCAGGATCCTCTTGAGATATTCACCGAAAATAAAGGCGATCAGGAAAAACATGGAAGCAAAAAACGAGATCAACATGACTGTTGTTGTCCAGCCGGTTCTGACTGTCTCAACCATCAGTTTGCGAATGAATACAAAAATGCCGATTGAAAAAGCAGCGATTGAGATGACGATCCCGCCAAAACTAATGATCTGGAGCGGATAGGTGGAATAATTGATCAGCAAGTTAAATGCCAATTTCACTAATTTGCTGAATGTGTAGTTGGATCGGCCAAAACGCCTTTTTTCATGCTCGACTTCTACATTTGTGATCTGCCGAGTGATGTTGAGGATCATCCCGGAGATGTAAGGATAAGAAGTCTTTTTAAGCCTCAATTCTTCTATAATTGCCCGCCTGATGATCCTGAAACTGGAAAAGCGAAGATCATTCTTTATATTAAAAATCTTTTGAGTCAGTTTGCGGATCAGGAAACTGCCCAAGTTTTTGTATATTTTATCTTTTTTCTTACCATAAGAGGCAAAAACAGCGTCATATCCCTCACGGATCTTCTGATACAACTTGGTTATCTCTTGTGGAGGGTTCTGCAGATCATCATCCATGGTGATCACGTATTCACCCTTGCAATAGTTAAACCCGCAAAGCAGGGCATTCTGTTGGCCAAAATTTCGATATAAATCGACGACCACGATCCGCTGATCGTTCTTTTTTATTTCCTGCAAAACAGCCAAACTGCCGTCATGGCTGCAATCGTTGACGAAAATGAGTTCAAAGGTTTTATCCATCAAACCAAAGGTCTCACACAATTTTCGATGCAACTCCACCAAACTCTCTTCACTGTTAAATACAGGAATAACGACTGAAAAAAATGGATTGCTGCCCATGCTCATTCCTTTCCTTCGGCTTCAGTAAATTGAAATTTCATCTTTTACCTTTCGCCTTGATCTTGCGATATCCATCTTTTCCCCTGGCCAGCATTTCCGGCAAGGGAGTGTCTTCATCCAGGTCCAGGCATTTAAGGATCCCCGGCTCGACTTCCCTATACCTGAACTTGCTCTCCGGACAGATCATTAAGCCATTTTTATCGGCCTGCAAAATATGCCCGTGGCGGCTCATCCAACCTTTTTGCTTTCCGGGAACTCCCACTATGAATGCATAATCCGGGACATCCTTCGTAACAACAGCGCCTGCCGCTATAAAACAATAACGTCCCAAAGTGATACCGCAGACGATGGTGGCATTAGCGCCGATGGTCGCTCCTCGGCGGATAAGGATTTTTTCATATAAAGAATGGCGAAGAACTTGAGAACGAGGATTGCTTACATTTGTAAGGACGCAGGAAGGGCCAAGGAAGACGTCGGATTCAATTGTAATCCCTTCATAAACCGAAACATTGTTCTGGATCTTGACGTTGTCCCCTATTATCACGTTGTTGCCGATGTTGACGTTCTGGCCCAAAATGCATTTCGAGCCAAGCTTGGCGCCGGATTGGACATGGGAGAAGTGCCAGATTTTGGTGCCATCTCCGATTGTGACATTAGAGTCGACATAGGCTGAGGAGTGGACGAAATAGTTCTTAGTGGTCATTTGAGGACCTCAATCTTGTAAACGAGTATACGGGTAGACGAGTGGACGAGGAAAGAGAGAATTGAATTTGAACGAAATCTGAAGTAGAGGATGAAAGAGTGGACGAGAGAAGAGAAAACCGCAATCGATCGAACTTAGCGGCTCCCCGTCTACTCGTTTTCACGTTTATTCGTTTATTCATTTCCCGTGTTCCCGTCAACTCGTTTACTCGTCTACACATTTTTATATTTTGCTCTTTTGATACTTAATCAAGTTCAATAGCTTCATTCTTAGTCGTGTGCTCGAATCCATTAATTCAGAAACTTCACAATAATTCAGTAATTCAGTAACATAAAGTAGAGTCTCTATCTCCACGAGAGATCCTAAAGAAATATATAAATATTTGATGAAATCTTTCCTTGAATTTTTTGCAGCACCTTCGGCAATATTTGTGGGGACAGAAACTGCAGCACGTCGCAATTGCGATGTTAATCCATACATTTCCTCTGCAGGAAATTTTTTTGTTACCGCATAAAAATCTTTTACAAACACCAGCCCTAACTTCCATACATCTAAATCTTTGTGAGTTTGAGTCTGCTCCCCCATTTTCCTCGTCTACCCGTTCCCTCGTCTATCCATTCACTCGTCTACCTGTTCACTCGTCCACCCGTCCACCCATTTACTCATCTACCTTTTGTTACTTGTCACTTTTTATTCAATTTTTCCAAAGACAAGCGGCAGCGCTTGAACTCGCTTTTCAGATACTCCATGTCCAGCTTGCCCTGCATGACCTTCAAGATCGACCGGGCATCCGCAAGGTCAAACGGGCCGCCAGCCAGACATTTGAGCAGGATCATGTCTTCGGGCGAGGTTACCGGCACCTCCAAACCAAAAAACGGGATCTGCCGCGCCCGCTCAAAGATTGCCGCGGGCATTTTTTTTATTCCCAAAATGATTTCTACGGGTTCCGCGTCCGGCGTTTCAGCTCGTTCCAATCCGAGCACTCCCCTAACAGGATCGTCTTCGCCCCCGGACCTGTAATTTCCCTTAAAACCCGCTTTCATGAATGCTTTGATCAGTCCGGGAATTTTGTCGGGAGCCACAGCAGCCAGGAAGTCGATATCCCGGGTGGCACGTACAGCTCCCCAGGCAGCGACGGCATATCCTCCGATTAGGGCAAATGGGACACCTGCTTCATGCAACACCTGCAAAATCGGCAATAGCTTGGCTTTGTTCATTTTGTTTTCCACATTCGGATGATCTCTGCCCGGGAGAATCCCTTGCTGCTTAAACCGGCAAAGAATAGTTCTTTGATATGGGCATTGAGCTTTGCCTGCGCCTTCAGCCTTTGCTCCGGCGTCAGCCTGCTTAGTCTCAGGATCTCCCTTTCTTTTTTATCTTCAATCAGTTTCGAAATAGGCCTGGAATTGGATTTATCTCTGTCGAAAGGTTTTCTAGCTGCTTCTGCAAAAGTGCGCAAGCGAAAAATTCCCGGTTTAACGGGAGGCGGAGGGCACAGGCGCCGGGCGGCGGCCCAGAGGGCGGCGACCCGCCGGTAATAGGCTTCATCGGGATGAAATACCCAGAGAGCCTTCTCAGCTTCGGCGAAGGTGCGGAATTTCTGTACAGCCATTATTTATCCTTTTGAAGATTTTTTCGCGATCAACTCGGCCAAATAAAAGGCATCCCGCTTGTCTTCCGGGCGGACTGTATCTTTTTTCATTTTGAAAAGGGTTTCGGGAGTGGCGATGCGCACAGGCACCCCGGCAACATCCCGTGCTTCATGCTCCAGATCTTCATAACGGAACATCTCACCGATCCTGGCCACGATGTCAATATAAAAATCAGCATCGGTGCCAAAGCGAACCACTGCATAATCCACCAGGTCCTGGAGAGAAATGGAATCGATCTCCCGATCATTGGGAAAAACTTTCTTTAACGCTTTTTTCAAGCGGGCAAGGTTATCAGCTTCAGGTTTTATAAAAATATCAATATCCGCAGTCAAACGCTCCAATCCGTGCAGGATGACCGCAAAGCCGCCGATCAGGATGTATTCGACCTTTTCCCGGGCCAAGGCTCGCAGTATCTTCAGAAAATTTTCGAATAGATCAGGTGTTTCTTTTGGCTTCATCTTTTCTTCAACTTTGTATTCTTTCCATAATCAGTTTCGAATATCGCATACTTGTATTTCCTTTGTCTTTCCTCGTCACGCGTTACGCGTTACGCGTCACGATCTCTTCGCCAATGGATGGTACTCCCCTTTCAAGCCAACAGGCGTGGCACTGCGGATCTGATGGGCCAATTCGATCGAAGGCCGGGCCGCATCTATGCCGAAACCATTGCCGGCGAGCACCTGGCGATATACTTCGGTGTGCAGTTCGGCAAAACCGTCGGAGAATTCGTAGCTTTCATTATCCAATGTAAGAGATCGATACGTGCTTTTTCCGGCATCTTGAGCGACCTTGGGTAAATCGTCGCGATCGAGCGAAAGGAACCACTTGACGCGGGCTTTTTCGAGCTCAAAGAAACCGGACATTTTTTTATCATTGGCCAAATGAACCACTTGATTTTGAAGCGGCCCGAAGATCCACAACAGCATGTCGAAGAAATGGATGCCGATATTGGTGGCCACGCCGCCCGCTTTGTGGACATCCCCTTTCCAGGAGACCTCGTACCAGCGGCCGCGGGAAGTGATATAGGTCAGTTCGATATCGTGTTTTTTCGTTGATTTTTCGGCGTCGATCCTTTCTTTCAAGGCAATAATTGAAGGGTGGAGGCGCAGCTGCAGGACTGTGTAGACCTTCTTGCCCGTCTCCTTTTCATACTCCTGCAGGGCGTCGGCGTTCCAGGGATTCAGGACAAGGGGTTTTTCGCAAATGGCGTCGGCACCAAGGCGCAGGGCGAAACGGATATGGGCGTCGTGCAGGTAGTTGGGCGAAGCGATGGAAACGTAATGAACTCGCTTCTCTTCGCCCTGGCGGCGCAGCTTTTCGGCGTGGCGGTCAAAGCGTTCGAATTCGGTGAAGAAACGAGCGTCAGGGAAGAACCTGTCCAAGATGCCTACGGAATCCGAACGATCTAGCGCCGCGATCAGAACATTGCCGGTGTCTTTTATCGCTTGCAGGTGGCGAGGAGCTATGTAGCCTGCGATGCCAATAAGAGCAAAGTTACGAGAAGTGGAGTTCATTTGATCTCCTTTGAGGTAAAGGGGTAGAGAGGTAGAGAGGTAAAGTAAGAAAACAAGCAATTTATCGAACTTATTATCTTTTTCATTTAGCCTTTTTCATTTTTTTCTAATAGATTTCATAAGCGCATTTAGCATACAACTGATTTCGCATGCAATCATTTCCACTTTTTCCGCATCCGTAACCGGGATATAGCCAATATCTTGGCAGAGGATTATTAGATATCTCAATTCTTCCAAAGAGCCTCGTGCGATAATTAAGAACTGCAGAAATTCCTTGGATGTCCTCCGAGTATGACCTTCGACTATATTGAGAGGGATCGAATAAGTTGCCCTTTGGATTTGCGAAGTTAATGCGTAGCGTTCTTCTTTGGGAAAACTCCTGGTCAATAGATAAATCTGCTTTGTCAATAAATGAGATTTTTTCCATACTTCAAGATCGCGCCAGTGCATAGTGCTTTACCGAACCCCTGAGATAAAGTGGTAGAGAGTTAGAGGAGTAGAGTAAGAAGAATTGCAAATTATCGATCTTTTATTCTTTCTCACTTTATCTCTTTACCTCTCTTTCTCTCTACCTCTACCAATCTTTCTCACTTTACCTCTTTATCCCTTTACCTCATTACCTCTAACTTCTTCTTTTAACCTTTTTATGTGCCCTCTGCCCAGCCCCTTGACTTCACAGCCCAGAGCAAGGTATGCCTTGATCTGCTCATCGCTCAGGATCAGGAAGCAATCTATAACGGCAATGGGTTTTCCGGCCAATTTCACGATTTCTTTCGGGTCTAAATCGAGATATTCCTCATGGCGGACGGCAAGCACCAGGGCGTCGCAGCCGGGAAGGGCTTTGGCGAGATCTTTCTGAACCTGAAGGCTCTTGAGCTTCTTCTGATTGCGGAAAAACTTTTCCTTGCCGACAACCGGATACTCGTCCTGCTTCTCGAACTCCCACCAGCGCTCCACATAGGGGTCGTGGACGCGGATCTCGGCTCCTATTTCAGAAAGGCGGCGCACCAATACTTCTGAGCCGGAATAGCGGGTGTCCCCGACGTCCTCGCGGTAGGAAGCGCCGCAGATCAGGACCTCGGCGCCGGCCACGGGTACACTCATGTTGCGCAGGGCGTCGCGCACCAGTTGGGCGGCGTGTAAAGCGCGGGTATCGTTGATGTCGATGGCGCGCGGAGTGATCTTGAATATATCGTCTTCGAAGCCGAAAACATGCTTGTAGGCCCATATGCCCAGACCGCCGTCTTTGGGCAAACAGTAGCCGCCAATGCCGGGCCCGGGAAAGATCATGTTGCTGTGGGTCGGCCGCACCTTGATGGCCTTGATGACTTTGCCGATGTCCACGCCGTTGCGCTCGGCAAAGAGCGACCACTCGTCAAGGAAGGAGAGGATGGTGGCGCGGTAAGAGTTTTCCACGATCTTGGCCGTCTCAGACTCGATGGGCCTGTCCAGTACGGTCAAGGGGAATTTTTCGGTATGGATCACTTGGTTGAGGAACTTGACCACACGGGCGCGGGCCTCGGGGTTGATGCCGCTGCAGACTCGCCAGAAGTCGCGGATGGAAGCCACGTACTGGCGGCCGGGCATGACGCGCTCGTAGGAGTGGGCCAGCAGCGGGTCGGTTTTGATTCCGCGCTGGCGGAAGATCTTGCGCATGACCGGCAGGGCTATTTGCTCAGTGGTGCCGGGCGCCACCGTGGTCTCGATCAGCACCAGGCACTCCGCGGGCACGCGTTTGGCGATGGTCTCGAACGACTCTTCCAGGGCTTTCATCTCCACTTCGCCGCTGCGGCAGTTGCCCAGCTCGCTTTTCAAGAAATCGAGCTGGACGTCGACCACCACCACGTCGGCCAGGGTGAGGACCTCGTTGTTATAGGTGGCCAGCAGGGTCTTCTTCTCCAGCACGGTGCGACGTATCAGCGGGTCGACCTCGGGGTCCTCGGCCTTGACCGGCGAGATGCCCTTGTTCAGGGTGGGAATCTTCCAGAAAGACCTTGGGGAAGGTCGTTGAACTCCAATGACAAATTTCGTAGGGTTCCCTTTTTTGTCAGTGACATCAGCTACGATTGCTGCCATTACTGCTCCGACAAAGCCTACGCCCAAGACAATGACGATTTCGCGACCCCGGGCTCGGTGTTCGTCGACCAGGGCTTTGACTCGTTGGAACTCGCGATCATAGTCTGAGGGTTGAGGTAAAGGATACTCGGTGCCGTCGGGAGAGAGGGAAATTAGATTGGACATTAGTGCACTCCGTGACGCGTGACGCGTAACGCGTGACGCGGAAGAAAATTAAGCGACCAATCGCAACACATAGCAAATGACGCAAGACTTGAGAAGAGAAACTGCAATATATAGAAAAATCGAGAAATTATCTTATTTTCACTCATCACTGTAGTTCGTTTATTGGCTGCTACTCGTCACGCGTTACGTGTCACGAAGTTCGCTGATTCCTTCTTAAACTAAGCTGCCGCCGTTAGCCTTTTCAGGCAAAAAGCCTGGCAACAGGAAATTTTAGGGAGACTCATCAGTTGCTGTTAAAATAGTTTACAGTCCGTCTCCTGCCTCTTTTAGAAACACATCTCTGAATACCATATCAGGGATTGACTGTCAAGGGAATTTCGATATTTTCTCTTGTGCTGGAGAGGGTTTCGGAGGGAGAAGCGTCCAGCTTCGTTACGCGTAACGCGTGACAAGGGAAGGTAGGGGCGATTCATGAATCGCCCGTACGCGACCCGCCCGAAATAAAATCACAAATCCCAAATTCTAAATAAATTCCAAGTCCCAAATGCCAATGACCGAAACAGGGTACAGGGGATAAGGTTTAGGGTAAGAATAAACAAGAAATCATAATCGCTCTCCTAATCTCACCCCCTACCCGCCTCTCTTACAAAAAGAGTTAAAAACAGAATTCGATTCATTGCAGCTCCTTGTTACGCGTTACGCGTCACGTATTTCTGCTATAATTGCAATATGAAGACCTATCGCTACTTGATCTCGGGCCGGGTGCAGGGTGTGTGTTTCCGCCATTACACCGTTCAAGAAGCTGAAAAGTGGGGCATTTCCGGCAGCGTCCGCAACCTCCCTGACGGTAACGTTGAAGTCCTCGCTCAAGGAGATGAGGCAGAAATCACTCGATTTGAGTCATTTTTACACAGTGGGCCAAGGTCAGCAAGCGTGGAGCGGGTGGAGAGAGAAGTTTTTGACCAGGAGCAGGTATTTAGAGGGTTTGATATCGGGTGGTAGGGGTCGTTTAGAACTTCGTGACGCGTAACGCGTAACGCGTGACACGGAAGACAAATAAAAATCGATGAAAATTACATCTTTTTCAGAAATTGTTTCTTTGAAACATACGAAATAAGCCCGGTCAACATTTTTCTTATATCGGAAACATCTTCAAGCAAAGAATTCTTTGTTTTCAGGAACCCCAACTTTTCAGCAATTAAAATTTGTGTTTCGATTTCTGAAACCGAACCCAATGAAATATAAAGAAACTGCTTATATTCTTTTGCCGAATTGCGTGCAGCTCCTTCAGCAATATTGCTGGGAATAGAGATAGCCGACCTGCGAATTTGTGAGGAAAGTCCGAACTGTTCTTCATGAGGAAAATCTCGTGTCAAACGATAAATATTTACGACCAATTCCATGCTTCTTTTCCACACATCCAAATCTTTATGCGATTGCATTTTTCTTTTTACCTCTATCTTACTCGTTACGTGTATTCCATCGAATACTATTTCTCTTCCCTCGTCACGCGTCACGCGTTACGCGTCACGTAGTTACATTTCGTCTATTTCGCTAAGACTTTCTTGAAGATCCTCTTGCGCTTGTGTTGCACAGGATTGAAATACTTCCACTGCGCCTGGATCTTGGTGTTGGACTCCAGCTCCTGGTTGGACTCGGTATAATGGAAGCCCTTGGCGATGGCCTTGTGGGCCATTTCCACCACCATCAGCAGGTCCACTCCCTGGCCGCGGTAGTTTTTCTTGATGCCGGCCAGGTAAAAATCCAGGACGTCGTTCTTTTTCATGGCCCGCAGCAGGTGCCACCAGCCCAGGGGAAAAAGACTGCCCCTGGCTTTCTGGAAGGCGCGCGAAAAGTTGGGCATGGCGATCATGAAGCCGACCATCTCGTCTTTTTGGTTGACCACGGCCTGGATCAGGTCCTTGTCCACGAAGGAAAAATATTTCTTGATGAAATAATGGATCTGTCTTTCGGTCAGGGGTACGGCGCCGTAAATTTCCTCGAAGGCTTCATCCAGCAGGTGGAACAGCTCTTCGGCGCGGCCCAGGATCTCCTTTTTATTGGAGAACTGCAGCACGCGCAGGCCGCCGCGCTCCTTGATGCGCTCGGCCAGGCGCAGCAGTTTTTCGGGAAAAGCCGACATTTCCGGCGCATGGGTGCGGAATTCGACGTAATCGACCTCCTTCTGGAAGCCGAGGTCCTCAACCAGCTTCTGGTAGTAGGGAAAATTGTAATAGCCGGCGATGGTGGGCAGTTGGTCGAAACCCTCGACCAGCATGCCCTGGGGATCGAGGTCGCAGAAGCCGTGCGGGCCGGTCAGG
>JALHTJ010000308.1 GCA_022865785.1 Candidatus Aminicenantota bacterium
GAAGAAGACGATCTCGTCTCCCGGCTTCTTGAATTCGATAACCTTGATCTTCGGCCCGTCCACCAGGAACCGGTCGCCGGCGTCGATCTGGACCTGCACCTTGCGAATGCCGGCATGGCTGACGAAGACCGAGACGGGGAGATCGAAGGTCTCACCCGGCCGGACGACCCGCGGCAGGGTGGGCAGGATCATCAGGTCCTGGCGCACCGGCACCGACTTCTCCGCGACGCCAAAGGCACCGTCGCGGCCGGTCACGGCCATGACCCGCACTGCCCCTACATACTGCGGCATGGTGAATTTGTGTTCCGCTGTTTTCCCGGCTTCCAGGGAGAAAGGCCCGGCAAAAAGCACCACCGGCGGGAAGCGCCGCTGCTTTTTCTCGGAGCCGGCGGCGGCGCCTTCTTCATCGCCGCCCAGGGCCAGCAGGCGCGAAAGATCTGCACCATAAGCTTCGGCAATATCGTCAAAGAGGTCCCAGGTGAGGACGCCCAGGGCCTCGCGGTTGTAGAATTTCCGGCGCAAGTCGGGGGCGGCGTAGCGCGTCAGTCCCAGCAGCCCCTCGTCGACCACGGCCAGGGTGTAGGTCATGGCCCGCCCTGACTTTTCCGCCACTCCGACCTTGAACTCCTGCAGGGGCTTCAGCTCGTCGGCCACCTTGAGCAGCGGCTCCAGCCGAGTGCGCGGGTTCTCCACCATGACCGGGATGACGCCGTACAGGCGGATGGGGGTATCGCTCTTCTTGCCCGAGTGGGGCTGCAGCAGGGTGACGTGGACATAGATGTTGGGGCTCATGCTCTCGTCAAACTCTATCTCAAAGCGGTTTTCGCCGGCCTGGGTGCTCACCCACATCTGTTTCAGTATGCGAGAGTTGTTCTCCAGGGAGACCAGCGCCCGCCCCTGGGGGGCGTCGGGGAGGAAGATGGTCGCCTTTTCCCCAACCTGGTAGCGCTCCTTGTCGGCACTGAAGTTGAGCCGCGTGGCACCGCTGCCTTTCTCTTCCCTGGCGCGGCCCGCCCAACCCGGCCAGTCGATGTAGATGGCCTTGCCGGCGGCGTGGCCGCTCTGCGGATCGACTACGCGGACCAAATAACGGCCCCACTGCGGGTACTTGATCTGGAATTTCCACTGGCCAGTGCCGTCGCGGGTCGCGACCTCGCCCTTCAGCAACGGAACATGGCTGGTGTTGGCGATGAACTGGGCCAGAGAGTCGCCGCTCCTGTCCCACCACCATTTCCATTCGACCTTGTAGAGGCTGACCTCCAGCTTGTCGCGGGAGACGGGTTTGCCCTCGGGATCGACGGTAACGATCTGCAGGAGATGCTCCTGGTCGGTGAGCAGCATGCCGCGCATCTCGTCGCCCTTGGGGACGCGGATGCCGACGAAACTTTTATAAGGGTAAAAGGGCAGGGTCACGGCGTCGCTCGAAAAATCGCCGCTCTCCTCGAAGACACGGACCGTGAACTGCGCGTCCATCATCCCCGGCGCCGCCTCCTCCATCTCGAGCTTGATGGGAAAGTTGGCAAGGCCATTGGCGTCCAGCCGGCCGTCGGCGACCTGCTGCTCGGAGGCGGTGATCACACGGGCCGGGTCATCAAAGACATAATCGGGCCAGCGCGGGAAGCTGGTGGGCCGCGGCGCCAGGCGCACCCTGGCGTCGAACTTCAGGTTGGCGGCCACGGCCCCGTGCAGCCACTGGCTGCGGAGTGCAGCTTCCGCCGGCTTTTCCTTAACCAGTTTTTCCGCACCTGGTTGAAAATCGATCTTCAGACGGTTGGGTACCACCGTTTCGATCTTGACATTCTGCTCGAAAGAGAGGCCGCCAACCAGCACCCTGGCCTTCCAGTTGCCGGTCGGGGCCGCTTCGGCCGTGCGCAGGCGGAAGGAATGGAAGGCGTCAAGCGACCGGGCCGGTTTGCTGGTCTGGATCAGTTGCCCCTTGGGGTTGTACAGCTCAAGGAGCACCGGGTGCTCGGCGGGCAGTTTGTGCTCGCGGTCGAAGAGGACGAATGTCAGGTACAGGTCGTCGCCGGGGCGCCAGACGCCCCGTTCGCCGTAAATGGTCCCCTTGATCCCTTTCTGCACTTTTTCGCCGCCCACGTCGAAATGGCTTGTGGCCAGGGCGCCCTCCTTGCTCAGGCGCAGATATCCCCTGTCCTTCCCCTGCGTGGCCTCTATGAAGAACGGCTGGCCGGGGAGCCCCAGGGTGAGGAACCCCGATCCGTCGCTGCTGCCTTCGCCAAGCAGCTGATTCTGGAAATTGAAAGCGCGGACCAGGACCCCGGCCAGGGGTTCGGCCGTGCGAATGTCGGTCGTGACCACGTGCAGGTCGAAGCCATCGCCGCGCTTGGCCACCAGCCCGAGGTTCGAGGCCAGGAAGTTGCGGGCCTGGATCGCTCCTTTGTTGAAGCGCGGGTTGTAATAGGCGTCTTTGCAGGGATCGTTGCGGTCGGCCCAGCCGTCTCTCCCTTCCTGGTAATAATAATCGTAGGAGTAGTCCCAATTGGAATAATCCCGGTAGGAGACATCGTCCTGGTTCTGCAGGGAGGGTTCCGGGACCGGCGCATCGTTGTTGGTGCAGGGATAGGCCGAATTGCCACGGTTGAAGGAGAGGATAATGCGAAAAATGCTTCCCGGGTTCTCACTCAGGAGCTGGGTCACGTCCAGGCTGTAGCGGCGCCAATTGCCAGTTTCCCCGGCTTGGTCGCTGAGGGGCACGGTCTTGCGCCACAAGAAACGGCCGACCATGGAGAGATTTTCCCGGCCTTCCAGGTTGTTCTGCTGGAAAAACTGGGCCATATTGTTCTGGAAGATTTGGAACGCCGTCACCTGGATGGACCTGAGGCTGACCACCTCGAAAGGAATGGTCAGTTTTTCCTTCTCGGGGAGTATGACGCCTTTTCCCACGAAACGGACCTGCGGCAACAAGCGTTGGAAGGACAACGTTCGCTTGAGATTCTTCTCCAGCCTGCGGTCGTTGAAATTGCGAACGCCGGGGTTGACGCTGACCTCGACCGCAGCGTCGAAACCCTTGCTGGAATAGACGCGCACCACGTTGTTGTCGATCTCGAAGGTGGGCTCATGCCCCGGTATGGTGACCAGACCCTTCAGGTTCTGGTTTTTTTTCAGAGGATCGGAAAAGCGCAGCAGGACACACGCGGCCGGCTCAAGGACCGCCTCGGCCTCCAGAAGGTCGAATTGGCCCAGCGAAGGCACATCGACCTGGCGTGAGCCTTTCTGCTCGGCACCGACCGGAGCTCCGTCCCATTTCACCTCGACTTGGCTGGGCTGCTCCAGGCGCTGGATGTCCCGAATGACGAAGCTGTGGCTCCGCCCTTCGTTCTCATGCGCCCAGTCGATGGCCAGGGCCTTCCCCGCATGGCGGGCGGAGAGGATCTTTTTGACGGCAACGCCCTCCTGTCTGTCGCGGCTGGTCAGCATGCCGCGCAACAGGAAGCGGTTTGGCGATATCTCGTCGAGCGGAGCAAGCCCTTCCAAGTTGATCGCCAGCGACTCGCGGATCACCGAAAAGGTGAACTCGAAGCGCGCATATGCTCGGGGCAGGCTCATGAATTTGCGGATATGCAAAACGGCGCGGTAGCGGGTGCCCGGAACCAGTTCCCGGTCCGGGGTGAAGACCAGTTCGCGGGGCGATTTCCATTCCGTTTTTCCGGAAAGGGCCGGGCTGAATTCCAGGTAGTCTTCGAGTTCGGCAGGATCCTGGTCCTCAGTGCCGACGTTGCCCAC
>JALHTJ010000309.1 GCA_022865785.1 Candidatus Aminicenantota bacterium
CACTGTGGGCACGGCGGCCTACATGTCGCCGGAGCAGGCGATGGGAAAGGAGGTGGACCACAGGGCTGACATCTGGTCGCTGGGCGTGGTTCTCTACGAAATGCTTGCCGGCAATACACCGTTCCGCGGAGAGTACGAACAGGCACTGGTCTATTCCATTCTCAACGAGGAGCCCGAACCATTGGCCAAAGCCAGGTCCGATATTCCGTCCGGGCTGGAGCAGATCGTCGGCATGGCGCTGGCCAAGAACCCGTCCGAACGCTATCAGACCATAGCAGAGTTTCTGGCCGACCTGCAGGCCGTGGCCGAGGGGCTTAAGCCCCTCACTGCCAAGCCCAAAGCGGCCAGAATTTTTGACATTAAAAATAAATATCTTTACGCTGCACTGGCCTTATGCGGATTGCTGGCCAGCCTTTATATCAGCGGCGTGCTCCCTTTTTTCCAGAAGAAACCGGAAGCGCCAATGATTCGATCCCTGGCGGTATTGCCTCTTGTCAATTTTTCCGGGGACAGCAGCCAGGAATACTTCTCCGATGGAATGACTGAAGAGCTGATCACATGCCTGGCCAAAATCGCCTCGCTCAAGGTCATCTCAAGGACCTCCGTGATGCAGTTCAAGGGAAGCAAGAAGCCACTGCGCGAGATCGCGGCCACCTTGGGCGTAGACTGGGTGATCGA
Organism: Candidatus Aminicenantota bacterium; assembly: GCA_022865785.1. Taxonomy (GTDB): domain Bacteria; phylum Acidobacteriota; class Aminicenantia; order UBA2199; family UBA2199; genus UBA2199. The sequence goes on from JALHTJ010000309.1 coordinate 679, forward strand.
GGGTTCGGTCCAACTCAGCGGGGAGCGGGTGCGGATCACGGCACAGCTGATCAACGCCAAAACCGACACCCACGTGTGGGCGGAAAGATACGAACGCAGCCTGCGCAACGTACTGGCAGTGCAGAACGAGGTGGCGCTGGCCATCGCCGATAAAATCAAGATCCAGCTTACACCGCAGGAGCAGGCCCGTTTGGCGATAGCCCGGCCGATTAATCCCGAAGCCTACGCGGACTATCTCAAAGGAAAGTTTTACTTGAACAAAATGACTCCGGAAGGATATGAAAAAGCTCTGGCATATTTAAACCAGGCAATCGAAAAAGACCCGACAAATCCATTGTCATACGCCCAATTGGCATTCTTCTACAGCGTGATCGGTCATGAGAGATTTCCCGACGCTTTTGCCCAAGCCAAGGTGGCTGCGCGCAAGGCGGAGGAGTTGGGCGGCGAACCGCTGTCGGAAATGTACCTGGCTTTCGGTATGATCAAGCTGTATTCTGACTGGGACTACAAAGGAGCGGAGAAGGATCTGCAGCGTGCCATAGAACTTAACCCTAGTATCGGCGAAGCCCATCGTGACTATTCCTGGTATCTATTTATGATTGGACGGCGTGAAGAAGCACTGGCGGAAATGAAGCGGGCGCAGGAAGTGGAGCCTCTCACGCCACTCTTCTATGCGGATCGCGGTTATCAATATTGGTGCACCGGGCAGATCGAAAAAGCGATAGGGGAAGCCAGGAAATCACTCGAGCTGGATCCCGATTTCGCCTATGGACTTTATGTTTTGGGGGTTTTGTATGCCGAAAAAGGTATGTTTGCGGAGGCCATTGCGACGCAGCAAAAAGCGGGTGCGGTCGATCCTGTTTGGAGATGGGGACTTGCGCGTACCTACGCCCAAGCCGGCCGCAGGGATGAGGCTCGGAAACAACTAGCCAAATCCTTGGCGGAAAAACCCAAGGCAAAAGGTGCTTGGGCGGGTTGGTTTTTGGCTGAGACCTACGCGGCCTTGGGAGAAAATGATGAAGCCTTCCTGTGGCTTGAAGCGGCCTATCGGGAGCGCCACAGTTTTCTTCCATGGATCAACGACAATCCCGCCTACGCACCCTTGCGCTCCGATCCGCGTTTCCCGGATCTGGTGCGGCGCATGAACCTTCCGGTGGGTGATGAAAAATGATCGGCCAGACCATCTCCCACTACCGCATCCTCGAGAAGCTCGGCGAAGGCGGAATGGGTGTCGTCTACAAGGCGCGGGACGTGAAGCTCGACCGCCTGGTGGCGCTCAAGTTCCTGCCCCCCCAGATCAGCGGCGACGAGGAGGAGAGGAAGCGCTTCATCCACGAGGCCAAGGCCGCCTCGGCGCTGGACCACGCCAACATCTGCTCGGTGTACGAGATCGGCGAGACCACGGAGGGTCAGCTCTTCATTGCCATG
>JALHTJ010000310.1 GCA_022865785.1 Candidatus Aminicenantota bacterium
GTCCACCGTGCCCGAAGCCATTTGCGCCCGGCACATGGGTGTGCGCGTGGCCGGCATCTCCTGCGTCACCAACCTGGCCGCGGGCATCTCAAAGCAGCCGCTCAGCCACCAGGAGGTGACCGAGACGGCCGCTCGGGTGAAGGGTGACTTCATCCGTTTGCTGGGCCTGGTCATTCCGCGCCTGACCTGAAAAGGGATCAAAGGAATCGGTAGACGGCGTACGGTTGACGGTAGACGGTAAGAATTCAAATTCCAAGCACCAAATTACAAATAAGCACCAAAATCCAATAACCCAATGACCTAAACGAAGAAACAAGATGTAGCGACTGTCTTAAAAGTCAAGTGCTTTTTTAAGATTGCATGAGATGGTTGCGCATCATGGCATTCAGACGGACCAGGAGTTTACGCATTACGGCGATGATAGCGACCTTGGGTGGCTTTCCATTTCCGATGAGCCGTTGATAGAAGGCGGTAAATTCAGCATCGTGGTGGGTTGCTACCCAGGCAGGCATGTACAGGCAGCGCCTGGCTTCGTATCGTCCTCCCGAGATGAAGCGTTTGCCCTTCATCTTGCCGCTCTCATTGGCAATGGGAGCGAGGCCAATCAGGGAAGCGATCTTGCGCCTGTCGATGCGTCCGAGTTCCGGAACCAGGGCGACCAGGGCATGAGCGGTCGCTTTGCCAACCCCTTTTTGCTGGCAGAGGATCCGGGTCTTTTGAGCGATATCAGGGTTTTGTATTTCCAGGGCATCGATAAGGCGGTCGATCTGTTCAACTTCCATGTCGATGGCTGCAACGAGGTTTTCATGGCTCTGCAAAATGGCCCCGGTAGCCAAGCGCATTCTGCATTTTTCAACCTGCAGACTGTTCTTCAATTCGATCCTGCGGCCGATCAGCTGTTTGAGTTCGATCTGTTCGGGAGAAGCTTCGAAGGCTGCCGGGAGATTGGATTTTCGGGCAAATTCAGCGATTACAAAGGCATCGATTTTGTCTGTTTTGGCCAGAATACCTTCACCCTTGGCAAAATGACGGATGCGGTTGGGGTTGACGACGTACAGCTTGATACCGGTCTGCAGGATCAGTTGGGCGATACGAAGTTCATAACCTCCGGTGGCCTCCATGGCGCAGCGCGAGACTTTGCAGCGAGTTGCCCAGGCGAGCAACTTTTTGCAGCCCTCTGGGGTGTAGGCGTACGTTTTGGACATGGGCTTGACCAACTCAGGTGATTGCAAACAGACATCCAATGTTCGTGAACTGACATCAATACCTAAAATGACTTCCATTTTTCCCTCCAGGGTGGTATAAAATAAGAAGGCAACCTGAGCCCATCCTTGTCATGCGGTCACGAACCGTTCGACTGTTCGGGCATGCTGGATTGCCTGGTATGGCCGGTGGCGCCCATGCTACGTCCGTATATCGTGCCTCGAGTACGCTGGGCTATGCGGGCTGCCGCCGGTCTCTTTTTCACCACCACTGCTACATGTATTACCAAAAAACCATCCATGTTGGCAAAGCCCCGATAGACCTTGCTACGATCGAGCATTCAGCTCAAGGGGTTAACGGTCATAAAAAACATCGGGGCGTTTGGAAATATTTTAATACTTAAAATATTTACAAAGAGTAATATACAAGGGGTTTGATTCATCAAACTCCGGTGCTATAGCAAAGCAAATTCGCGTTTCAACGGCAGGGGCACGGCGCGCCGTGCCCCCTACTTCTTTGATTTTAATTATTGGGATTTGTGATTTGGGATTTTTGTTTTCCCCATATATATTCGTCAACCGTATACCGGGTTTCGTTTTTTTTGGGGTAAAAAAAACCCCCTGGCCTCGCGGCCAGGGGGTCTTTTTATCGATTCAGGTCCCGGTTAAGAGGCCCGAAGCTTCTTCAATTGAACGAGTAACGCAGGCCGAGCTGCGCTTGCCAACGCGATGCGAGCTCGCTTAGAGCGAAGCGGGTGCGGGGGGAGAAATAGATCTTCTGCTTACCGGTGGCTGCATCGATACCCTTGAAAGTGATTGGGGTATCGTTCTGGTTGGAAACGTACTGCAGTTTGCCCCAGTCCTTGTTGAAGAGGTTGAGCAGGTTGACGATGTCCAGGGTGATCTGCAGGCGATGGTCCTTGAGGCCGGGGACAGGGATGTCTTGGGCCAGGCGGGCGTCGAGACCGTGGTTCCACGGCTCGCGACTGGCGTTACGCTCGATGATGGTACCGCGGGCGGCTACCAGAGCCGGGTCGCCGTCGATATAGACGTTCAAGTTGTTCCAGGCGGTGGGTTGGTCGGCCAGGGTGACGCCTTTGGAATCGACCATGATGACCTCGTTGAGGGAATTGGGCACGTAGATCAGGTCGTTGCCGTAATTACCATCTCCATTGGAGTCTGAGCCTGCAGTGGAATTGTAGGTGGAGGAATAGGGACGGCCCGAACGGCCGCCGTAGAACAGGCCGATGCTGGTCGGGGCGTTTTTAAGAAAATTGAAGGTGTAGGAAACGGCCGCGCCGATGCGGTGGCGCACGTCATAATTGGACCAGGTGAGCTCGGGGTTGTTAACATCGTAGCGGATGCAATTGTAGCCCCAGTTGGAGGCGGCTTGTGAAGAGGTGCCGGAATTGACGTCCTTGGCTTGACCATAGGAATAGGTGAAGTTGGCCCAGGAGTTCTTGTTGAAGCTCTTCTGCAACTGGAGCGAGAGGCTGTACTGGTAGCCCTGGGTCGAGTTTGTCAGGTAGATGATGTCGTTGAATGACTTGGTTCCAGTGGTGAAAACATCATAGTCGCGGCGGTACATGATGCGGTTGCCTATGCCGAAGGCGTCGGTTTGCCTCAGGTTCAGGTTCTGGTAGAGGATCTCGTTGACGTTCTTGGAATAGATGAACTCCAGAGTACCGATGATGCCCAGGGGCAGTTCCTGGTCGACAGCTATGTTGGTGCGTAGCACCTGCGGGTAGGTGAAATTTTTGTCAATAATGTCGACTTCACTGATACCGGGTACCAGACCCGTACCAGACTCGGGTTGGTTATTTGGGTCGTTAACGAAGCTGAAAGTGGGATTATACAGACTATAACGGGTGAATTCCATGCCGGAGTTGTTGAACTGGTTGGAGATCCAGACGTAGGGGGTGCGGCCCGAGAAGATGCCGATACCGCCGCGCACCTGGGTCTTTTTATCGTTGTTGACGTCCCAGTTAAAGCCCACGCGAGGAGAGAACAGCAGGTTGCCCGAGGCGGCCTGGTCGGTCTTGACGCCGTAGATCTGTTCCACCAGGGGGTTGGCCGTCGGCGTATCGTTGATGATCGGCACGTCGAGGCGCAGGCCCAGGGTCAGGGTCAAGTTGGGCATGACGGCCCAGTTGTCGCCGGCGTAGGCGCCCAGCTGCATAACGTCGAATTTGCCAAACCATTTTTCCTTTGGGTTAGTAGTGAGGAAATCGTGCCGATAGCGGGAGGCGATGCCGTTCTCGAAATTGTCAAGACTGGAGAATTCCCAATAGCCGTAGTAATTGGGGATGAAAAGGTTGGCGAATTTGAAAAATTCGTTGTGAGTGCCGACGGTGAAGGTGTGCTTGCCCTTGTACCAGGTCAGGTTGTCGGTGAGCTCGATGATGTCCTGGTTAAGGGCGTTGGCGCCCGAGTACTGCTCGGTGCCGGCGGTAAAATTGTTGCTGCCGTCTATGCTAATGTTTACCTGCGGGAAGGTGGTGGCGCCGGTAGAGCGTTTGTCGCGGATGGTTGTGTAGTTCACGATCAGTTCGTTGAACAGGTTGTTGCCCAGGGTGCTGTTGAGCTGGGCCACGGTGGAGTTGGTTGTGTTGTCCATCTGGTAATATACATCACCAAAGGGGAACACAGTGCTTCTGGCTGCGGACGGGGTTCTGTCCGAAGAACCCGAAACATAATTATGGCGCAGGGTCAAGCGGTGCTTGTCGCTGATGTTGTAGTCCAGGCGCACAAAGATCTTGGAGTTGTCTGCGATTACATCCTTGTGGCCTTGGCCGTAGCCGCCCGGGTCGTAGCCATACTTGTTTTTGAGGATGCTGATGAAACGATCGGCGTCGGCCTTGGTGATGCTGCTGCCGCCAAAGTCGTTGGAAGCGCCGCTGTCGTCGATGATATAGCTGGGTGGGGTTTTATTGTCGCCCATTTCGCCGTTGAGAAAGAAGAACAACTTATCCTTGATGACCGGGCCGCCGACGCGGAATCCGTACTGCTTTTCGCTGAAGGTCCCGTAGGCGGTCTGGTCGGGGCCCTTGCCCACGAAGTCCTGGTTGCGGCCGAAGTAGTAGGCCGAACCGGAGAACATGTTGGTGCCGCTGCGCGTAATGGCGTTCAGGCTGCTGCCGGTGAAGCCGCCCTGGCGGACGTCGTAGGGGGCGATGACCAGCTGGAATTCCTGCACGGCGTCGAGCGAGATCGGCGAGGCCAATCCGGGGGTGCCGCTGCCGCTCAAGCCGAACAGGTCGTTGTTCACGGCGCCGTCGATCTGGATATTGTTGTAGCGATTGCTCTTGCCGGCGGCCGAGAAGGCGCCGCCGCCGCGGGCGTCGACCTGCGGAGCCAGGCGGGCGAAGTCGTCGAACGAGCGGCCGATCGAGGGCATGTTCTCGATAACAGCGGTGGAAACGTTCTGGGCCGCCCCGGTCCTGGATTCGGAAATGATCGGGTTGGAAGCGACGACGGTTATGGATTCCTCGATGCTTTCCAATGACAGGCTGAAATTCAGGCTGCGGTCCTCGCCCAGTTTCAGGGTGAGTCCGCTCGTTTCCTGGGTTTTAAATGGTTCCATGGTGACCGTGACCGTGTACGGCCCGCCGACCTTGACGGCCGGGATGTTGAAAAGGCCATCCTGGCGGCTGACGGCGGTGTAGACGGTGCCGGTCGGCCTGTGCAGGGCGGTGACGGTGGCTCCGACTATGGGGTTGCCGTCACTGTCGGTGATCAGGCCGTTGAAAGCTGAAGTTGTCATTCCCTGGGCCATGATTAACCCGGGCAGAATGAGGCAACACAGCAGTACTGCGAACAATGTTCTTTTCATGTAATCATTCCTCCTTTAGATTTTTACTTAATTTTATAAAAATCATTATAGCAAAAAAAAAAAAATCAATCATAAAAATAAAAAAAAAAAAATAATTGTCTCGCGGTTGGGAAGGGGCTGAGCTTTTTTTGACTCTCCTCCAGGCTTGTGCTACCATGCCCCCATGAAAAGAAAGCCGTTGATCATCGGGGTGGCCGGCGGCACGGCGTCGGGGAAAACCACCATCGCCAACGCCATCATGGAGCGCATCAACCATCCGCAGATGGTGATGATCCAGCATGATGCCTATTACAAGGACGCCAGCCACCTGCCGTTGGCCGAACGCGCCAAGATCAATTTCGACCATCCCGACGCCCTGGAAACCGACCTCATGGTACGGCATCTTGAGGAGTTGGTCGCCGGCCGGGCCATCGAAATGCCGGTCTACGATTTTTCCAGCCATTCGCGCCTGATAAAGGGCATTGTCAAGAAACCGGCCAAGGTGATCATCATCGAAGGCATTTTGATCTTCTGCGAACAGGCCCTGCGCGAGCTGATGGA
>JALHTJ010000311.1 GCA_022865785.1 Candidatus Aminicenantota bacterium
GGCGAATTCCTTTTCCAGGGCAGTGATAATGCGCAGATTTTGCAGCGAATCCCAGTTCTGGCAACTGTCTGGGCCACAATCGTCGCCGATCTTCTTAGGCTCGATTTCCAGGATCTCGGCTAGAACAGCCTTTATTTTTTCTTCCATTGAGGACAAACATACCACAGCCCCCCTCTTAAATCAATATACCAGCATCGCCTCATCTCGCTGAATGCTTCGCCGGTATTTCAAGCATTTGCTTTGCCGGCGGTTTTTCCATATAATGGGTTGGGGAACAAGCTTTTCCCTTTTGGATCCATGCATACAAAAATGACCTTAGAAAATGCCGCTGCTGAAGGGCTTTCCATCATCGTGCTCACCCGCAACCGCCGTGAACTTCTGCGCGGCTGCCTGGAATCGCTATTCGCCCAGGAAGATCCGGGAATTCCCCTGGAATTCATCGTGGTCGATGACGGTTCCAACGACGGCACCAAGGACATGGTGCGCAGGCTGACGGCGTCCCGGCCGCAATGGAAATACGTCCACCAAGAGCACATGGGGATCGCGACGGCAAGAAATGCCGGAATCCGCAACAGCCGATTCGCATGGATCGCCATCGTCGCCGATGACTACCTGTTGCCCGCCGGCTATGCCCGGTCGATCAGGGATTTCTTCAGAGATCATCCAGAGGCCCAAATCGTGCGCTTTAAGATCGTTGCCTCCGCCGGCACTTTTTTCTGCCGTGTCCTCAACGCCTACCACGAAGCAAGCGTGATCCGGCGTCTGGCCTTCCGGAATTCCACATGGAACCGCCGCGGCATGTGGCAGCGGTCAGTGGCGGAGGAAAAAATCACCACCGACCACGACCTGGAAGCGGCCGGTGCCGCCGCCTTCCGTGCCGGGATTTTCCAGCAAATCGGCGGCTTCGACGAATCTTTCAGCCGCGGCGAAGACAGCGATTTCACCCGGCGGCTGCGGACGGCAGGCATTCCGGTTCATTATTCGCCTTTCATGCACATCCGCCACCGCTATGATCCCCACCTGTGGACCGCGTTGAAAAACGTCTTTGCCGCTGGTCGGGCCTCCTGGCGTATCAACGCTGCGCCTGAACAAAAGCCGGCAAGCGTGGCCTGTATCCTGAGGCTTGGTCTGCGCAGCGGTCTGGCGGCGCTTTACTGGTCATGCTGGCGAACTTGGCAAACCGCCGGGCCGGCCCGTTTTTTCCTTTATTTTCCCGTTCTGCTGCTCTTAGAGACATCCAACCGGGCAGGATTTTTCAGCGAGTGTGTCCGCTCGAGAAAACAAACGCCCACGGCCTGCCATCGGCGCCTGAACCCATGAACAGGCACGACAGCGGCCAGCGCTTCCGCATCCGCATCAAGCGCCTTGCCTCCCCGGCCAACCGCAATGTCCTGCTGGAAATGGTGCGGGCCAACATAAAGGCCAGCGATTATCATTCGTTCCTGGGGGGAATGTGGAGCCTGATCGGGACGACGGCCATGCTGGCCGTCCTGTATTTTGTCTTCAGCAAGCGCTTCGGGCAGGATATCAAGGGCTATCCGCTTTATCTGCTGGCCGGTATTATCTCGGTGAATTTTTTCATCACCGCTACCACATATCTGCTCAAGGTTCTCATCTTCAACCGCGATATCGCCCTGAATTCCACAATTCCGCGCGAAAACCTGATGCTGGCCACCATTTCGATCAACGCCTGGAAGCTGGGTATCGAACTGGTGATCTGCACGCTGTTGAGCATAGCCTACGGCTTCTACACCTGGAGGTCGGCGCTACTGTTCTTTCCCGTGCTGTTGGCTTTTCTAGCCCTGGTGTTCGGGGTCGGATTGGCTCTCTCCCTGTTTTATTGCTTCGCGCGCGACGTGGAGCATGTCTGGGTGATCTTCTCGCGCCTGTTCCTTTTCATCACGCCGGTATTCTACACGGTGGAGAGCCTGTCCCCAACCATGCGCACGCTTATTTTGTATCTGAATCCGCTGACCCCGTTTTTAAAAGCCCTGCGAGCGATATTCCTGCACGGAGGGGCGCTCGCGGCTTCCGAACTGGCCCATTGCCTGATCCTTGGATCCGCTGCCCTGAGCTTGTCGTATTTCATTTTCCTGCGCTGGGAAGGGGCGGCGTTGGACCGCACATGAGCGAACCGCTGGTACAAGCCGAAGCTGCCGCCAAGCACTACCGGGTGCTTAAGCGGCAGCGCTCCACGCTACGGGCCCTGAAATCCCTTTGCAGCCGCGAAAAGCTCACCATGGATTTGTGGGCGTTGCGCGACATTACATTTTCCATGGAGCGCGGCGAAAAAGTGGCGATCATCGGCCGCAATGGATCGGGAAAGACCACTTTGCTGCGCCTGTTGGCCGGGATCATCGAACCCAGTATCGGCAGCATCAGGGTGGCTAAGGAACCCCTGGCGCTTTTCAAGTTCTGGATCGGTCAGAATGCCGATCTCCCGGTCATGGACAACATTTTCCTTTTCGGGGCCGTGTGCGGCATGAAACGGGCGGAGATCAAGCCGCGCATAGCGGAAATCCTTGATTGCGCCGATATCCGGGATCTGGGCTTCGCCCCGCTTCACGACCTTTCCCTGGGCCAGCGCCAGCGACTGGCGCTCAGCATTGTTTTTCAAGCACCCGCCGACTTTCTCATTTTCGATGAGACTTTCGTCCATGTCGACCAGGCGTTTTATCGCGAATGCGACACCTTCTTCGTCCGCCTGGCCAAATCTCCCCGCACCATGGTCATCACTTCCCACGATCACAATTTCCTGAAAAAATACTGCCAGCGCGCTCTCTGGCTGGACAAGGGGCGAATCCGGCGTGATGGGCCCGCCGCCGAGGTTCTCGAAGCCTATAATGCCGAAAGCTGACCATTTCCAGCTTGCCCGCCGCAAACTGAAATCTTGCCTGTTTCAACTCCGTTCCGGCCAGTGGAATCCCTGCGAAAAAGCAGGAAAAGCGGTCCGCCTGCTGGCGGTGACCTGCGTGCGCGATGAGGCCCGTTTCCTCCCCGGCATGCTGCGCAACGTCGCACCTCAGGTCGACGGCATCATCGCCCTGGACGACGGCTCCGGCGACGGCAGCGACAGCCTGCTGGAGGAGTGCCCCCAGGTGCTGGAACTACTGAGGAACCCGCCTGGCCGCCCGGCCTGGGATGAACCGGCCAATCATCGGCGCCTGGTCGAAGCGGCCCTGCGCCACGGGGCCGAATGGATCATCGCTGTTGACGCGGATGAGCGGCTGGAACACACATTCAGGGAGCGGTCCGAACGGGTGATCCGCAGAGGACGCCGCTTCGGCCTGACGGCGTTCGAAATCCATTTCCGTGAGTTGTGGGATTCGCCGAACTTTTTCCGGGTCGACGGCATCTGGATACATAAGACCCAGCCCCGTTTTTTTCAGGCGCGGGCGGACCACCAGTTCGATCAGCGCCCCCTGCACGGCGCCAAGGCGCCGTTACAGGGGAAGGTGCACGGCTTTTTCCCCATCGCCGACCTGATCATCTATCATTTGCGCATGCTGCGCCGCGAAGACCGGGAGGAACGGCGCCGGCGCTACGAAACCCTCGATCCGCAAGCCCGCTTCCAGCCGAGCATTGGCTACGCCTACCTCACGGACGAAAGCGGCTTGCGCTTGCGTCCCGTGCCCAGGCGCAGGGGATTCGCGGAATAGCCGGGATCCCGCTCCAGGAAGCCTGGTTGCCGCCCTAGTTTATGGAATTTTTTCGCGTAATCGCTTCGATCGCCAGGGGACGGGATATCCAAAATTGCGTCAGCCCTCTGTCAACTCCAGGTAAATCTCCTTGATCTGCCGAGCCAGTTTGGCGGCATCATGACCGGCAAAGGCCAGGGCGCGGATTCGCTTGTCGAAAACCACGCCCGACGAAACTTTCTCCAATTCGGGCATCAGGTTTTCACTGCAGATGGGCAGAGCGGCTCCACGTCCAGAGAAATTCGCTTTTTGCAGGCTGGGGAAATTTTCTTTCGTAACCAGGCCGCCGATCTTTTCATTGCCCACTACCAGAACCGGACGGCCGCAAGCGATCGCTTCCAGGACGCAGCGGCCGACCCCCATGATAACATCGGCATTGGCGATGGGGCCGGCCAAATCGTCCGCCCAGCCTTCAACGGCGACGATATCCCGGCCCGCAGCCGAGTTGATCGCCCGCGCTTTTTTTTTGATTTTACCGTACTGGCGGCCATGGCCCAGGATGCGGAGCCTGATCTGCGGCCGCCTGGGAAAAATCCCGGCCGTGGCGTCCATGACCGCTTCCACGGCCAACCGCTTGTCGCGGTCCAAACGGGAGACGTACAACAGGTTGAGATAACCGTTCCGCTCCCTCACCGAATCTCTAAAATGCGAAAAATCGATGCCGTTGCGGCCGATGAGGAGCCGTTGGGCCGGATAGCGCACCCTGGCTTGAAAAAAGGCCGCGCATTCCTCTGATACCGCCATCACCCGGGCCACGGAGCGGAACCAGAAACTTTTAAATGCCAGCGGCAGTTCACGGCGGCTGGTGCCGTGAATGGTGAACACCAGGGGGATCTTGTGCAGCCAATTCAGTACCACGCCCAGGACCAGGGCCTTTCGGGCATGAACATGCAGCAGGTCGACCTGCTCTTTCCTGATGATCCTGCCGAGTTTGATCAGGGAAAAAGGAAAGAAAAAATACAGCGTGCGAAAATGGGTCATGGCAAAAATGTACCGCAGACCCAGGGCCTGGAGCCTGGCGGTGATATCGGCCTTGGCCAGCGGATTCCTTGGCACAACGATGATCAGGCGAACGTCCAGTCCGGCCAGGGCCTTTGCTTCGGTTAAAATTTTGGAGGTGACACCGTCCCGATCAAAATAATTGGGGATCACCAGGACAGTCATGCGAGCGGAGTCGGTACCGTCAGGTTATTCCCACTTCAAGTCCGCGCTTTTCTTGCCCATGATATTGCAATAGGCCCTAACCGTCACGGCGTCATCCTTTTTCAGGGGCTCGTCGATGAACAGGAATATTTCTTCCTGGCTCGTGGCCGTTTCCTGCTGCTCATAGGTTCTCTCGGTTAGCAGCTCATCACCTTTATAGACCGCAATTTTTTTGATGTAGTGCTTTTCCTGGTTGCTCACCTTGTGCAGGACTTTGACGCTCAGCGTCGCGGTTTCTGCATCGTAACCCAGCTCAATCGCTTTCGGCGCGTGGGCATGCAAGCCGAATGCGCAAAGCAACAGCGTTAAAAATATTTTTTTTTCCATGTCCCCTCCTTTTTCATAAAAGCTTGTTTCGTGAAAATACGATGGCTCCAGCCTATCACGGATCGCCCGCAGATTCAAAAGAATAGGATGAAAACCTGGTGTCGTTCTTGCCGCTTTGCTTGACCGCGTACATCAAGCCGTCGACCAGGCGGATCATTTCATCGACCGTGGACGGCATGGAGAGGAAGGTCAGCACGCCGATGCTGAAACCGACCTGCCAATCATTCTGCTCCATCGCCCCGGTGAGGCAGCAGCGGATTTTCGTCAGGACCGTCCGTGCCCCCTCCTGTTCGGTTTCGGGCAGAAAGAGCACGAACTCGTCGCCGCCAAGCCTGGCCACGGTATCGATCACGCGCACGTTCGCCTTGAGGCAATCGGCGACGACGCACAGGACATTGTCCCCGACCTGATGGCCCAGGCGGTCGTTGACGGCCTTGAAATTGTCCAGATCGATGTAGGCCGCGCTGCAAGGGCGCCCATGGCGCCGGGCACGATGGATCTCCATCTGGACGATATCGTAGAAATAGCGGGGATTGGCCGTACCGGTCAGAAAATCCTGGTGCGCCAACTCCCTTTGTAGTTGCAATTCCTTTTTGAGTGTGGCCAGAAGCATGCTGATGATCAGGAAAAAACCCAGGCGCATGATGGTATTCCAGCTGTAAATAAAGGCACTGGAATACAGGTGCCCGGAAGCCGCGTCGGCCGCGAACCAGGTCAGCGCCCCCAGAAAGGAAAATACCAGCCCCGGCGTTCTCCCGACCCTCCAGGTCACCAGCACGATGGGGGCCAGATAAAAAATGGAAAACGAAAACTCAAAGCCGGAATAGTAATCAATGGCGCCCAGCAACAGGATCATAATGAAACCGAGGCCCAGCCAGAATGCCTTGACGGCTTTCCGGCTATTTACGAAGTTTCCTGTTTCGGCGGCCATCGGCCTTTCAGACTTCTTTGCGTTTTTTGAAATAATTCAGCCTGACCCAGCCCCAGTTCAGGAGCACATGCAGGATGACGCCGATCACGATCAGCACGCCACCCAGTATATGAATGTGTTCGAAAGTCTCTTCCGGGAGCCTGTCATGCAAAAAACCCGACAACGCCTGCGACACCATCAGAAGCGTCAGCAGGGCGTTCAACACCTTCAGCTGCGTGTTTTTTTTCATTTCATTCTCCTTGCCTGCGGGTCCGCCTCCAAAATACACAGTTTACAGAGGGCTGTCAATCTGTTAAAATGAAATATGGAACAATCATTCACGCAAACTTTCCTTTTTATCTGGGTCATCCTGCCGCTACTGATCTTCTTGGCCCGGGTCATCGACGTCACC
>JALHTJ010000312.1 GCA_022865785.1 Candidatus Aminicenantota bacterium
CGGCGTGCTCACCCTGATCATCGCCATGATGCTGGCCGCCCTGGGCCTGCTCATGCTCTGGTCCAGCAAGCACATCTGGCGCGGCATGCACTTCCTTTTCAACCTGGTCATGGACAAGATCCGCTCCCTGTTCGCCCGCGGCCGCAAGCTCATCCAGGATGATAAATCAGGAAAATCCTGATTTCTGAATAGAAGCCAGGCGCTTTTTATTGAAAAAATCGCGCCAGCTCACGAACATCGTTGAGCTGATATGGTAAAATCTCTCCGGCTGCCTTGCAAGGCAAGACCGGGAGAACGACATGATCAAGATCGCCCTGATCCGCCTGGATTCGGGAAGGCATGACAAGGTCCGCTTTGAAAAAGACCGCAGGGAATTCATGGCTCTTCTGAGCGAGGAATTCACCCTCCTCGAGACCCATCCTGGAGATCAGGCCGAAGCCGACCTGCAGGTCGTGTTCATCGCTTCCGGAGGCAGCGAGGAGAAATTCCGCCGCATCTACCCTGCCCTGGCCAAACCGGTCATCCTGCTGGCCGACGGCAAGCACAATTCCCTGCCCGCCGCCCTGGAGATCTCCAGCTGGGTGCGCCAGCAGGGAGCGGCGGCCAAGATCGTGCACGGCGAGGGCAGTCTGATCGCCGGACGCTTGAAGCGGCTCGCCGTTTTTCAAAGGACACGCCGGGCCCTGGCCGGGCCCATCGGCTTGATCGGTGAACCCTCGGACTGGCTGATCGCCTCCATTGTCGACCGCGCCGCCGTTAACGCTCTATGGGGAACGGAATTCATCGACATCCCCCTCGAAGAAGTGATCGGACGCAAACCCGAGGGGGCGGAAGTTGCGGCGATCACCCGTGAATGGGCCGGGCAAGCGAAAAAACTGGACGGTGTGGACGAGGCGGCGCTGCAGGCCGCCGCCTGCTTGGTTCCGACCTTAAAAGCGGTATATGCCCGCCACCGGCTGCGGGCCGCCACCTTGCGCTGCTTCAGCCTGATCGAGCGGCTGCAGACCAGCGGCTGCCTGGCCCTGGCCCAGCTCAACGATGAGGGGATGATCTGCGGCTGCGAGGGCGACGTGCCGGCGGTGTTCTCCATGCTCCTGCTGCATGCCCTGACCGGGGAGATCCCCTTCATGGCCAACCCGGCTGCCGTCGATTGCCGGAGCAACCGGGTCGTCCTGGCCCACTGCACGGTGCCGCGGCGCGCCGTCAGCGCCTACCGCCTGCAGACCCATTTCGAAACAGGCCTGGGCGTCGCCCTCAGCGGCGACTTCGCCGCCGGGCCGGCCACGGTTTTCAAAGCGGGGAATCGCGACCTGGGAAGTTACTTCGTATCGGCCGCCGAAGTTCTGCCCGGCCGGCCCCAACCCGGCCTGTGCCGCACCCAGGTGCATCTTCATCTGCAGGAACCCGTCGAATATTTCCTCAAAGCACCGCTGGCCAACCACCACTTGCTTATCCGCGGCGATCACGTGAGCTTGATAAATGATTTTATGAGTTACTCTGGAGCCAACAAAGTAGTGATTGGTGAAAAGTGATTGGTGATTGGCTGCCGCATTCCCGAAAAGCTCAGTTGTTCTTCTTTCCTAACCAATCAACAATAACCGATCATTATTTATTGAGTTCAATGAAATAGATACTTGCCCCGATGGTCCACTGACACCTTGGGCAACCGGTGTGTCTTATCAAAAAGATCGTAGCCCTCTTTCAAGTTGCGCCAGAAATCCATCAGGCCGGGACGGCGCCACGATTCCCGCTCCAGCCTCAGCCAGCTCCCATCCAGGCGGCAGGGGAAAATATGCACCGGGATGTGCGCCTGGCCGGCGTCGCGGGCGTCGACGGCCGCCAGGTAGACCTCCTCGATCGGACCGTCCCGCAAGGGGAGGCAGCCAATGGTCACGCAGGAGCCGTGGATGAAGATGTCGCCGCCCGGGTGGCGGCGGTCGCCCAGGATGCGGTCCGCGGCATTGGGGTAGTTGACGCGCAGCGACAGGTGGAAATGGCTCCAGGGATTGAAGGCGCTGATGAAATAGAATCCCTCAGGCACCTGCAGGTCGCCCTCGCGGCGCTTGGGGCCGACCGTGCCCGAGGCGGCGCAGACGGGGTAGAGTTGGACCAGGATGAAAGGGCTGTTTTTATCGTTCCTGGCCCACAGCTCCAATTCCCCCTCCAGCTTGAAAACTCGCAGCAGCACCTCCCTGGCCGGGTAGTCCAGGCCGGCTTTCCGGAACAGGGCCTCGAGCCGGGGCTGGGCCTGGCCGCTGGCCTGACGCACCCGCGCATAGCGTTGCTGTTCACGGCGAAAAGAATCTCCCGAAAGGATTCCCCGGCCACACAGCGCGGTCAGCACGAACAGGGTCAAGACCGCCCGCTTGCCGCACTTCATCGTGGCCGATGACAATGTGTTATTTGTGCCGGAGTCAGTTCTGGTCGGAACAGATATCGGTCGACAGCACGTAGCGGTTCAGGTGGGGCGAAATCACCTTGATGCTCTTCTCGATCTTATTGTTGTTCTCGTTGGCTTCCTTGACTTGGCCGGCGGGATCGACGGTCGTTCGCACCGTCTTGTGCCCCAAGGTCGCCCACTTGAATTGCTGGCTGTAGATGATGAATTCCGTATTGGCGGCCAGGGCCGGCACGGGAATGGAACGGGTACCGTGCCCCTCGACATAAAGATTGCAGGTGGTAGCCGGTGCAGCACCCTTGCCAATGTTCTTCACCCGCACTTTTATCCTTTTGTCCTGCTGGACCATTGGCCGGCTGCCGTTCCAAATCAGGCACACCACCAGGTCGGGAAGCTCTATCCGTAATCTAATGAATTCATTCTCTATTGGGTGGAAGATGATCGGCTTGGTAATAGGCTTGGCAATAAAGATGGAGAAGGAATTGGCGCTTTGGGCGCTGTAAATAACAGCGTTGCTTACCGTCTGGATGCGCACCTTGTAGCCGCTCCCGATGGGGGCGAGCCCCCCCGCGTAGTTGCCCACGGTCCAATTCCATGAACCTCCGCCCTGGCCGGGAGCGAAGGAATCGCGGATGGTGCCCAGGATCTGGTCATTTTTAAGCAAGATCAGGCGGCAGTTCGCCGCGATGTTGAGCGCGGTCCAGGTGATCGGCTGGGTGCTGCCGATCTCCCAGCTCTCGCCGCCAGATGGGGTTTGAATAGAAAGGCCGACGGCGGGGCTGATGATGGAAAAGGTGGCGTCGCTGCGGTCGTCGACGTCCTGGTTGGAAGCATAAAGCCCGATCCGGTATTCACCGGCCGGCACCGGGCCCGTCGTCAGCTGGCCCACGGTCCACGCGTAGTGACCGTCGGCGACCGGCACGGCCGCGACGATGGTACCAAACGCCCCGCCCCCGGCGTTGACCAGGTTGATGCGCACGTTGCCGCTGACCCCCGAATGGCTCCAGGTGATCTGCTGCGTACTGCCGATGATCCAGTGCTCACCGCCATTGGGCGCGGTGACGGTGATCGACTGGCCGAAAGCCAGCCCAGCAGTGAATAGCCCCGCGATTGCGAACAAGAGTATTTTTTTCATTGTCCCTCCTTTTCTATCAATGTAATATAAATTTTTCAACCTTTATCTCAAAATTGAATGAAATAAAGTAAAAAAAATACTGGGCACGCTCAATCGTGATGGTTTTTAAAAATTGCCAGAATAAGCCGGCCCTACCAAGGCCCTTACCGTGACCTTTCTCATGCCCGCCTTCGGCATGGCCTGGGGGCCGCCTCTTCCTGGGAGAGAGCATTACAACGGCCATGCTGGCGGGAACGGTCCTGACCTCTGCGGAACCTGGCTGATCGTGGCTAAAAAATCGCCGGGCTTGAAATCGAAGCACGGATTAATTTTTATTGAGATAATTCTTGAGATCGGCTATTTATTATATGAAAGCAACACTAGGAGGAACCAATGAATTGCAAAAAAGTATTGATTTTCACTGCGGCGCTTGCCTGGTTGGCCGTTGCTGCCTTGGGACAATCGATCACCGTCACCGCGCCCAATGGCGGTGAGCGCTGGATGATTGGCGATCCGGTCACCATCACCTGGACGGCAGCGGATATCCCCGGCGATGTGCGCATCCTTCTTCTGCGCAGCGGCGGAGCGTTGGTCGGCACCATCGCCTCAGCCGTTCCGATCTCGCCCGGGAGTTTTTCATGGGAAGCCGGGGCCCTAGCACCCGGGTCAGCTGAGGCCGGTGAAAACTACTTGATCCGCATCCGTTCGAACCGATTGGATATTTGGGACAACAGCAATGCAGCATTCGCCCTGGTCGGACGCCAGCCCAACATCAAGATCAGCACCATGAAGGCCATCGGCCACACCCATACGATCATTCCTCTGGTTTTTGCGGCCGGCGACTCAGTCACCATCATGTACTATCTGCAGAACGACAGTTCCTATGCTGCCGGGGCCTTCAACGTAGGCCTGCGCTTGGGCGGCACCATCGTCGCCCGCAACCCCTATCCCGAACTGGCCAATGGCGCCTCAGCCAGCGGTGAATTCATCTGGACGGCAACCTGCGGTTCGCCGATTGCGGTCGTGGCCGACTGCGACGGAGCCGTGGCTGAAAACAATGAGGGCGACAACGTCATGACCGATCCCGAGCTGGCCTGCACGCTGCCCAACCTGATGTTTTTTCGCGACCTCTATTGCAGCAGCGGCACCGCCACGGCCAAAGCCGGCCTGCCCTATGCATTCCGTGCCACCATGCACTCCGACCTGGTCAGAACCCACAACGTCCGCGTCACCGGCGGCGTGGTCGGCGGCGCGGTCCTGTACGACGAAACTTTTGCTGAACTCGCCCCCGAAGCGCTCCAGGATGTGAGCTTCGTCTGGGAAGTGCCCGAAGGAGCCCAGCGGGTTTACTTTGATTTTGATCCGGACAACACCGTCAGCGAAAGCAACGAAAGAGACAACCGCCAGGAACTGGCGATCACCGGCGTGGTCAGCACGCCGGCCACCGAGCATTACGATATACGCACGACCATCAACAAAGCAAAAACTTTCGGGCTGTTTAGGCGGGGTCAGATCGAAGTCAAACAAGGCCAGCCGCTGACCGTTCGCGGTGAAGTGAGCGGCACTACCGGCGCTGTCCGCGACATCAAGATCACGGCCTGGGTGCAGGCCGGCAAAACCCGCACCCAGCTGTATGAACAGGATTTCAGTAGCATCGCCAGCCTGACCGTTCCCTTCAGTTTCCCTTGGACGCCAGCGGTCGTGGGTGAAAACACCCTTGTCGTCAAGGCCGAATTGGGCCCGCATGCAGTGGGCGTCGGCGTGGTGGACAGCAACCCGGCCAACAATGCCGATTCGGTGCGTGTGACCGTGTTTGCGCTAAGGCCGCGGCTGCGCTGACCAACGCTTTTTAAAGCACCAGGGCGTAGCCGATCTTCAGAAAGAAGGTGCGGCTGGCGCGCGTGAGGTCGATATTGGCAGTGCCGATGCCACTATCGGTGTAGCCCAGGAAGAGCACGGTCTGCGGATTGATTTTGTAGGAAAAAAGCAGCTGGGTGAAGATCCCCTTTTCGCGGGCCTCCACCGGGAACTTGTAGAGTCCGGGATTGTACTTGACGTCGGAGTACTGGACAATGGCGCGCAGGAAGCAGCGGACATTGAAATTATAGACCAGCCTTGCCTGCGAAAGGTTGGCCAGGTAAATGCGGTCGCCTTTCAGGGTCAGGTTTTCGTAGATGTGGTTGAAATTGAGGTTCAGGTGACGGCCCAGGGCGATCTCCAGCGAGGGATTGAGCAGCAGTGAACTGGCGGCGCGGGCGTTGGCGTAATCGATGGCGTCGCCCGCCTCCCAATAGAGCCAGTACCACAGCCCGCTGCGCGGTTTCATTTCCAGGTAGCCGGAGTTGAAGGTGCGCTCGATCTCATTCCCCTGGTACAGGATTTTTTCGCTTAACAGGAAGACCTGCAGGGCCGACTGCAGCGGGCCGTTGTAGGCCACGCCGATCCGGCCTTCGATGTCGGTCTGTTTGCCTTGATGGTCGGTGACGCGGCTGCCGACAACCTGGAAAGCGAGGCGGTCGAACCAGCCGCCGGGCTTGCCCCAGATCACCGGGTGGATGTTCAGGGTCAGTCTGCGGGTATCGACGCGCGGCATGAAGCCGAAGTCGGCGCGGAAATCACTGCCCAGGTCTTCATAGGACAGGGCGTAAATGAGGTTGCGGCTGTCGTGGCGCAGATTCCCGTACAGGGCGTAGCCGGAGAAGGAGTCCGCATCCTGGCCCCGGGCCGCGGCTACGGCTTCGGGATAAACGGTTCGCGAAGCAAGGGCCTGCCAGGAGAACGTCTTGCTGCGGCTCAGGCGCAGGAAACCGTCGGCGCCCAGCACGTGGTTGGAATACTCGTCGCCCACCCGGCCCGTGTACAGGAAACCGACGGTGGAATTTCGTCCCACGTCGCGGCGGAAACGGAAGACCCCGCCCCAGACGTTTTCGTCCAGGGAAGCCATGCCCGTGCCCTGGTTGGCCGGAAAGAGCAGGTTGTTGATGCGGTCCTGGGTGACGAAAACGCCGACGGCGTTGGCCCCGATCTTGCCGGTCATCTTGCCGCCCCAGAACGGATCGGCCACGGTGCGCGTGAAGACCATTTCCAGCGGCGTCAGGAAAAAGTCGCCGCCTTCGAGGAAGAAGGGGCGCTTTTCCGGGTAGCGCAGGGCAAAACGGGTGTTGACGTCGAGCTGGGCCGCGTCGGCCTCGACCTGCGAGAAGTCGGGGTTGACCGTGGCATTGAGCATCAGGTTGGGGGTCACGCCCCAGCGGGCGCTGATGCCCGGATCGACTTTCACCTTTCCGGTTTGCAGCTCACCGCCGGGAAATTCGTCCATGCTCATGGC
>JALHTJ010000313.1 GCA_022865785.1 Candidatus Aminicenantota bacterium
GCGGCGGCCAGTCGTTCGTCGGTCTTGGAGATCTCCTGGATCGGCAGGCTCTGCAAAATATGGAATTCCGGACCCAGTAGATCGATCAATGAAAAATAATACCGGCTAACCTTCTTGGCATTTTCGCCGCAATTCAGGAGTTGGGACAGGATCTGCTTCAGGGGGATCTGGTAGGTAAAGGGGATCGGATTTTCCGCTTCGCGGTCGGCAAGTTCCTCTGCCCGGTACAGGACTCCCAGGGTCAGGGGCTTGCCGCAGACCGGACATATTCCGCCCAATTTCCGGGTTTGAGACGGGGACAGGGATATCCCGCATAGGCGGTGGCCGTCATGGTGGTATTTGCCTTGTTCTGGAAAGAATTCAATGGTACGGACAATGTTGCCGTCGCGAATGGCCTGGACGATGCCGTCATAGCTTATCGGGCAGTCGAACTCGTTGGCTTCGCGGCCCAGGTTCTGGGCAGAATGGGCGTCGGAATTGGATAAGATCGTGTAGCGCCGCAGTGATGATACCCGGGACAGCATGGGGGGGTCGGCTGACAATCCCGTTTCCACGGCATGGATAAAAGGGGCAACATCTTCGAAACATTCTTCCAGACTGTCGAATCCAGATTTAGATCCCAACAGGGAAAACCAGGGGGTCCAGATATGGGCGGGAATGATCATTGCCCGGTCATCGATATCCAGAATTTCAGCGCTCAGGTCGCGGACCGCTGCGCCCAGTATGGGGCGGCCGTCAGAGCGAAGATTGAAACGCCGGCCCAGGCTGGAATTGATTTTTTCCACCGTAAGCAAAGATGGCGCCAGGACGAGAAGGTGAACCTTGCGTACCCGGTTGTTCTTTTTGTAGATCAGGGAAATTTCCGAACTCAGGATAAAATAGATATCCGGTTTGCTTTTTTTCAAGCTGTATAGCCCCGGAGCGTTTTCGTACAGGGATGATTTCAGGCTCTGGAACCAGAGCGGATGGGTGAAATCGCCGCTGCCCACCACAGTAAGACCTTTGATCCCGGCCCAGCGGGCCAGTTCCGGCAGTTCGAGTGCCGGAGAAGTGCTGCGCGAATGGCGCGAATGGATATGAAAATCGGCATAAAAACCCATTTAGTGGATTTTCTTGAATTTTTGAATATCCTCTTTTAAATAAAATTCCAGCAAGTCGTGCGGAGCCATTCTGCTGATTGTGGCCAGATTTTTATCAACCAGTAAGGCCAAGGGGGCAAGCGGGGTATCAAGGTATTCGGTTTTTAAAATTCCGACCAAATCTTTGGTTTTATGGTAAAAGGCTTCGGGAAGTGGCTGATTCATATTGATCCAGCCGTTTTCAGAAAGCAGCGTTAGCGCTTCTTCCAGTATTCCCCTGCCCAGTTTGAAAACTCGGGAGTCGGCCAGGGCGATTTTCAGGAATTCTTCGTTCAGATCGTAATACATATCCACGGTTTTTTGAGCACTGGCCGAATAGCCCCGCAAAAAATCACTGGTTTGGCGCATTTTTTGCAGCACCGGGTTCTGGGCAGCGGGAGCCCCATTGTTAACGGTCTGCTCGGCGTAGCATTTGTTGTTGATTTTTCCTTCGTCGGGATCGCCCGGATCGGGAATGAGTCCGGCGATATAATCTTTGTAGGTTGAGTATGCGGGTTTGTGCTCCAAGTTTCGGCGCAGGATGCCCCAAGGCAAAACGGCGGGGTTGGGGTCGTCGATGATTGCATAAAAAAATACTTTTTGCGGGTAGTTCTTGCGGGCCCGGGTGTGCAGCATGTCCAGGTAGCGGTTGGACTGCATGATTTCCGAGTATTTGCTGGTGTTCCATCCGACTTCGGTGATCCAGAAAGGTTTGTTTTCCTGCCCGGATTCCTGGATGATGGTTTTTACTGCCGGAATGAACTTGTCGCCCTCTTCCAACAGTTCGTACATATAATATACTCCATGATCTTC
This sequence comes from Candidatus Aminicenantota bacterium, assembly GCA_022865785.1. GTDB lineage: Bacteria > Acidobacteriota > Aminicenantia > UBA2199 > UBA2199 > UBA2199. The sequence goes on from JALHTJ010000313.1 coordinate 1,932, forward strand.
GTAAATATGGTGGGAAATGATATCGAAATAATTGCCGGCGTTGTCCAAAATGTATTTCATCCAGAAATACCATTCCGTCCCGGCTTCGGTCTTGTGGCTCAAGTCGGGGCCAACTATGAAAGCCGCCGGGTCGGCGCCGCGGATGGTTTGCGCGGCCGGAAGCAATATCTGTTGGACGAATTTGTCCTTGCCCAGGGCGAAGAAAATTTTAAGATTTGGTTCATTCCATATGCCCCAATACTTGATCTTGCTTTTATAGCGCGCGATGGTGCGGGATACAAAATTTTTCCAATCCGCGACATTGGTGGCGGGATATGTGCTCCCCTTTTTGCCGTTGGCCCAGCCGGGCGTGAAGCTGATGGAGGCGTAAATGGATAGTCCGTTGGCAGTGGCGTAATTGACCACGCGGTCCACTTCATTGTAGTAAAACTCTCCTTTGCTGGTTTCGATGGTGCTCCAGTTGATGTCGATGCGGATCCAGGCGATCCCGGCCGCCTTGACTTTGGCCAGTGTCTCGTTTTGGGCCAGGTGGACGTTGATGCCGTAAGGCAGTGGTGAAATGGTGATCGCCGCCAGTTGGATCGCTCCCAGCAGGACAATCACGGTGCAAAGCTGCAATTTTTTCATGACACGATTATACATGGTAAGTATGACCTAATGCAACTTTCCGCCGTCAGACGTTGACCGCCTGTTGTGCTTCGAGGAACCTGCGGTCCTCAGGATGCCTGGGGTGGATGTGGAGCGTGGTTTTTGACTGTGGTTTCCCTATTGAAAGTGAAGGAAAAAGCAAACAGCAGCAGCCCGATCACGCACACGGTCCCGGCCACGGTGATGACCGGTGAAATGAAATGACGTGAAACCACCAGGGCCAGGCCGCCCATATGGTCAGAGACTACATCCTGCCAATGTGTCCAGGAAGAGGAATAATTGACCGGCCCGATGCGCATGGCCCAGGGGATGAGCCCTTTGACCAATGAGGTCATCGCCAGAACCAGGCCGCCGCCGATCATGGTCGCGCCGCCGCTCCAGCGTAAGAAATGGGTTTTGCTGCGAGCGGCGACCAGGGCCCCCAAAACAATGAAAGCGGCCGGGATCAGGAACAAAAGATACGTGAACGATATCATGGTTTTGGCGATGTTGAAGCGGCGGTGCGGGAAATGGGATTTTTCCGTTAAACTGATTTGGTCTGGGATATCACGGGTGATGTGGCTGCGGATAAGGGCGATGGCGGTAGCTTCCTGCCCGGCCATGGGACGGCAGGGTGGCAGCGAGTCGTAGCGATTTTCTCTGAGCATGATCCGCTCCCAGTCGTCTGATTGGCTTTCAGAGCATGGGGGAAGCATTGCCATGACTTGGGACAGCCAGCGTTCCATGGTTGGGTGGCTGAAAACCGCCTTGAGGGGTCTCATGTCCAGCCAAATATCCCGGGCCGCGGTTTTGCCGTTCAGGATGTCACCCATAGTGCGCAATGATCCGGAAAGTTCTTTTTCCAACCAGTCATTCAGTCCGGTTTCTTTCATTAGTTCCCTGGGGGTCGGGCTGGCCCCGGCCATGGCCGTCAGCCAGATTCGGGAATCATAATCGAGGTCGGAGTTTTCATCACGGGCGACCAGCACCATTCCGTCCAACAGATCGGGAATCTCGGCGATGATCTCTCCCGGGAGTTCGGACAGCGTTTTCTGTGAGACTACTGCCTGGGTCAAACCCACGGCCCAGATAATCCCGAAAAGAATCGGGATGGCGAAAAAGATCATGATTAAAAGACCGAGAATGCTTCGCGTTTGATTCATGGGCATCTCCTTTTTTTAAAAACGAAAAAAAATCCAAAAAGTTCCGACTCCGGAGCATGCGGCTGCCGGTTTTAAATGTTTTTTTGCGGCGACATTGCCCATGGTTCACTCAATCGAGGTAGAATCCGGCTGCAAAAAACCCCACCCAGTGTTTGGGGGAATAGGGAGCAGTGATGCCGAATCCTGCCTTTTTCAGCGGCAAGACCCCTTCACTGTAGGTATCGGAATAACGGAATATCCGGCCTTTCAGCCTGCGGCCGGAAATTTTTTTAATGGTTTTGCTGGTGGTCAGTAGACCGAACGGAATATCATATTTGCCGCACCAGTAGGTATTGCGGTAATCCAGATAGGTGGCACCCCAGAGTTCTCGGGTCAGGGCCAGGATCATTTGCTCGTTCAACAATCCGTTAAAGGCGGCGGTGGCGATCCGCAGATCCTGTTCGGTCCCGAGGGCGTGGGCTTTTTCATCTTCCCCGAAGGGAATATTGTTGAAATCACGGCCGTAATGGTTGGCGTCTGCTGAGATCAGGAAAAATATGTCCCGGCCTGGCTGCAGATTTTTTTCGCGCATGTAGCCGGCCAGCACCGTGGCCAGGCGTTCGGAAAGTTCGGCCATTCTCTCAAAAGGCATGGCCGTGACCATGATCGGGGTGATTTGTACATCAGGGTTGTTGTACTGCAGGAAGGGTACCAGGGCTTCTATTGAGTGTTCCAGGGCGTGGGCCCGGTTGCTGACCGCATAATCCTCCTTGGGCAGATGCTTTTTGAGCCAGGCGCGCAAGGGCGAGATCGACACTTCCCGGCTTAGGCCCGACCAGGAGCGGTATTCATCGAGCAGCAGAATATCGTGCGGGTCGCCGATCTCCTTGCGTACAGCGCCATGGGTGACGCCGAAGATCACCGCTTCCTTGGTTCGCAGTTTTTTGAACAGGGGATAATAAACGCGGCCGGCATATAGGTAATCGTCGTGCGGAGAAATGCCGGCCACCATGCCGCGGACCGGGAAATCCTGCCGTTCCGCGGCGGCCAGGAGATCCATCAATCGCTTCATCTGCGGCCGCTGCCAGCAGAACCCGATATCGTCGCGGACCGGCCGCACCTCTTGTCCGCATAGAATGAAAGTGCCGGCCAACAAGGTGAGCAGAATTTTTTTCATGACCGTATTTTAACATTTAAAAAAGCAATTCGAAATGGCAGTTTGAACAATCCTTGATATTGGCTTTGGCTGCCGAAATGAATATAATATTCGCATGAAATCGATCCACCCGGGATGCAGTGTTGCCTGTGGCCGCACAAAGTTGAATAATATGCTGGCGTTTGTCCTGATATTGGCGGTGGTTTCTTGCGCGCCGCGCCCTTCCGATCCTCCGCCCACGCCGGAATCAGGGTTGCATTTCCATACGGTGGGAAATCCTAATGATGTCAGCCCGGACGCCTCTTTTGGCCTGGCCCTGGTCGGAGGGGGCGGGCGCTGCAATGCTGCATACCGCTGGCTGATCCAGCTTTCAGGCGGCGGCGATTTCGTTTTTTTGACCACTGATGTGTACAGCGAACAGGAGGACGACCAATTTTTCGCCGACATGCAGCAATTGGCAGCGGTCGATTCCATCACCACCCTGACCGTGAACAGCCGCGCCTTAGCTGATGCGGTGGAGGTGGAAACTGCTATCCGCAATGCCGAATTGCTATTTATTGACGGCGGCGACCAGACCAAATATTACAACCTGTGGAAAGGAACGCGTTTGCAGGGAGCCGTGCAATACTTCCTGCAAACCAAAAAAGCCGCGGTAGGCGGCACCAGCGCCGGCATGGCCGTTCTTTCCAGTCTGACCTACATTCCGCTTAACCAGGGCGTGACCTCGGCCGAGGCGCTGGGAGATCCTTTTCATGCCAACATGAATTCCATAAAAAGTGATTTTTTAACCATGCCTTTTTTAACCCGTACGATTAGCGACACCCATTGGTCCGAGCGCGACCGCTGCGGGCGCACCGTTGCATTTTTGGCCCGGATCATCACCGATAATCTTGCCACTTTTCAGTCAGCACGGGCTATCGCCTGTGATGAACGGACCGCTGTTTGCATTGACGGCAATGCCCAGGCGGTCGTTTTCGGCCGCAGCGCCGCCGACGATTTCGCTTATTTCCTCTCCTGCCGCTCAATGCCCGATCGTTGTCTTCCAGGACAGTCCCTGGACTGGAAAAACGCCGTCTCTATCTGGAAAGTGAAGGGCACCGAGATTGGAATGAATGGCTTCGACCTGCAGAACTGGGATGGGCGGGGCGGTTCCCGGCAAGACGTGAACGTTTTAAACGGGGTTTTGTCTGTCGATATTCAAACCCCGAAATAAGACCGGACGACGCTGTTTTTCCGTCATTTTTAGATAAAAACCAATAAAACCGCTTTTTCTGGAAGGTAACGAAGGATTACCCATAAGAAACTCATGGCAGAGGCACAATTCATTTGTTGCTTTTGCATGATTTTTAAAGAAACTTCCCTACCATTCGTTCTTGGAAAAAATTGCTTTTCCTGTGGATCAATGAAGTAAGGCACCGAGGAGCTTGGATGCAGATTCGGGTTGATTTCAATGGAAAAAGGAACCTTTTATTTTTGCTTCAAAAAGGGTGGAATGAAATCGGCGAGCTCCCGAGCGGCGATCTCCATGCCGTCCCGGTTGGGATGGATACCGTCCACCCAAATGTTCCTGTCCATAAGCGAATTCAAAGGTTTGTTGAGATCGAGAAAGGGAATTTTCATTCGCCGCAACCGCCGGGCGATTTTTTCATGTAAAGTGGCATGGACATAATGATCATCGCTGTTCCGAAACGGAAAGATGACCACGGCCAGCGGAATTTTTACGTTTCTGGAAAAATCGATGATCCTGTCTAGATAGCGAAACGCCGCTTCCTCTCCCATAAGAAAAATATCCTTTGGTGCGAACTTTTCTTCTCGTTTTTTCCTGAGCCAGTAGAGCTTCAAATTGATGAATTTGAAGAGATGGGATTGGCTCATCAGAAATCGGGTGAAACCGTTTTTGGGAAACATGTATGGAATCTTGAAATCATGATAGGGGGTAAGCAGCAGTCTGTCCTGAATCGCGGTTTTTTTGATCTTTACGGTTCTTTCGAAATCATTCGGTCCTATTTGTAAAACCAGGAGATCGGGGTTGAATCTCGTCACCCTTTCTTTGATCAGGAAATATTCCTGAATGAGATTGTAGCCGACCACTCCCATGCCCATGGTTTCGACTTTATATCCCCTGCCTTGTAAAATCTTTTCCAGTTGTTTGTGATATGTGTCCTCCAATGGAATCAGCCAGCCGTAAGTCAGGGAGTCGCCGACGAATATGATTCTTTTTTTGTCTCCCTTGAGGATCCGATAGGGTTTGTCCCGGAATCCTGCGGAATTGACCCGGAACTCGATGCCCTTGAATAATGCCAGGGAATCCGGTGTCAGTTCATACAGAATATTCTTGTTCCGGGAGAGCCGGTAGGTTTGAGAAGCGAAAATAACGGATTCCCGTTTCGGGCGGAATTGGAAGGGAGCAACGATTTGCAAGAGAATTTCCAGGAACAACAAGGTGAGGATGGTGGAAAAGAGGGCAATTGAAATTCCGATCCATCTCCTTCTCACGGCTAAAGCTCCGGAAAATAAAGATAAATCGCAAAATTGTTTTTCAGCACAGCAGGATTGTAATTTATCTTTTCGAAAATTTCAATTGCTGGACGTAAAAGCTTCAGTCCCCAAGATGCTTTACAAATTACCAAGGGCCATGAGGAGACAGGATCAAGTGTGATCGTCAAAGCCCTAGAAAGTTTTCTGGGCAGTCATTGGTGGTTGGGAATTATTCATTGGCATTACTATTTCAGAATGGCGCCGATGGGGGTATCGTCGGGAAGGATGGGGATATATGGGCGGTTGCCGGCGTCGGAGGCGGCCAGGATCATGCCCTGGGAAAGGATGCCGCGCAGCTTGGCCGGCTTCAGGTTCTTGACGATGATGATCTTCCTGCCGACCAGGTCTTCGGGCTTGTAATATTGGGCGATGCCGGCC
>JALHTJ010000053.1 GCA_022865785.1 Candidatus Aminicenantota bacterium
CAGTGCCAGCAGGCGGGCAAAAAGGTTCTCGTGCCGGAACACATCCCAGCCGCCGTCGAGGAAGAAAATGACCGTGCGCACCACCTGGAAAACGACCAAGCCGGCGAAAACCAGGTAGACATCGCGCCGCTTCTTCAGGGGGTTGCCGATAACGGTCCTGCTGGTGGCCAGCTCGAAAATCAGCATAATGACCAGGGCCAGAACCAGCAAAAAAACCAAAGGCGCGAAGGGATGGAAGCGTACGGCCTCGACCCAATGTCCGCGCTCCAGGTGGGCCAAGGCGCGGGTCAGGCCGCAGGAAGGGCAGGGAATGGCGGTCACGGCCCGCAGCGGACACAGGACTTGGGAGCCAGGCTTAGTCACCCAATCGAAGGCCAGCAGGGGCAGTAGCAGCACCCCGGCCAGCAGGGCCAGGGCCAGCAGCCGCGGCCAGTAAAAGCTATGCCGGCTCTCAGCTATAAAGTTTGTTAATTTCACCCTGGACGATCATGGCCGAGACCATGGGGGCGAAAAAACCGAGGACAATCAGCAGCACCGACTGGTCCTGCAGCGTGGGGTTGCCGACCTTGCGGCCGATCACCTCCAGATTCTGGCCGACCAGGTAATAAAAATAAAGGTTGACCGGGAAACAGCAGCCGGAAAAAATGGCGACAGGCGGGGTAATTACTTCTTTTTCCACCACGGCATTGACCACTTCGGCCATCTTGATGTTCCAATAGATAAGGTACAATCCGCAGGTGACAAAACCCAAAAGCAGGACGATAAAAGGATCGTTCTTGAAATAGGGAATGCGCCGGGCATCCTGGGTCACTTCGCTCATGGCCACCTCCATATGTTCACAGCCACTATAAAAGAAATCAATCAAAAATGCAAACCCAGTGATTGGTGAATGGCAAGAAAAGAGTAGTTGAAATGTTGAACCGTTGAAAAGTTGAAACGAAAAAGCAATTCTCCGAGATCTTGCTATGGCCGTTCTCATCGCAACGCTTCAACATTGCAACACTTCAACTTATTTTTTCTTCAACATCGAACCTCGTTTTCTTCCTTGTCACTTGTCACTCGTTACTTGTCATTCAGTCTTATCCCTTGACAGCACTCAGCCAAACGCTTACAATATCAACAAAAGGAGATCATCATGTTTGGAAGCCTAGGAATCTGGGAAATATTGCTGATAGTGGTCGTTGTGGCGCTGCTTTTCGGCGGCAAAAAACTTCCTGAACTGGGCAAAGGCCTGGGCCAGGGCATCAAGAATTTCAAGAATGCCGTCATGGGAACGGACAAGGACGAAGAAACACCGAAGGATGATAAGGGTAATTGAAGATCTGATCGAGCGGAGAAAAAACCGGCAGGATGAGCTGAAAACGAGCTTGAACGGGCTGGCTGAAGCCCTTGAAAAGCGCAGCTTTCTTAAAAAGAACCGCCGGAAGATCCGCGAAGGTTTTGCCTGCTTTCAGGACGCACTGGAGGCCTACGTCAGCGCCCAGGACAAGGAATGGGATGCCTACGCCAACAACCACGCCACCACGGTTTTCAAGTCGCTGCAGTGGAAGATCGAAAAGTTGGAGGCTGAATATTCCAACCTCAAGACCCTGTTGATCCATTTCGCCAAGCTGGAAAACAAACTGGACCGCCTGCTTGAAACTCTTGATGGCCAAGCCGCCCCGGCACCCTTGGCGGCAACCGCCGCCGAACTGCATTCAATCAAAGAACAACTCTCTCCCCTGCAGTATGCCGATTTTGAAAAGCGTTTCCGCGGCAGCAGCGAAGAAATCAGCGGCCGTTTGGGAAAATACTTGTCCTTATTTTCCGGACGCCAGGAGATACTGGATATCGGTTGCGGCCGCGGCGAATTCCTGGCTTTGCTGAAAAGCAACGGCCAGCAAGGTCTGGGCCTGGATCTTTCCGATTCCATGCTGGAAGAAGCGCGGGCCATGGGCTTGAACTGCCTTAAAATCGACGCCCTGCAATTTTTAAAAAGCCGGCCCGGCGCCTCCCTGGACGGCATATTTTCATCACAGGTCATCGAGCATTTCCAGCCCGACTACCTGCGCCGCGTCATCGGTGAGTGTTTCCGCGTCCTGCGCCCGCAGGGGCTGCTGCTGCTGGAAACCATAAACCCGCTCAGCGTTTTCGCCCTGAGCAGGATATATTTTCTCGACCCCACTCACCGCAATCCCCTGCACCCTGAATACATGCGCTATTTGCTGGAAAATTCCGGTTTTTCAGCCGTGGAAATCATCTTCAGCGCCGAACCCGAAGGGGAAAAGCTTGAAGAGATCGGGCTCGCCGATCCTCTGGCCCGGCCGATCAACAGCAACGTCGACCGCTTGAACCAGCTGCTTTTTTCTCCTTGCGAGTATGCCGTCAAAGGCGTTCGACCATGAATGTTCTGGGTATGGATATCGGCGCCGGTGCGGGACGGCCATGAAAAATATTCGCAATTTTTCCATCATCGCCCATATCGATCATGGCAAGACAACCTTATCGGATCGCCTATTGGAGATCACCCACGCCATCGCCAAGCGTGATATGCAAGAGCAGGTTCTCGACTCCATGGACCTGGAACGTGAGCGGGGCATCACCATCAAATCGCACTTCGTGCGCCTGACCTGGCACGACAGCCGGGGCGAAGAATACTTGCTCAACCTGATCGATACTCCCGGACATATCGACTTCACCTACGAGGTTTCACGCTCCCTGGCCGCCTGCGAGGGTGCCTTGCTGGTCATCGATTCCACGCAGGGAGTGGAAGCCCAGACCGTGGCCAATACCTACCTGGCCATGGAGAATGACCTGACCCTTATACCCATCATGAACAAGATAGATCTGCCGAACAACGAACTGGAAAAATCGCTGGAGCAGATGGAAAACATCCTGGGTATCCCCCGCGAAGAAGCGCTGATGGTCTCTGCCAAGACAGGATTGAACATCGAGCAGATCATACCGGCTATCATCGAGCGCATTCCGCCTCCGGCCGGCGATGCGCAGAAACCTCTGCAGGCCATGATATTTGACTCATGGTTCGATTCCTACCGCGGGGTGATCATCCTGGTCAAGATCATCGACGGCGTCATGAAAAAGGGCGACAAGATCAAGTTCCTGTCTAACAACACCGAATACGAGATCAACGAAGTGGGAGTCAACACTCCAAAGCCCACGCCATTGGCGGCGCTGGAAGCCGGCGAGGTCGGCTACATCATCGCCAGCATCAAGAACATCTCGGAAGTCAAGATCGGCGACACGGTCACCCTGGCCAAGGAAACCACGGTGCTTCCCCTGCCTGGATTCAAAGAACCACTGCCCATGGTGTTTGCCGGGTTCTATCCTTCCGAGGGCACCAGCCATGAAGAGCTGCGCGAGGCAATCGAAAAGCTTACTCTGAACGATTCCTCCCTAACTTACGAACCGGAAACGTCACCGGCCTTGGGCATCGGCTTCCGCTGCGGTTTTTTGGGGCTGCTGCACAAGGAGATCGTCCAGGAGCGTCTGGAGCGCGAATATTTCCTTTCCATCATCACCACCGCCCCCTCGGTGCGTTACCGCGTCACTTCGAACAAGGACGAGACCTATGAGATCGAATCGCCGGCCCAGCTCCCCAACCCTCAGTATTACAAGAAGATCGAAGAACCCTATATCGAGGCCATCGTCATCACCCCGGACGAATTCCTGGGTAACATCCTGAAATTGCTGCAAAACCGCCGCGGTATTCATAAAAAACTGGAATACATCGGACCGCACCGCGTCATCCTGACCTACGACCTGCCCCTGGCCGACGTGCTGTACGATTTTTTCAACAAGCTGAAATCGCTCTCGCAGGGATACGCGTCGTTCGATTATGAATTAAAGGATTACCGCGAATCGCCACTGGTCAAGCTGGAAATCCTGATCAACCAGGACCCGGTCGACGCCCTGGCCCTTATCGTCCATAAGGACAAGGCCTACAACATCGGCAACCTGCTGACCAGCAAAATGAAGACCGTCATCCCGCGCCAGATGTTTGAAGTGGTCATCCAGGCGGCGATCAACAAGCGGGTCATAGCCAAGACCGTGGTCAAGGCTATGCGCAAGAACGTCCTGGCCAAGTGTTACGGCGGGGACATCTCCCGAAAGATGAAGCTGTTGGAAAAGCAAAAAAAAGGCAAAAAGCGCATGAAGCGCATCGGCAAGATCGATATTCCCCAGGAGGCATTCCTGGCTGCCCTTGAGCTCGAGGAGTGATCCATTAAAAAATATTTCATGCTTGTGCTGCTGATCCCCCTGCTGCTGTCTCCCGGATGTTCCCAATCCCCAAGTCGGGAACTGCCCCCGACCCTGTTATGGAACAAGGACCAGAACTTGATCAGCCCAATCGGCGGCACTATGAACGTGTGGGAGGGATTCCACATCGACAAGGATGTCTTTGTAGCCGACCGCGATACATCTCAATTCATCCTCTGGCGCAACCGGGAAGAAAAGGTTCCGCTATCGATCGAATATTCCCTGCAGGGAAGAAAGGTGGAGTTTTCGGTGAACGTCAGAAAATCAAGGCTGCTGCCGCCGACGGCCCTTTACAAGTGGAAGAAATTCAACTTTCAGCTCAGCCGCGGCATGAATTTCCTGCAGTTCAGCAAAAAAAGCAAGGACAAATTAAGCGTCCGCACCATCGTCATCGGACCAATTACTCAGCAAGCCACCCGCCATCTTCAGCCCGGAGAAAGCTTCAGCCTGTTCCATCTTCCAGGTCGGGGCAGACTGGAGCTCAGCGGCCGGGGCAAGCTCGAGATCAGAGAGCAGCAATCCAAGGGCAAGACACTGAGCACCAAAACCAGAACCGTAAAAAACGGCTGGTTTTCCAGAAAAATTTCGCTGCCAATCGAGTTCTCCCGTCCTGGGCTTCTGACCGTCACCAGCAAAAAAGGCGCCTTCAACATCAACACCTACGCATACACACCGACCCCGGCCAAAAAAGCCAAACCGGGAATCGCCATCAAGCATAGACCCAATATCTATATCGTCCTCAGTGATGCCTGCCAAGCATCTCACCTGGGGACATACGGCTATCCCCGCAAGACATCGCCGCAACTCGACGCTTTCGCCGCCGATGCCGTTGTATACGAAAACGCCTATACCAATGCGGTGTTCACCCGCTCCAGCGTGGCCACGATATTCACCGGCCTCTACCCCGACAGACACAAGGTCCGCCTCCTGCAGGCATTGCTTCCAAAACGCCTGTTGATCCTGCCGGAGTACCTGCAAGCCAAGGGGTACAAGAACTGCGTGATCACATCCGCTTTCGCCATTTCGCCCCATTTCGGTTTCACCCAGGGCGTGGATGACTTTTTCTGGGTTCCGGAAAAGGACTGGGCCCCAAAAGGTATGTCCATTTTCAACCGCTTCCGCAGCTGGCTGGCCAAGGCGCCCCCGGTCCACTTCGCCTACATGCACTTCATCCACCCCCATTTTCCCAAGGTCCCTCCCAAGGATTTCCCCGTCTCTTTCCGGCCGGGATTGGAAAAAACACCTCAGGAGCGCATGGCAAAGCTGGTGAAAAAGAAACAACTGCCAGCCGGCGTCCGCCGCAATCCCGGGGAAGTTCAGGAGATCATCGACGTCTACGATTCCAGCATCGCCTGGGTGGACAGCGAGTTTGGCAAGATCGTGTCTCTGCTCAAGCAGAATAAATTGTACGACCAAAGCATGATCGTTTTCCTGGCCGATCACGGCGAAGCCTTGAGCGAGCACAATGTGCTGGGCCACGGCAACAACGTCTACGAAGAAACGGCCCGGGTGCCGCTGATCGTGAAATATCCCAAGGAAATGGATCTCAAGGGTCGGGTGCGCACCGTGACCGAACTTGCCGATGTGTTCCCGACCATCGCCTCCCTCTTCGGCCAGGAACTGGAACTGGACGGGAGCAACATGCTCGCCGACGCTCTCGGGGCGGCAAGCGACGACCGCATGGCCGTTTCCCGCACCCTCAATATCTGCGGCCAGTACGGACTGCGCTGGAAAAACTGGTACTACATGATCGACCTGGGCAGTAACGACGACCAATTGTTTTCGCTCTACGAAAATCCCTTGCGGGAGTGCGGCGCCCACCATGCCGAGATCAAGACTTTTTTGAAGGCCCGCTTCCTGGCATGGCTGTCCCGCTTCCGCAACGGCAGCGGGCAGGCCGCCGAAATTGCCTTGAAGAATTTACCGGCCGGCGAGATCGAAGAGATGAAGACGCTGGGCTATTTATAATCCCGTTTTCCTACAGGCTCCAGCAGGGAATTCCGCCGGAGCATTCATGTTTCGTCACCCTTGATGAAATGGGCGCCGCGCGAGACGCGGTTGCGCAGAGCGGCTTCGACGATGAGCAGCGCCGCTTGCACGCTGTCGCGCAGGTTGATGATGCGGTTGCCGATCTCGCTCTGCTGATAGAATTTCTCGATGCGGTGTTTGAGGTATTCCAGGTCGGCCTTGGCCCGCTCCATGCGCTTGACGGTGCGGATGATGCCGTTGTAGTTCCACATGATGGTCTTGATGGTCACCAGGTCCTGCCAGACCAGGGCCGGGTCGAGTTTTTCCTGGGGATAGGGATACTTCCAGGCCGGGACCTCGGCAATGACGTAAGGATCCTTGTCGTCGGCGATCGCGGCCAGGATGTCCTCGGCCGCCTTGATGCCCCAGACCAGGGCTTCCAGCAGGGAAACCGAGGCCAGGCGGTTGGCCCCGTGCACACCAGTGGCCGACACTTCGCCGATGGCGTAGAGGTTGCGGATGCTGCTGCGGCCATTCAAGTCACACAGTACGCCGCCGCAGCTGTAATGGGCGGCCGGCACCACCGGGATCGGTTTCTCTTCGATGTTTATACCGAATTTCAGGCAGGTTTGATAAATGGTCGGGAACCTCTCACGGATGTTGATCTTGGCAAACGAGGCCAGGTCGAGCAGAGCGTAATCGTTGCCGTTCTTGATCATCTCTTCGTAAATAGCCCGCGACACCTCGTCACGCGGGGCCAGGTCCCTGAGCGGTGAATATTTTTCCATGAAATATTCGCCTTTGAGGTTCATCAGGCGCGCCCCTTCGCCGCGTATTGCCTCCGAGATCAGGAAACTGTCGGCCTCGCGGTGGAAGAGCGAAGTGGGATGGAACTGCACATATTCCAGGTTGGCCAGCCGCGCCCCGGCACGGTAGGCCATGGCGATGCCGTTGCCGACAGCTTCTTCGGGATTGGTGGAATGCAGATAAAGGCTGCTTAAGCCACCGGAGGCCAGCACCACTTTTTTGGTGAATACCCGGGATATTTTCTTGCTTTTCTGATCGAGTATGTAGGCACCGATGATCTTGGGTTCCTCGTAGGTGCGCATGGGATTAAGCGAATGGTGGGGATAGCTCAGCAGGTCGACAGCCGTATGCTGGAAGAGCATTTTCAATTTTGGCAGCTTTTGCAAATATTCGTAATATTTATCCTGGATAATGCGCCCGGTCATATCCCTGACGTTCAACACCCGGCGCGAGGAATGACCTCCTTCCTTGGCCAGGTCGTACTGTTCGGCCTTCTTTGAAAAAGGCACCCGCAGCTTGTCGATCAATATTTCCTGTACCAGGTGCTGCGCGTTCCGGACCGCCTGGTCGACGGCCGGGCGGTAATTAAATTCATCTCCGGCTTTGATGATGTCTGCGGCAAAAACATCGGCATTTTCTCCTTCAGGCAAAGTCGCGATGCCGCCCTGGGCGTAATAGGTGTTGGTTCGGGTATAGTCCTTGCCCTTGGAGACCAAGAGCACATCGATCCCCTGTTCGGCAAGCCGCAAAGCCGCCGTGGAGCCGGCGATGCCGCTACCGATGATCAGGACATCGGTTTCAATATAATCTTTCATTTATGACCTCACTATCTTTAAACTCAGATCCAGGGAGTGAAAAGAATGGGTCAGAGCCCCGGCCGAAATAAAATCCACTCCCACTGCCGCTTTTTCAGCGATGTTTTCCAGGGTGACATTGCCGGAGCTCTCGAGTTTGGCCCGGCCGCGGTTGAGCGCAACGGCCAGGCAAACCTGCTCCAGGGGGAAATTATCGAGCATGATCATTTCCACCCCCAGCGCCAGTGCTTCCTCAAGTTCCGCGAGATCTTTCACTTCTACTTCGATCTTCTTGCCCGGGCAGGCGGCACGGACCATTTCGACTGCCGGCCCGATGCCGCCGGCCATGGCGATGTGGTTGTCCTTGACCATGGCCATTTCTTCCAGATTCAGACGGTGATTCCGGCCGCCGCCGTCGCGCACAGCTTTTTTTTCCAGGTAGCGCATGCCGGGCGTGGTCTTGCGCGTATCCAGTAACACGGAACGGTAGGGCTTGAGTTTTTCGACGAATTGCCGGGTCAGGGTAGCCACGCCGCTCAAGCGCTGCAGGAAATTCAATGCCGTCCTCTCCCCTTTCAGGATCGAGCTTTCGCGACCGCTGATCTCCAGGATCAGGTCTCCGGCCTTGACGGCAGAACCGTCGCCGGCGTGGACAGTGACACGCAGCGCGGTATCCACCAGGCGCATTGTCATCAGGAAGGCATTGATGCCCGAAATGATTCCGGCCGCCTTGGCCCGCACTTCAGCCCGGGCTGGACCGTCCAGATCGGCCAGGGCGTTGGTGGTGACATCGTCGCGGACCCGGTCCTCGGCCAGGGCCAGGCGCACGATCTTCTTCAGGCATTCAAGTTCGAGATCCACGCTTGAAATTATAGGCACTTAGATCGAAATAGTAAAG
>JALHTJ010000054.1 GCA_022865785.1 Candidatus Aminicenantota bacterium
GGAAAGGGAATATTACCTCTTCGACACCGGAATGGCCACGGCCTTTTTGATCCTGCGGGCCAGCGAACTCGGGCTGGTCGCCCATCCCATCGCCGGTTTTGATGAGGACAAAGCCAAGGAAATTCTGGGAGTTCCCACTGATATGCGCCTGATCACCCTGGTCAACGTCGGCAAGCATCTTTTGCCGGTCAATTCCCTTCTGAACGAACAGCAGGCTGAAATCGAACAAACCAGGCCAGGACGCCTGCCTTTGAGCGAAATAATGAGAATTGATCATTATTGAAAAAAGTAAAGACTGCGGTTCTAGTTAATTTTGTAGGGACAGGTCGCGACCTGTCCCTACTCATTCATTTTCTTAATAGCCTCTTTGGCTAATTTGTCGGCGCGTTCATTCAAAGCGATATTGCTGTGGGCGGCCACCTTATGAAATGTGATGTGGGGCAAGCGGTCTTTCAGCGCCAGCAGCCGCTGCCATAAATCTTTGTTTTCCACCGGTTTTTTGTTAGCCGTCAGCCAACCGTTCTTTTGCCAGCGCTGATACCATTTCTGGGTCAGGCAGTTGTGCAGGTAAGCGCTGTCGGTGAACACCGAAATCGGCAGGGCGGGATTCTTGATCGCTTCCATGGCCATGATGCAGGCCAGAAGTTCCATGCGGTTGTTGGTGGTGTTTCTTTCGGCCCCGGAAATTTCCCGGGCCTTGCCCTGGTACTGCAGGATGGCTCCCCAGCCGCCGCGGTTTTGAGCCAACTGGTTGTTGCTGCAGGCTCCGTCGCAATAAATAATGATTTTATCCATTGAATCTCTTTCTGTTTTGCAAAAAGCATTATAATTCGTCCGGTCGGAAAAAAGCAACCATTAAAACATTTTATTGTGTTTTTGACTTGATTTTATTATTTATGCTATAATGGTTCAACGCTTTTTTGGAGAGAGAGGCAAGGGGCAATATGGGTAAGAAAATATTGATTGTTGATGATGATCTGATCATTCAGGATTCCCTGCAGGAGCTTTTCAGCGATGCGGGTTACGTTGTCCATTTGGCCGCCGACGGCATTAGCGGTTTCGACCTGATTAGCAGGGAAAAGCCGGATATAATCTTGGCCGATATCCTTCTGCCCAGGATGCACGGGATAGCTCTTTGCGAAAAGATTCGCGGCATCGATGAGTTGCGGAATATCCCAATTATTTTAATGACCGGGGTCTACAAGGATGTCAACCTGCGTATGTACGTGCATAAAGGACTAGCCAATGATTTTATTGAAAAACCATTCCGTGACGCGGAAATACTGAGCAAGATCGAGCATTTTCTCGGTCCTAGCACGGATAAAATAGATTCCCAGCCGGCTGCCGGGCAAGCTCCCCTGCCTGGGCGAAACCCCAAAGGTCAGAATGGCAAGTCCGTCGACCATGACCTCGATGAACTGATCATCTGGGCGCGCAACAAGAATAAAAAATAGGCTTTCAGGAGCAGGCGGTTTCGTGCCCACCGCCGCTAATCATGTCGCGCCCGTGCAGCATGATGCCGGCCAGAAGACTGGCGCAGAATTCAGCGCCGCGCAGCGATCCGGGAAAATTAACGATGAGCGTGTGGCCCTTCATGCCGCTGTAAGCACGGGAGAAGACGGCGTACGGAGTTTCCCGAGCCGATTCACGGCGCAGCCATTCGCTGATGCCCGGAATATCACGGTCGCAGAGACGGGAGCAGATATCGGGAGTGATGTCCCGGGGCGAAAGTCCGGTGCCGCCACTGGTCAGTATGTAATCCCGGTCCAGATTTCCGGTTAGGGCTTGGGAGATCGCCTGAGCTTCGTCAGGGACCACGGTCAGAGAAATGTCGGCCCCGGGCAGCCGCTGTTCCATAATCTCGCGGATGCGCGGCCCGGAGAGATCAGCGTACTCGCCCCGCGCCGCCCTATCGGATACTGTAATAACCGCAACTTTGAGCATGGATCATTCCTCCCTTGAGCACTTTGGCGAAAATCCCCTGGCTGGGCATGATGCATTCGCCGGCGGCAAAATAAATGGCGCAGCGGCTGTGGCATTCCTTGCCGATCTGGGTGATCTGCAGCTCCACTGCGCCGATGGTTATCGTTTTTCCGACCTGGGCCCGGCTCCAATCCACCCCACGGGTGACGATGTTTTCGCCGAAAGCGCCAGGGGCCAGATCAAGGCCTTTGGCTTTCATGGCGTCCACGGCTTCCCCGGCCAGCAGGGAAATCTGGCGGTGCCAGTCGCCGGCGTGGGCGTCGCCCTCGATGCCGAAATTTTCCCGGCAGACGATCTCGGGCACTTCGTGCTTTTGCACGCCCTTGACCGCGGCGATATTTACCGACTCAACCTTGAATTTCACGTTTGCTTTTCTTCAGCAGGGCGATGGCACCGATGATCATGTTTTTATCTACCGCCTTGCACATGTCATAAATGGTCAGGGCGGCAATGCTCACCGCGGTCAACGCTTCCATCTCGATACCGGTTTTTCCTTCACTGACGGCTTTGGCGGTTATCTCGATGCCGTCGGCCACGATCTGGAATTGCACATCAAGTTGGTCGATGGCCAGCGGGTGGCAGAGGGGGATTAGTTCCGCTGTCTTTTTGCCGCCCTGGATGGCGGCAATGCGGGCCACGGCAAGGACATCGCCCTTTTGCAGAAGATTTTTTTTCAGCAGATCCAGGGTCGGGGCGGAAATAATGATCTTGCCCGCGGCCAAGGCCTCCCGGTGCATGGGCGGTTTGCCGCTGACATCGACCATCTGCGCCTTTCCTGAACCGTTGACATGACTCAGTTTCATTTATCCTCCTATCTGCCAGTTTTCGCGGTTGCGGCAGGCAACCCCATGCCTGGGTTTGGCATGCACAGCTTTCTCCAAACTGGCCGGGATATCTGAAAAATCGACGGCAAATTCCCGGTCGGA
>JALHTJ010000314.1 GCA_022865785.1 Candidatus Aminicenantota bacterium
ATCAGTGCGCTGCATCCCCTGCAAGCTGATGCAGCCGATCATGAAGGATATAGAAAAGGATTACGCCGGCCAGGTCAAGGTGGTCTTCCATGATGTCTGGACCCCTGAGGGAGAACCATTCGCCCAGACGTTCAAGATCCGAGTCATCCCCACCCAGGTCTTCCTGGATAAAGAGGGCGAGGAATATTTTCGTCATGAAGGTTTTTTCCCAAAGGATGAGCTAATCAAGATCCTGCAACAGAAAGGCGTGAAATAATGCTGGAGGTCCTTTTTACCTGGCTGACCAACCTCCTGGCCGGCAATCCCTTACTGGGTTTGCTGGGCGCTTTCTTGTGGGGGATCCTCAGTATCCTGCTCAGCCCCTGCCATTTGGCAAGCATCCCCTTGATCGTCGGCTTTATCAGCCAGCAGGAGCGGCTCACCACCCGCAAGGCCTTCCGCATCTCGCTGGCCTTTGCCCTGGGCATCCTGGTCACCATTGGCGTGATCGGTGTTGTCACGTCGCTGCTCGGCCGCATGCTTGGCGATATCGGCAGGTGGAGCAATTTCCTGGTGGCTGCTATTTTCGTACTGGTCGGCCTTTACTTGCTGGGCATCATCAAGCTGGATTTGCCCGGAGCCGCCAAAGCCAAAACCCGCGGTAAGGGCGTTTGGGCCGGGTTCCTGCTGGGACTGCTCTTCGGCCTGGCGCTCGGCCCCTGCACTTTCGCTTACATGGCGCCCATCCTGGCCATTGTTCTGGCCAAGTCGTCCTCCAGCCTGGTCTACGGCGTTCCATTGCTGTTGGCCTACGGCATCGGCCATTGCGCCGTGATCGTGTTCGCCGGCACCTTTACGCGCGTGATCGAAAATTATTTGCGCTGGAACGAGAGCTCGAAAGCCCTCAATGTGGTCAAAAAGATCTGCGGCATCCTGCTGATCGTCGCCGCGGCTTACATGATCTGGAGTTGATGGTGACGCGGTGGTTTGTTTTAAGGATTTGAAAATGCCGAATAAAAAAAATACTGTCTTTGATTTAAATGAGATGCAAGTTTTTCCGTTCGCCGAAAGAGAAAAAAATATCTTTTTCTGTGGCGCTGGCTTTAAAACCAGGATCATCGTCCTGCCTGCGGGAGGAACCATGCCCGAATGCCAGATGCATACGGCGGTGATATTTTACGTCGTCAGCGGCGAAGTTGAGGTTACGGTCGATGGTGAAGTCAAATACCTGGGCGCGGGACATTGCCTGATCGGCGAGCCGGGCCGCTATTCCATGCGGACCGCAGCGGGAGCGCGCCTGCTGGGCATTCAGATCCAAGCTGGTCAAGCGAGCGAAAAAGCATGATCGCAAAATGTCGCGATCAACATTTTTACTAATAATGAACAAAAAAGGCAATAGTGAGCAAAGGGTTTTGCCGAATTCAAGAGGCAAGAACGCATATGCGCTGCTGAACCGGAGGCCAGTCGAGAAAAATGGATCGTGAAAGAACGGAAAAGCACAATCAGCAGGGCCCTGATCATGTGAAATTATCAGCTGCCAAATACTTGGGAGTGACGGTCCTGAACGGATTGATCACGGTCGTGGAAGTGGCGGGCGGGATCATGTCGGGCAGCCTGGCCCTGCTTTCTGACGCGGCGCACAACCTGGGCGATACGGTATCCATCCTGCTGAGTTATGTCGCCTGGAAGATCGCCGGGAAAGAAAAAGACGTCCGCAGGACATATGGCTACAAGCGCGCGGAGATCATCGCCGCTTTCGTGAATGCTTCCGCTTTGGTGGCGATTTCCCTGTTTCTTGTGTTCGAAGCCCTGCGGCGTTTCCGTAACCCCGAAACGATAGACAGCGGCCTGATGATCGGCGTGGCGCTGTTCGGTCTCCTGGCGAATTTTGTTTCCATGCGCCTGTTGAAAAAAGAGGCGCACGGCAACATGAACGTGCGCTCCAGCTATTTGCATCTCCTGGGCGACACGGTCTCTTCCATCGGGGTGCTCGGCGGCGGCATCGCGATCCGTATCTGGGGCCTTTCCTGGATCGATCCGCTGGTCACGGTATTGATTTCGCTCTATATCATGCGGCAAAGCTGGGTGATCGTTAAAAACTCCGTCGGCATCCTGATGCAATCTGCCGCCGATTTGGATTATGGCGCCATGCAGCGCGAGATAGAAGCCATCCCGGGAGTGAGGGATATCCACCATGTGCACA
>JALHTJ010000315.1 GCA_022865785.1 Candidatus Aminicenantota bacterium
CCATCGCATCATTGAAGCGATTGCTGCTGCGCAGATAAGCCAGGAGGGGCTTAAGCAATTCCTGGTCACTGTAAAGGATGGAAGCATCATAGAGATCGATGAGTTTTTGCCGATCCGCGGACTCGGCAGGCGGCAGCTCCGCGGACGATTTCCGAGGCAGGCGCAAATGCCCGCCGATGTGTTTTATTTTTATATCCAATTTGGGATTAAAAGCCCGATAATAGGAATCGGGCGCTTTGTAGGGAGCATGAATTTGAAAGGTATGCAAAAAAATAAAAAGATCCTGGTCGGCGAACTCGGCCACCTTGTCCTGAAAGGCGCGCAGCATTAGTCCGGCGGCACTTCTCCGGAAAATATCCGAGCTGCGATTGACATACTTTTGAAAACCGCGGTAAAAACCATATTGATCATTGACAAAGCCACCCCCGGTCAGGGCCAGGGTAACGAACCCTTTTTGCTGCATTTTCTCAGCCAGAAGCGGTAGAGCGGCCGGGATCAGGGACTTGGGAGCGACCACGCCGTGGGCCAGGACATCGCGGCCGCTGAACAAGGAAACATGGGCCGGCAGGGTCCAGGAGGAAGTGGAAAAAGCGCGGCTGAACATCAGGCTGCCCTTGGCCAGTTCATCGAGGGCTGGAGTGGTTAAGCGCCGATAGCCGTAAGCCGAAACATGGTCAGCCCGCAGGGTATCCAGCATGAGGATCAGCACGGTTCTGGGCCGGGGATGGTTTTGCAACTGACAGGGATTGATCCAGGCTCCCAGGCCGCCGCCCCGGGTCTCAAGGATCAGGCGCACGGTTTTTCCCTTGGTCGTGGGCAGTAATATTTTTTCGACCTTGCCCATTTTTTCACGGATAGATCTGCTGAACAGGAGTGTTTCTTTTCCTGATGAAGCCATTTTAACCAGGAATCTAAGTTTCTCGGGCCGGGGATTAAACAGGGAAAAAGTCAATTGGTTGCCTTCGTTGGTTTTTAAATCCAGTTCCAGACGGCTGTCCGCCGGAGCCAACAGGGCCTGGTAACTGATTGTCTTGTACTTCACCCGGCATTGCACGGCCTGAGAGGGAAAATAGCGGTTGACCCGGTCGCGAAAAATTAATTTTTTAAGGTCAGCCCGGGAAGCGATGCCGTTCCAAGCCCGCTCGATCATGGCGGCATCGAAGTGTATGGGACGACTGAGCAAGGAGGGGACCTGCCTGTCGCTTGTTTGGCGGGGATAAAAAAGCAGCAGTGACAAAACCGCGGCCACGGCCATGCCAGCCGATATCCAAATTAATTTTTTTCGCGCCATGGTTTTCCATTCTATCACAGCTTCGATTTTCTGGCATCACCCCGGTCGTGCACTCGGCTCCAGGCTTTATTTTTGGGCGCAGGTATACTATAATGAAGCGCAGTAAATAAGGGAGTTGTGATTCATGACGCCAAATACCAAGCAGGCTGTGCAGGGCAAACCCGCCGTGCTTTTAACCGGCATCGCCGGTTTCATCGGCTTTCACTTCGCCCGCCGGCTCATAGCCGAGGGACATCGGGTCATCGGCATCGATAACGTCAACGACTATTATGATGTGGATTTAAAATACGCCCGTTTGCGC
>JALHTJ010000055.1 GCA_022865785.1 Candidatus Aminicenantota bacterium
AGCGCCGATGCTGTTGCCAAGGACGTATCCACTTCGCTCTACGGCACCATTGTTTCCCTGGATGAATCACCGCTCAAAGAAAACCTTATTTATGCCGGAAGCGACGACGGTCAGATCCAGGTGAGCGAAAATGCCGGCAAACAGTGGCGCAAGACCGACAAGTTCCCCGGCGTCCCCGCCCATACCTATGTCAGCGACATTCTTCCTTCCCGCTTCGATGAGAACGTCGTCTACGCCTCTTTCGACAACATCCTGCGTGACGATTTCAAACCGTATCTCCTGAAAAGTGTCGACAAGGGCAGAACCTGGACCTCGATCGCCGCCAACCTGCCGGCCAACGGCACGGTGCATACCATCGCCCAGGACCATGTCAATCCCGAACTGCTGTTCGCCGGCACCGAGTTCGGCGTGTTCTTCACTGCCAACGGCGGCAAGGAATGGACCCAACTGAAGGCCGGCATTCCGACCGTCGCCGTCAAGGACATCGCCATCCAGCGCCGTGAAAACGACCTGGTGCTGGCCACCTTCGGCCGCGGTTTCTACGTTCTGGACGATTACACCCCGCTGCGCTTTTTCCAAAGCGAAATTCAGAAAAAAGAGCTGCACCTGTTCCCGGTCAAGGACACCCTGATGTACGTTCAGACCTCGATGAAGTACGGCCAGGGCGCCACCTATTTCACCGCCCCCAATCCCGACTATGGCGCCACTTTCACTTATTATCTGCAGGAAGCTTACCAGACCAAAAAACAGATGCGGCAGAAAAAAGACAAGGAATTGTTCGAAAAAAGCAAGCCCATACCCAACCCCAGCTGGGAGGCACTCCGCCTGGAAGATATGGAGACCGCACCCTACCTGTTGTTCACCATCAGCGATGCCCAAGGAAACGTCGTTCGCGAACTGCGCGCCAAACCTGACAAGGGCATCAACCGCCTGGCCTGGGACCTGAGCTATCCCTCGCCGTTCCCAACCAAGTTCGAAAGCAAATTCAATCCCCTGGCCAAGGATGATGCCGGCCTGATGGTCATGCCCGGCAAGTACAAAGTGACCGTGGCCAAAGTGATCGAAAATGTGGTCACGCCGCTGGGTGAAAGCCAGGAATTTGCGGCCAGAATTCTGGCCAATGCGACCCTGGCGGCCCCGGACCGGCCAGCCCTGGTGCGCTTCCAGCGCCAGGTAGCCGAACTGACACGGGTGGTGCAGGGGGCCATTGAGCTGGTCTCTGAATTGAATGGAAAGCTGGCGCGCATCAAGCAGACCCTGATGACCCTTCCCAAGGGCGCAGCCTCGCTGCTGGGCCAGGCGTCGGCCGCTGAAAAGAGACTGGACGAGATCGTATACGCCATCCGCGGCCTGGAAGCCAAGGCCAGCGACGAGGAGATCCCGCCGACGCACGTGCCTCTCTGGTCGCGCCTTTCAACCATCATCTACAACCAGTACGGCACCACGGCCGATCCCGGTAAAAGCCAGATGAACAACATCGAGATCGTGAAGGAGGAGCTCGCCCCTCTGCTGCTCAAGCTCAAAAGCATCGCCCAAGGAGATCTCCCTAAGCTGGAAAAAGAACTGGACGCCGTCCGCGCCCCCTGGACGCCGGGCCGGCTGCTGGAGTTGCAGGATTGATCGAAACTATTTGAAGTAGGAGCGGGCCGCAATGGCCCGTCCTTTTTTTTACTTCCTCAAGTTTGCCAGGACCTGCCGGTTCTGAAAACTTTCAGCCAGTTCGAAAAAGGAAAAAGCCGGCCCAGCCGGAATCACCTCCGGGGAAATGATATGGCCTGCCTACTCGATTTCAAAAAGCAGGTGGTTGGCCAGGATGTTGTCCCCTTCGTGCACGCCCAGGGATTTGATGATTCCGGACCTGGGGGCACTTTAGGGGGTCGACCTCGTAGACCTGGTAGATCAAACGCGCCCAGGACCGGCGGTAGATTTTCCTGTCCGGGGCGTCGTCGATGATGTTAAGCAGTGGTTGACTCTCCAGACCCATTTTTTTCCGCTTGCCTCTGGCAGCGTTAGCATAATGCCATAATAACGGATAAGGGCTTCATAATGACCGGGGATATGGAGACAAACCCGATGGAGAAACTCGATGACGTCCAGTACCTCAAAATTCCGCTTTTTCCCCTGATGCAATTTTGACTTGTACATCACGCAACTGGTCTTTTCGACATACCTGATTTTAAATCTGGATTATGATAACCAGGAGTGCCCAGATGATGGTGAGTAGCGGCAGACCGAATGGCAGCCATAGCGGCCAAAGGAGATATCCGGCCAGTAGCCACGTGGTCAAATGCAGCAGGTTTTCGCCAATGATCCGGGATATGGGGAATGATTCGTTGCCGGCAACAAGATTGTTTTGATAGCATTGATACATTTTTTAACTCCCTTATCCAATTAACATTCCTTTAAATTTATTCTATTCACTTTGCAAGTATAGGGTTGGCTTTTTTCTTTTAAGTTTTGCCGCCGATCCACATGATTTTAATAAGACTTTCTATATTTTTAAATTCCTTATCGCCGGTAACGAGTTCGGTTTTATTGGCTTGCGCAAGCGCAGCGGCAAAGCAGTCGGCATAAGAAAGTTTATACCTTGATTTGAGTAAGGCCGCCTTGCGGACAAGGGGCCAATCTGCGGCTACTATTTCGATTGGCAGGGTATGCATGAGATCCTCGATCTCTGCAGCTTTCGCTGCGCCGCATTCCCGATGCACGATGTAGAAAACCTCACCAAGGTTTACAGTGCACATGAGCAGTGGTTCATCATCCTCAACGGCCGCGATGAACAGGGCTTCAATCTTTTCGAATCCCGGTTCTTTCTCCAGAAAAACCATCAAGGCGTGGGCATCCAGAACCCGGTGCATGGCTCACCCCTCCCGATCTTTTGCCAGTTTCCGTTCCTCGAGGAGCAACTTGGATAGTTTTCCCTTGGTCTTCAGGGTTCCGGATATCTTTTTGAAATAGTCGGCATTTAACAGTTTGAGTACAATCTCCTGATCGCGCTCTTCGACGTTGAATTTTGCTCCCTGCTTGATGTTCAGCCGGCGGCGAATCCTGGCCGGAATGACCACCTGGCCTTTTGAAGTAATAACTGTAGTTTCCATGCTTGCTCCTGATAAAAATATAACATAATATATAGAGTATGTCAACAAAATAATTGACTTACCAGATCATTTATGTAATACATATGTTTTGATCAGCTTTGTTTTTTTGTATTCTGGAGTTCTGACACCATGACTTCCTGCAAACGGGATCTCAAATATTGTTAGTTAAAT
>JALHTJ010000316.1 GCA_022865785.1 Candidatus Aminicenantota bacterium
GCGCAAACGGGCGTATTTTAAATCCACATCATAATAGTCGTTGACGTTATCGATGCCGATGACCCGATGTCCCTCGGCTATGAGCCGGCGGGCGAAGTGAAAGCCGATGAAACCGGCGATGCCGGTTAAAAGCACGGCGGGCTTGCCCGTCGCGGCCTGATTGGTTTTTGGCGTCATGAATCGCAGCTCCCTTATTTACTGCGCTTTATTATAGTATACCTGCACCCAAAAATAAAGCCTGGAACCGAGTGCATGCCCGGGATGATGCCAGAAAATCGAAGCTATGGTAGAATGAAAAGCAATGGCGCGAAAAAAAATAGCTTGGATATCGGCTGGCATGGCCGCGGCCGCGGTTTTGTCACTGCTGCTTTTTTATCCCCGCCAAACAAACGATACGCAAATCCCCTCTCTTCTCAGCCGTCAGATACGCTTCGACACTGCCTTGATCGAACGGGCTTGGAATGAAGTCGCTTCCCAGGCCGATCTGAAAAGATGCATTTTTCGTGACCGCGTCAACCGCTTTTTCACTTTTCAGGCGGTAAATTGCCGGGTGAAGTATAAAAAAATCAGCTACCAGGCATTGTTGGCTCCGGCGGGCAGTCGCCTGGAATTCGAATTAAATGCCAAGAAAGACAGCCAACTGACTTTCTCCCTGTTCAATCCTCAGCCCGAGGCACTTAAATTTATAGCCAAAGCAGCTGTATCAGGAAAAGAAACAATACTGCTCAGCCGTTCTATCCAGGGACAAATGAGCAAGGTTGAAAAAATATTGCTGCCCAAAACCGATGGAAAAACTGTGCGCCTGATCTTGGAGACCCAGGGCCGCGGCGTGGGAGCCTGGGTCAATCCTTGCCAGCTGCAGAACCGTCCCCGGCCCAGAACCGTGCTGATCCTCATGCTGGATACCCTGCGGGCTGACCATGTTTCGGCTTACGGCTATCGGCGCTTGACCACTCCAGCCCTCGATGAACTGGCAAAGGGCAGCCTGATGTTCAGCCGCGCTTTTTCCACTTCCTCCTGGACCCTGCCGGCCCATGTTTCCTTATTCAGCGGCCGCGATGTCCTGGCCCACGGCGTGGTCGCTCCCAAGTCCCTGATTCCATCCGCTCTGCCACTTCTGGCTGAGAAAATGCAGCAAAAAGGGTTCGTTACTCTGGCCATGACCGGTGGTGGATTTGTCGATGATCAATATGGTTTTTACCGAGGTTTTCAAAAGTATGTCAATCGCATCTCGGATATTTTCCGGAGAAGTGCCGCCGAATTGCTTTATCGCGCTTTTCAGTCTAAGGTGGACGATTTTTCTGACCAGGATCTTTTTATTTTTTTACATACCTTTCAAATTCATGCTCCCTACAAAGCGCCCGATTCCTATTATAGGGCTTTTAATCCCAAATTGGATATCAAAATAAAATACATCGGCGGGCATTTGCGTCTGCTGCGGAAATCATCCGCGGAGCTGCCGACTGCCGAGTCCGCGGATCGGCAAAAACTCATCGATCTTTATGATGCTTCCATCCTTTACAGTGACCAGGAATTGCTTAAGCCCCTCCTGGCTTATCTGAGCAGCAGCAATCGCTTCAATGATGCGATGGTGATCGTACTTTCCGATCATGGCGAAGAATTCTACGACCATGGCGACTGGGAACATGGCCATACCCTTTACCAGGAGCTTACCCGTATCCCCCTGATCATCAAGCTCCCGCAGCAAAAACGGGGAGAAATCCGCGAAAAATTGTTTTCC
>JALHTJ010000317.1 GCA_022865785.1 Candidatus Aminicenantota bacterium
GACCATACGCTGAAGAAGCCCTAAAAGCCGGGAATCTCCCAATTCATTAATGGCTGATGGGGGAAAGAAGCTTTGCGCGATCAGATCGTTTTGGGAGTCTCCCGCCAAGCCTTCCAGAGCTGACGTCCGCCGAAGAGGAGCCCCGTCCCTACGGCCGTGTAGAGGACGCCCAATATCGGCCGGGGCACGCCGCTACCGCGCAGGATGATCCCCGAGCCCATCATGACGGCGACGAGGAGCCAGGTCTTCGGGGCCAGGAACCCGCCGAGACAACGGCCGTCGCCGCGGGCAATGATCCGTGCCGTGTTCCAGTCGGCCATTTTGCGGATGACCAGACGCCCCTTGACCGTCCCGGCAGCGATGCCGGTGATCGCGAGGAGAAGGGACCAGGGAAGTGCCGAGCCGAACGACCAGACCAGGCCCGCCGCGGCCAGCCCGAGGCCGACGACGGTCCATAGGAGGGCCGCGGCCAGCAGGTGGGTCCGCGCCCGCGCAGACGGCTTGAAGCGTTCCGCCCAATCCCCAAACCGGGTCACTTCATACCTCGAGGCCGCTATTCTATCACTGCCGCTGCCGCGGGGCCAGAGGACCATTGTTGCTTGCGCCCCGTCTCAGAAATGAGTTATCCTATGAAGTAAGGGAAAATGAATTCGTTTCTAGGGAGGTCGCGGATGTCACTTAAAAAAGCCTTGTTGCTCGTTTCGGCCATGGCCCTGGTTTGCGCCGGAGCTTTCGCCGAGGACTGCCTGACCTGCCACAAGAAGGTCACGCCCAACATCGTCACCGACTGGCAGATCAGCCGCCACAGCCAGAACGACGTCGACTGTTCGACCTGCCACGGCGACCTGCACAACACGGCCGAGGATTTCGCCAAGGCGGTGAGCCCGACCCCCGACACGTGTGCGGCCTGCCATGAGGAGAAGGTCGCGCAGTTCAAGAAGGGAAAACACGCCCTCGCTTGGGCGGCCATGAAGGCCATGCCCACCATCCACTGGCAGCCGATGGCCATGATCGACGGGATGAAGGGCTGCGGCGCGTGCCACAAGCTCGGCCTGAAAACGGCGGCCGAGTCGAAGTCGCTCAGCGATCAGGGAGTGGGATTCGGCCGGGCTTCATGCGACGCCTGCCACACCCGCCATATCTTCTCCAAGAAAGAGGCCCAGCAGCCCCAGGCCTGCCAGACCTGCCACATGGGCTTCGACCACCCGCAGTGGGAGATGTATTCCGCCTCGAAACACGGCGTCCGCGCCATGCTCAAGCAGAACAAGATCCTGCCCGAGACCGTGGCCGCCCCGACGTGCCAGACCTGCCATATGCAGGGAGGCGACCATGAGGTCATGACTGGCTGGGGGTTCCTGGCTGTCCGCCTGCCTCTGCCCGAGGACAAGACCTGGGCCGCCGACCGGGCCACGATCCTCCAGGGCCTGGGCGTTCTCGATCCCAAGGGCAATCCGACGGCCCGGCTCGACGCGGTCAAGGGGGCTCAGATGGCCCGCCTGACCCAGGAGGATTGGCAGAAGCAGCGGGACAAGATGCTCAAGACCTGCAACGGCTGTCATTCGATCAACTTCGCCAAGGCCGAGCTCGAGAAGGGCGACCAGATGATCAAGGCCGCCGACGCGCTGATGGCCGAGGCCATCCGGATCGTCGCCGGACTCTACAAGGACGGCCTCCTGGCCAAGCCGGAGAGCTACGCCTACGCTTTCCCCGACCTGCTGACCTTCCACGACGCGCCCACGGCCATCGAGCAGACGCTCTTCGTCATGTTCCTCGAGCACCGCATGCGCACGTTCCAGGGGACGTTCCACGCCAACCCGGACTACGCCCTCTGGTATGGCTGGAGCGAGATGCGCCGCGACCTGACCGAGATCAAGAGGGGCGCCGAGGAGCTAAGGCGCAATAAATAGGATAACCGCGGCCGATATCTCCGTGGCTTTTAGCCCGTGACGCTGACGGAGAACTGGACCCCCGGGGTCGTGGCGGTCATGATCTTGCTTGCCGACAAACCGTTGGTAATCAAGCCAAAGCCCGTGAGGGATATGATCGCGGCGACCACGAAAATGGCCAATTTTGTTCTGATCTTCATGATATTCTCCAGTGTTCTTTGATCTTTCATTTCTATCCGTTCATAGGTTTAGACGTAAGGCCCGAGCAAAAGGTTTCAATTTCCTATAAAAACAGTAGGAAATGAGGCTTGGGGGGCCTTCCAGGGTATTGTAAAGAAACTGGCCGTGGTCAGGGAGGTGCCTGGACCGTGCCTGGCAGGAAGCGGCAGGCCGCCTCGGGGCGAACGAGTCGCGGCCGGTTCTCCGGCGGGGGAGCACCGTGGTGGCATGAAAGTTGCTGGTTTTTGAGCGGAGAAACAATAATGCTTATGACCAAGA
>JALHTJ010000318.1 GCA_022865785.1 Candidatus Aminicenantota bacterium
AAAGCCGCTATTGTGGGAGGTTGTTTGTATTTGCTTTTAAGTATCTGCAAAAAGAATATTACCAGTTTTAAGAATGTTTTTCAAGTGGGGTGAAAGGAAAAATCGGTCCGGATCGTGGCACGACAAATTGGGGCACGCCCCTACGGATCAATTTTTCTTTCGAATTGGTCATTGGAATTTGGAATTTTTCTTCATGTAAGGGCGGTTCCCCCTGGCGGGGACAGGCGCGAACCGCCCCTACGCCCGGAAATAATCTTTTTCTTGCTTTTACCTATTTACTTTAGCCTTTGGAATTTTATCTTCAGGATCAGGTTGACGCGACTGCCTTTTGCGATCTCTTGCCGCTAAGGAACTCGATGTCGATGCGGCCGATGCACACCTTCGCCAGCGAGGCATCTGTAACCTGGGCGGCCATGACCTTCTCGGGTTCGCGCTCCAGCCGGCCGATCATCACGGCCAGGGCCCGGCGCTTTTCGGTCTCGTCCTCGACGAAGGTCACCCGGCCGCTGAACTGGACGCTGGAGAACAGGTGGTCGCAGCTCCCCTGCACGTAGCCGCGGTCGACGATCGCCTGGCCCCAGACGCGGTTGTTGGCCTTGAGGAAATCGATCTTTTTCCCCGCGAAGGCGCAATGGAAATAAATGGCATTCTGCTTTTCGTCATACCCGTGGCTGAGGGTGACGAGGTAGGGCTCATCGTTGCGGCACATGGCCACGGTGATATACTGAGTTTTCTCCAGGATCGCCTTCAGTTCGGCGGTCTCCCGGATCTCCTGTTCCTTCCTGCGCAAGCAGTGATATTTTTCCATGCGGTGAATCTCCTTTGGTTGTTCGAACGCTTTGAATAAAACTATCTTAACGAAAAGGCGCTTAGGAAGCAATCGGTGCTGTTCACCGTGGAGCAAGGGCCCGGCGCATCGTTATGAAGCCTGCATTGGGTCTTTCGTACAAAGTCACAAAGTCGAGCACCGTCCCCGGCTTTTCTAATTAAAAATGTAATAATGTAAGACTTGACACCAATTCCTGCTAAAATATCCTTTGACTTATTCATTTCCTCTGTTAGAATAGCTCATGAATAAAATCGTTTTCCCTGTTGATTCCAGAGAATTACTATGAACCCGGACAGCAAACAAAACAAGATCAGTTGGAAAAGAATATTGCTCTTTTTGATTATTGCGATTTCCGTATCCAATATTTTCAGATTTGACATATTTGCTTTCCGGGAAAGTTTAAAACAGTTGCCTGTCTGGCTTTTTTTGTTAACAACGGCTCTGCTTGAAGGAAGTGGCGTGATTATTGGCGCTTTTGTCGCCATTAAATTGCTGAAAAAAGAAAGGAAAACCGAAATGTCGCTTTTTGGGACATCCCGGTCGAACAGCCTGCTGATGGCGGTCGTCCCGCTAATTATTCTGACAGTGGTCGGAGTAACGAACGATCAAGGGCTGAATTCCCATGCCTTTGGATTCTTTTCCATTATCGCATCTTTTCTTTACTGCATCATGGAAGAATATGGCTGGCGGGGATACCTGCAGGAGGAATTGAAAGGGATCAAGCCCTGGGGGAAATACCTGGCGATTGGTTTCATATGGTACTTTTGGCATTTATCTTTTTTAACCAAAGCTTCGGCAGGCGACAATCTGTTCTTTTTGGGAATGATGGTTTTGGGAAGCTGGGGGATCGGGCAGGTCGCAGAATCGACGAAATCGATCATAGCCTGCGCCTGTTTTCATTTGCTCATCCAGATCATGTTGTTCAACGCGCTGATAAAGAACGGCATCAGCGGCTCTGAAAAATTAATTATCCTGGGGATCTCGATCTCGATCTGGTATATCGTGATCAAGAAGTGGGAAAAGGAAAGCAAAACGATCGCGGCCTGAGCCAACAAGGGATCAGGGACGGACTAAGAAAATGTGAAAATGATCCGTTCATTCAAACCTCAGTTTCTTTTCTAATCATTTCAAAAATCTAACAAATTCAGTTTTTCATAGTCTGTCCCCAGTCTTCTTCCGGGAAACAAGGCAGGCGACCCTGGCGCAAGGGTTCAAAGCCACTCATCCTTGCACCTTCGCTGTAACTCGCTAAAGTCACAAAGTCAAGCACCGTCCCCAATTCCTGTGGATACATTATTGGGCACGGCACGCCGTGCCCCTACCTTTCGCAGTGTTATCTTTGTTTGGGTTATTGGAATTTGGAATTTTTCTTTATGTAAGGGCGGTTCCCCCTGGCGGGGACATGCGCGAACCGCCCCTACACCAGGAGAGATCGTCGAAATCGCGGGCGGGTCCAAGACGCCGCCCCTACAGCCGGAAATTGTCTTTTCTTACTTTTTCCTTTGGAATTTGAATCCCGGGGTGACCTTATAGCACGGCAGGTCCCAATCCTCAAAGTGGACCGTGAATGTGTCGGCTTTTTTTAGTGCGGCTATTTCTTTGTCGTTCAATGGATATGCAGGCGGCGTGCAGAACAGCTTCACTAACCGGGAATATTCAATTGCTTCTTGTTTCATCAATTCGAATATACAGCATCCATGGCTATTTAGACAAGTTAAAATGAATTTGAATGTTTCCTTGAAAGTTTATTTTTGAGACCTGACCCCGATGCTTCCAGCCGGAAATTGTCTTTTCTTACTTTTTCCTTTGGAATTTGAATCCCGGGGTGACCCTTGTAGCACGACAGGTCCCAATCCTCAAACCGGACCGTGAATGTGTCGGCTTTTTTCAGGGTGTTCATTCCCTTTCGCTCAAGGAAAAACAGGCGGTGTTGCGAACATCCTGACCAGCCGGGAATAGTCAGCTGCTTCTTGTTTCTTCAGTTCGAATATACAGCATCCATGGCTATTTAGACAAGTTAAAATGAATTTGAATATTTCCTTGAAAGTTTATTTTTGAGACCTGACCCCGATACTTCCCCAAAAGGTGCTGCAGTCAATTCCAATAAGAATGTGCTTAAGGCCCCACCGTTGGATTTTGCAGTCAGTGGGGGGCACAAGGATATAGTCGAGCTTTTGCTTGCCAAAGGAGCACAATTGAATT
>JALHTJ010000056.1 GCA_022865785.1 Candidatus Aminicenantota bacterium
CGAATCAGTGATGGCCTCAGGAGCAACACAGGATTGGCGAAAATTGGTGACGATCTGCTGGTCGCCCTGCTTGCGGATGATGGCCTCGGCTTCGATGATGGCCGAATTTCCTTCCTTGTCGGCAACGAAAAATTGGCTTGCGGCCAGACCCTGGCGGTCATAGCGCTCGAAAAGAGCGATCACTTCATCCACCGTCCGGCATTCTTCCAATGCCTTCTGAGCCAGATCTCCCGGATAGACCTCTTTGCCGGCTACCGGTTTTACCTCAAGGGGATTGAGGGCGAATCCGTCAAAAAAGAGCCCCTGATCATTCATCGCACCCTGGGTTCCGCCTTCCTGGAAACCGAAGCAGACGCGGCCAAACTTTTTACCTTGGGCAGGGATAAACCAGATGCGGCCAAAGGGGCTCATCCAGTCTTCATTATTCCCGGCCAGAGCTGTTTTACTATTCGCAAAAAAGATGCCGGTGCATCCCATAATCCAGGATGATGATCCGAAAACCAGCATGAAAAGCACCACCAACAGTGTCATTGAAAACAGGGTATTGTGTTTCATAGCGTCTCCTTTTCTCAGCATACGTGAAAGGCGATACACCAAGAACCAGTTACGTTTTTTTACAGCCAAATGTTCCGAAGGTGCCACCGTCCCCAAATGTCCCCTATCAGGCTTTCTCTAAAACCTCAAAGTTTATTGTTGAGACGCGACCCCGGAGGTTTCGGCGAACTCGGGAAACCGGGCGATCTCTTGATATTTCAGTCCACAGAGGTCCTTCTTTTTTATCTTTTACCAATTACATAATTGCAAGCACCGTCCCCAAATGCCTTCCAGCAGGAGCCCGGCTTGACTGGGCCGGCATTCTCAGGTATAAGCGAAAAGGCTTTGGAGGGGCATGACAATGAAAAAAATAACCTTGGTCTTCATGGTGTTTTTAGGCGTCGCGCTGCTGTTTTTTGCCTGCGGCAAAAGCAAGTCCCCGCAGTCGCCTGCCGCGGGCTCCGCTGCCGCCGAGCCATCGGCCGCCGCCGACCCCGCCACGCCTCCGGCCGCAACCGCCATCCGGACGATCGCCGACATGGCCAACGCCTGGAACGCCTTGTACCGCCAGAACGAGAAAGCGATCAACGACTACCAGGGCATACCAATCATGGGCCTGGTGACCCCGCCGCTCGCCTTTGCCGCAGCCGTGCAGTTCGATATGATGAACCCGGGCAACCGGGACGGCCGCTTCGACGGCAAGCTGATGCTGGCCGGCTACAAGGGCTTCGTGGAAAAAGCGGGGGCAAAGCTCACCTTCGGCTACGACGAGACCCTGGCCAAGGACGGCTTCGGGCCCATGGCCAAGGCCGGCGACCGCATGACGGCCAACGGTTCGCTGGCGCTCGACAAGGAGTACTTCATCTGGGAGACCGCCAACGAGCGGGCGGGGAGGAAGCTCGAGCGCGGCCATTACGAGTTCAAGCGCCTGGGCGACGGCAGCATGATCTGCCTGGCCCTGAAAGGCCAGACTTTCAATTTCAGGGGCGAAGAGGAACTGCGCGACAACGTGATCTACCTGCACAACGGCGCCGGCCGCTACGATTTCGTGATCGCCAAGGGCAAGACCGGCCCCGGTTTCGCCGCCATCTCCTTCGCCGACAAGGGCGACCTGAGCAAGGAGCAGGCCCTCGAGCTGCTCAAGGCCATGGGCTATGCCATCGAAAAGTCCGGCGGCGTCCAGGGCGGCAAGCTCGTCCTCGACCAGTAAGCGGGTCGAGCTGTGCGGCAACCCCGCCCGCAATGCCGGCGGCAGCGGCTCGCGACCTCTTGCTTTTTGTC
Source organism: Candidatus Aminicenantota bacterium (assembly GCA_022865785.1). Lineage (GTDB taxonomy): Bacteria > Acidobacteriota > Aminicenantia > UBA2199 > UBA2199 > UBA2199. The sequence goes on from JALHTJ010000056.1 coordinate 1,816, forward strand.
CCGGGCCACCATGCGGGCAAAATTCTCGAACGACCGGTCATAGGTATGAGAATTGGGGTCAGTTCTTGAACTATCAGGTGGATCATTATTCTTTCTCAAATGTCTATTGAGCCAAGCCGATGATGAATTGCATGGACGCAGAATGTCTTGATACCATCAAACAGAGAACTGTCATTTCAAGACCTGACCCCAATGTCCAAGCATCGCCCCCAATTGCCTCTTAGCGAATGTCTAATATCGA
>JALHTJ010000319.1 GCA_022865785.1 Candidatus Aminicenantota bacterium
AAAGATAAAATAGCAATGCGAGTAATTCCCCGGAAAAGGAGGCAGCATGAAAAAAGAAAACAAGGGCTTCGGCAGGAGAGAATTTTTAATTAAGAGCGTGGGCGGCGCGACGGCGGCCGGATTATTGGGCAAATCGGGATTAAAATTAAACGCCCAAGAGACCAAGAATACCCAGCCACTCGTACGCACACTTGGCAGGACAGGCATAAAAATCCCGGTTGTGTCCATGGGCGTGATGAACGCCGACAACCCGGCCCTGGTCAAGCGCTCCTTTGAAATGGGTATCCGCCATTTCGATACCGCCTGGGGCTACCAGAAGGGGCGCAACGAGGAAATGGTCGGCAGCGTGTTCAAGGAGCTGAAGGTGCGCGACCAGGTTGTCATTGCCACCAAGGTGCCGCCGGGAAGGCCCGAGTTGATGGACCAGATGGGGGACAAGCTGATCGAGGAGGAGTTCCTGGCGCGGCTTGACCAGTCGCTGGCCCGGCTTCAGACCGACCATGTGGATATCCTATATATGCATAGTATCAGTGATGCTGCGATGCTGAAGCGGCCCGGGCTGCTATCTGCACTTGATAAGGCACAAAAGGCGAAGAAGGTCCGCTTTGTCGGCTTCTCCACCCACCGCAACATGGCCGAATGCATCGAGGCTGCCGTCCCATCGGGTCGTTTCGATGTCATCCTTACCGCGATCAACTATTCCATGGCCGACGATAAGGCGCTGCTGGAGGCGATGGACAAAGCCGCTGACGCCGGCATCGGCCTGGTGGCCATGAAAACCCAATGCAAGCAGTCCTGGGGCCGGGAAGGTGGGACCGATGCCAATCTCAGCAAATACGACCGCTCCCTGGTCAACAGCGCCCTGCTCAAGTGGTCGCTGCGCCTGGAATCGGTCACGACCGCCATCCCCGGCTACACCACCTTCCAGCAACTCGAGACCGACTGGCCGGTGGCCTTTAATTTGGACTATAGCCCGGATGAAGTCAAGTTCCTTGCCGACCGCGATGTGCGCCTGGCCCTGGGCAGCGTCTGCCGCCAGTGCGGCGGCTGCCTGGGTACCTGCCCGAGTGGCGTCGATGTCCCGACCCTGCTGCGGGCCCACATGTATGCTGCCGATTACAATAATTTCCTGCAGGCACGCCAGACCCTGGCTGAAATTCAACCGCAAGCAGGTTTGAAAAACTGCGTCGATTGTCGGGAATGCAAGGTTGTCTGCGTACGCGGCGTGAAGATCGCCCGCCGCCTGGAAGAACTGAAAACTATTTTTGCCTGAGCCCCGGTAGCGAGGCTATGGCCCGGCTGAAGTCGGGGACAAGCACTTTTTCTTCGGTGATGATGGCTGTGATCAATCCGGCAGGAGTTACGTCGAAAGCCGGGTTAAATACAGCCGTATGCGGCCGTGCGGTCATCCGGCCCTGGAAATAAATCACTTCAGCCGCATCTCGCTCCTCGATAGGGATGGTATCTCCGCTTGGTGTATCCGCATCGATTGTGGAAAGGGGGGCGGCCACGTAAAAAGGCAGGCCATGGTGTCTGGCCAGGATAGCCAGCGAATAGGTGCCGATCTTGTTGGCCGTATCGCCGTTGGCGGCGATGCGGTCGGCACCTACGATCACGGCCTGGATCATTCCTTTTTTCATGACGTGGCCGGCCATGCTGTCGGTGATCAAAGTGACGGGGATGCCGTCTTCCTGCAGTTCCCAAACGGTCAGCCGCGCCCCCTGCAGGTAGGGGCGGGTCTCGCCGGCCATGACCCTGATCGTTTTGCCGTTCGCCACGGCAGCGCGTATCACCCCCAAAGCGGTGCCGTAGCCGGCTGTAGCCAGGGCTCCGGCATTGCAGTGGGTGAGCACCGTGCTGTCATTTTTTAAAAGCGTCTGGCCGTTGGCGCCGATGCGGCGGTTAACCTCGAAATCTTCCTTGTCCAGGGCTATGGCGGCGGCGATCAATTTTTCCCGAAGCAGATGATAATCCTGCTTATTCTCCCGGAAGATCTTTTCCATGCGCGCCGCGGCCCAGAAAAGGTTGATCGCGGTCGGGCGGGTGGCAGTGATGGCATTCACAATGGCTTTGAATCGCGATTGCAGAAAACCGGGGGTGTTGAGCCCAGGGTTATCCCGCAACTCGGCCACGCCCAGGGCGATGCCGTAAGCGGCGGCAATGCCGATGGCCGGGGCGCCGCGGATAACCATGTCTTTGATGCTCCCGGCCACTTCCAGGTGGCCGCGATGAATAATGAATTTTTTTTCGCTGGGCAACAAGCGCTGGTCAAGCATGACCACTGTGCCGTCTTTCCATTCGATGACCGGATGCATGGGGTTTCTCCTTATAGAGGGCCATGTCAATTATATTGGTTTCTGGCGCGGCTGGCAAGGCGTTAGGTTCGTGACACGTGACGCGTGACGCGTGACAAGGGAAGACAAAGGGAAAGGCAGAGGGAAGAGAAAATGGAAAAAAGCGGAAAAGATCGATTACTTGCTTTTTTCTTACTCCCTCTTCCCTTTCTCTTCCCTCATTCTTCCCTTGTCTTTCTCTAAGGCCTTGCCTTTATTTTTTCCACTATCTCTTGTTTTTTGCAGAGGAATATGGTAATTTAGCAGAGTGCAATTTTATCGAAAAATCCATGCTCCTCGGAAAGAAAAATGTTGGCTTGGCTGTTCATTCAAATAGATTTTGCCGTCTAATATGGTAATGAATGCGATAAATAAGGGAGGATAATATGAGAAAATCACTGGTGGTTGCGCTGATCATGTTGATGGTCGGAGCGTTGGCCTGGTCTCAGAATCTGGAAAACGCCGGTATCGATTACACCACGGCTTTGACGAAAAAAGGCGGTCCGGAAAGGATCAGCGCTTTTGAAACTTACATAAAGAATTATCCCGACCCGGCGCAAAATGTGTTCACCAAACTGGCCTATTACTGGCTGACGGTAGACTACTATAACAGCAAAAATTACGACAAGGCCATCCGCAATGGTGAGAAAGCCGTGGCTCTGGGCGGTATGGAAGCCAAATTGGAAGCCGGGGTATACCTGATCCTGGGCAGTTCCTACGGGGCCAACAAGAACAAGGAAAAGGCGACAACGTGGGCGGAAAAAGCAATTGAATTTTCCAAGAGCAAGGGCATTGGCGATATCGCCAAGCAGGCCCAGGCTTTGAAGGATGAATTGAGCGGCGCTGCCAAGAAGCCGGCCAAGCCATTGACCAGCCTGGAAAAGATCGGCCAGATGTACAACCAGAAGAAGTACGAGGAAGCCATCAGCATGTTCAATTCCTTCGATCAGAAAGACAAGAGCGATGACACAATTTTCGAGATTTACGCCCGTTGCCTGACCGGGGCCGGCAAGTTGGACGCTGCGGTCAAGGAATTCACCGACGTCTATGCCAAGAGCCGCAAAGCGGTCAATGCCGAACGCCTGGGCAACATTTACCTGGCCAAGTCCAAAAAAGACAAGTCATTCCTCAACAACGCCATCTCCTACCAGATCGAGGCCGGTCTTCTTTATCAGAAAGAAAAGAATTCCTCCCGGCAGGCCGCCCTGCTCAAGAACGCCAAGTACTGGCTATATGAAAAATACGATTACAACGCCAAGATCAAGAAGTACAACGCCACGGTCAAACCGGTCAAGCCTGTGGTGAGCAACGATAAAGAGATCAAGCGCCTGCAGTACGAATACGACAAGCTGGAAAGAGATCTGGCCCGGAAATATGTTGATATTGAAATGCCCGGCTATGAACAGGATAAGCTGGACAAGATCCAGGAACAGATCAGCAAGTTGAAAGCTGGCAACAACCAATCGTCCGAGGATCCCAATTCGGCCGTGGCCCAGGAACTGATGAAAGAACAGCAGCGCATTGAAGCCGAATTCAAGACCTTGAATGACCAGGCCAGGAAGAAGCT
>JALHTJ010000057.1 GCA_022865785.1 Candidatus Aminicenantota bacterium
TCTGGGTCCTTTCCTTACCGGCTTCGATGACCCGGTAAAATACCTTCAGTTCGTCTCCAGGCCTGATTTCGGGAATATCGCTGCGCAATTCCTGGAAATTTTTAATGTCCTTTTTTTCTGTGGGCTCTTTTGGCAGGGTTTCCTGGGCTTGCTTATCTTCGACGGTGGTTTGCGGTTTTTGTTTGGCTTTAGCTTTTTCAACCGGGCGCTTTTTGCTTTTTTTCTTTTCTTCTGTCATTTTTGGTCTCCTAAATTGGCAGTGAGTTGAATGATTGCTTATTGTACTATTTTTTTAGTTATTTTTCAATAAAAATCTGCCTTTGAACCGAAAATTGTAGTTTTTGAATGAAAAAGCAAGGCGGAGACACCGATTTTCGGTGTCTCCGCCCGGATATAAAGTCTGTGGCTGGTATTAAAAGCGGTAAGAGAAGGCGATGTTGGGCACCATAATGTTCATGCCGTGGGTGCCGGGCATTTTTCCGGACAGCGGTGATTCCTGGTCTTTGCCCATAAGGGCTTCGAAACAAAAATCGATGTTGAATTTTTCGGTTTTGTAACCGAAGCCCACGGTGATGACATTATAGGTGATTTCAGGAAGCAGGACATTGAGCGTATTGGCCGGGGAAGGTGAGGGGTCATAATAGTATCCGGCGCGCATGGCCAGTTTTTCGGAGATGGCGTATTCCAATCCGAAGCGCCACTGTATGGCGTCTTTCCAGTTCAGGACAAAATCGTTGTTGAAAGCGGGGCCCAACAGCGGGTGGGCCTTGGAAGCCTGCCAGACTGGATTGTCATAGGTGATACCGATTGTGTCGACCTTTTTCCAGTTGGTGTACTGGGCGTCGGCGTTCAGGGTCAGCTTGTCAGTGGCCTTGTAGGATAATCCAACGCCTAACCACAGCGGCCAGGTTGCTTCCCGTTCGGCGCCCGAATCGATGGAAATGCCATAAGTCATGGCGCCGGCCATCTCGGCATCTCCGCTGAACTTGACTTTGGTGGGCGTGCGCAGGGTCAGGCCGATGCCCAGGCGGTCTATCGGCTTGATCAGCGCGCCGATGGTGGCCCCAAAGGCGAGACCGTTGATGTCTTCGGTGTATTGACCGATTCCGGGCCGTTTGATCTTCATAAAACCGTAGTTCAGATTCAGGGTCGCGCCCAAAGAAAACATGTCATTGATCTTATAGGCGATAACCGGTGAAACCGTGGCTACGGCCATCATGCTATCCCATTTGTACGCGACGTTATTGCTGAAAACCTTCAAATCTTCACCATCCCATTTGGCGCCGGAGCCCGAAGGCACATAGACGGCGATGCCGACGACCAGCTTTTCATTAATGGGCTTGAAGTAGGCAATGGATCCGGAAGGATACATGGCTGACTTGGTTTTAGCGTCGATGCCATACATGGGGAAGGCATAGGTGCCGCTGGGGATCAAGTCGGTGACGAAGAAAGACAGGCTGGAATTCTTCATCTGGGTGAGGCCGGCCGGGTTCCAGAAAATTGCGCTGTAATCATCTGCCTGGCCAATGAAGGCTCCACCCATGGCGATGGCTTTGCTGCCCATGCCGTTTAGGTTCAGGCCGTTGGCAGAAAGA
>JALHTJ010000320.1 GCA_022865785.1 Candidatus Aminicenantota bacterium
ATCCTGATCTGGATGTTAAAGATATCCTCGACATCGGTGATCTTTTGCTGGAAAGACTCCCCCCAGAGATGGGTCTCATGCTCGGCCATGATCAGCTGGGCCCTCAGGCGAAAGGCGTTGCCGTATTTCTGCGCGCTGCCCTCCACGATATAGTTCACCCCGAGCTCCGCGGCGATCTCGTGGACGGGCTTTTTCCTTTCCCGATATTGTTCGACCGACGTGCGGGATATGACCCTGAGCGCCTTGATCTTTTGAAGATTGTTCAGGATCTCCTCCATCACCCCGTTGATGAAATAGGTATTCTCCTGGTCGGGGCTGTCGTTGATGAAGGGGAGCACGGCTATGGACTTTTCGGGCTGGTCGGGCCGGGGCTTGGCTTTGAGGGGTTTGAGGCCTTCAGCGACCGCCGCCAGGTCCTCCAAAATGTCGGGGATGCCTTGATAGCGATCCTTCGGATTTTTAGCCAGTGACTGGCCGACGATGTGTTCCAGTCCCGAAGGGAGTCCTTTGCGGATTTGCGCCAGCGGCTTCGGCTCCTCGTTGATGATGGCGTAGACCACTGCCTGCATGTACTCGCCCTTGAACGGTGTTTCGCCCGACAGCATCTCGTAGAGGATGACCCCCAGAGACCAGATGTCGGTTCGCTGGTCAACCTCTTTCCCCGTTGTCTGCTCAGGTGACATGTAGGCCGCCGTGCCCATGGTGGTGCCCGTCTTGGTCAGCTTGGTCTGGGCGCCGGCCAGCTTGGCGATGCCGAAATCGAGGACCTTCACCATATTGTCTTTCGTTATAAAAATGTTGGCCGGCTTGATGTCGCGATGGACGATGCCCTTGGCGTGGGCGGCGGCCAGTCCCTTGGCGATTTGGGTGGCGATGTCGGTGACTTGGGTGATGGGTAATGGGTGAGAGGTGATGGGTAGGGACAGGTCGCGACCTGTCCCTACAGAAATGACCTCTTTTAACGTTTTGCCCTCGACATGCTCCATGGCGATAAAGACCTGGCCCTCGTGCTCATTGATCTCGTAAACAGTGATGATGTTGGCATGGTTGAGGGCCGCCGTCGCCCGGGCCTCATGGAGGAAGCGCTGCTTGGCATTGGCGTCCTTGGTAAGCTCCGGGGGCAGGAACTTCAGGGCCACGGTGCGCTTGAGCTTAGTGTCCTCGGCCTTGTAGACGACACCCATTCCGCCACGGCCAAGCTCTTCTATGATCTTGTAATGGGAAATGATTTTACTGATCATGTTTATTCCGATACTTTTTGGCCTGGCGGACGGGTCCGCCACTGCCGATTTTTTCAAGGATGCGGTAATGGGAAATAGTTTGGCCGGTCATTTTTCTCTTTTGACCACTACCAGGGTCATGTCATCATGCTGCGCCCGGCCGGCAGCGTGGCGTCCCACATCCTGAAGGATCTTCTCGATCAGTTCGGCGGCCGAAGCGTCTTGGTTGGTCGCGGCCAGGTCACTGACCCGCTCCTCGCCGAATTCCTCATCCCGGTCGTTGACGGCCTCGCTGATGCCGTCGGAGAACACGACCAGCTGGTCGCCTGGCTTCATCTGCACCTGGCTTTCTTCAAATGGGAACGATTCGAAGCAGCCCAGGGCCAGCCCTCCGGCGCTCAGGCGCAGCGGCTTCACGTCATTTCTGACCAAAAATGGATGGTTGTGCCCGGCGTTGCAGTAGTGCAGAACATGCCCCTCCGTGTCCAGGCAGCCGAAGAACAGGGTGGCGAATTTTTCCGGGCTGGTGTTGCGGTAGAGCAGCGAGTTGGCCCGCTCCAGGCACGAAGTGATCGAAGTCCCGGCTATGGCCTGGCCGCGGATAGCCGCCTGCAGGTTGGCCATGAGCAGGGCCGCCGGCAGCCCTTTGCCCGAGACGTCGCCCAGGCAGAACGCCAGCCGCCGCCCGTCAAGCTTGAGGAAATCGAAATAGTCGCCGCCGACCTCCTTGGCCGGGATGCTCTTGCCGGCGATGTCGTAGCCGGGCAGGCGCGGCGGCTCCTTAGGCAGGAGGTTGCTCTGCATCTCCTGGGCCAGGCGCATCTCTTCCTGCATGAGTAGCAGCGTCTTTTCTTTGTCGGCCAGGCGGGCGTTATCGATGACCTGGGCCGATTCGCTGGCAATGATGGCCAGCAGGCGCTGGTCGTCGGCGCTGAATCCCGCTTCGGCCTTCTTGTTGAAGACCACGAGCAAGCCGGTCATCTTGCCTTTGCAGACCATGGGCGCGCACAGCAGCGAGAGAACAGAAAAAAGGTCGCCCTCACCGGTCGCGAAGCGGCGGTCGTTGCCCATGTCATTGATCAGCAAGGGGGCGCGGTGTTTCAGCATCCAGCCGGTCAGCTGGTCATCAAGACGGAAGGGGAGACGCTGGTGGCTGGTGTCGCCGACGCGGCAGATGGTCTGGAATGGCCTGGCCGTTTTCTTCTCCTCCAGCAG
>JALHTJ010000321.1 GCA_022865785.1 Candidatus Aminicenantota bacterium
ATCTTTTTCAAGGCCAAAGTCAAGGCAAGAAAACCATGATTAGGCTTCAGGATCTTTTTACACAATAGCCATGATTCGATCCAGGTCGGCACCGGGACGGACGATCATGGGCGGCGACACCGTGACATCGACCAGGGTCGATCCCGCCGAAGCGGGGAGCACTCCCCCGTCGATCAGCAGGTCGAGTTCGGGAAATTCGCGAACGATGCGCTGCGGGTCGTTCAGGGGCGGCCGGCCGCTCAGGTTCACCGAGGTGCTGACCAATGGGAAGCCGAGGGCGGAGATCATTTTCAGCAGCAGCGGCAAGCCCGGGATGCGGATGCCGATGCGGTCGCTGTTCTTCAACAGCAGGGGATCGATTGCCGGGTTGGATTTGAAAAGAAAGGTAAATTTCCCTGGCAGTAACTTTTTCAAACGGGAACGAAAAATATCCGGGATCTCTGCGCTAAGCGATTCCAGCATGGCCAGGTCGGCGACAGCAACTGAATAAGGCAGGTCGCCGCGCTGCTTCATGGCGTCGATCCTGGCGATCACTTTGCTGGAGAAAAATTTTCCGCCCAATCCATATAAGGTGTCGGTTGGATAAGCGATCACCCCGTCATCATGGAGGCAATCGCCGATTGCCTTGAAATTGCCGGGGGCCAGGATATCGGCAAAAGGAATGATGATCATGAGTAGAGGAGAAACGGACTGACCGTTTCGGCATAGGCCCTGATCTCACGCTCAATGCCATCACGGATCCCGGCAAAGGGAATATTTTTTTCAATGGCTTTGCGGATCAGATCCGAGCCGCAGATCATATCAATGGGCGGCCTTCGATATTCGAATTCGTATGGGGGCTCCTGCCAGCGGAATTCTCCGGGATGGAGCCGCGCCACCTGGCGGATCAATTCGTAATAGGTCCGGAAGCTGCGGAATTTTTTCCGGTCCGACACCTGAACGAGTACTCCGCAGCATACACGGCCGGCGTGCTTGGAAAATTCGGGCTTGAAGAACATGGGGACAAACTGTGCTCCGGGCAGTTTCAGCCGCCGCAGCTCTTCGACCAGGCGGGAGGGATCGATGAAAGGGGCGCCGGCCAGTTCAAAAGGCCGGGTGGTGCCCCGGCCTTCGGAAATATTCGTTCCTTCGAGCAACACGGCCCCGGGATAGACCAGGGCCGCGGCCAGGGAAGGCATGTTGGGCGAGGGCAGGGTCCAGACCCCGGAAAAATATTCCCCACGCGACCAGCCGCGCGCCTTGACCACGGTCAGGGACAGGTCCAATCCGTAGTAGCTAAGGGCAAAAGAAAGAAATTCACCCGCGTTCAGGCCGTGACGCATGGGAACCGGCAGTTGGGCAACGATGCTGAAATGGTCGGGGCGGGACAGCGGGCCCTCGAGGTCGCGGCCGTTGAGCGGGTTGGGACGGTCCAGGACGACCACCTCGACACCGCGCCCGGAAAGCCAGCGCAGGAGCATGACCAGATGATTGAGGAAGGTATAGACCCGGGTACCTACGTCGAAGGGGTCGACGACCAGAAGTTCGATGCCCTGCAGCCACTCTTCGTCGGGCAACAGCTTCTCACCGTAAAGGCTGCGTACATCCACCCCCCCGGCGCTCCAGAAAAACGAGGGCGATGGGATCATGTTGTCCTGCTTGTCAATGAAAAAGCCATGCTGCAAGGACCATATGGCTTTCAGGGAGCCAGCGGCCAGGTGTTGCAGCACCTGGTAAACCGGCTGCCCTCCGGCATTGATGTTGGCGCTGCCAGTTACCAGGGCCATATTGCGGCCGCCGACGATCTTCTTGTATACTTGCGGCAAAAGATCGATTCCGTTCCGTGTTTTGAGCAAATGCCACTCCCCTTTCCCGGTATAATAAATGCGTTAGAAAGTCAAGTCCGCTTGGCTTTTTATATGTTTCCTGGCAGTCATTCTGAATCGAGTGACGGCCACCGCAAACTCATTTATCGGGCCGGAGCACCTTCCCGGTTGCTCGCCATGATGAAGGCAGCCAGCTGTGCCCCATAACATGGTATTCGACCAGGGCGGGCAGATACCTGTTCATCCAATTGCGGTGCTCCCAGCTATAATAGAAAAAATGGCGCTCGCGGAGGCGATCTGTCGGAATCTGAAAAAGCGGTTCGCCCATCCCGATCTGGCCCAATCCCAAATGGTCGAATATTGTGGCTGAGACATCGATTTGGGATGCGGGCGCGTCATTTATCCTGAGCTCCCCCCGGTCACCGGGACGCTTGACCAATAACAACGGGATCCCTGATTCCAAGACCCCCTTGGGGATGGATCCGCTCCCGTCACTTTTCTCGGCCAGGGCCGGGGGTAAACGCACACCAAACGTTCCCCAGGGATGCCCGTGATCGGCGAGAATAAAGATCAGCGCCTGATCATACACATCTAACTCCCGCAATCCCTTGAGGAATAAGTCGACCAGCTTGAGTTCCCCACGAGCCAGATCCACAATATTGGTGCGATTCAAAGGCAGGTCAACCTGCTCTAAATTCGCATTCATCTGGATAGGTTCATGGGGGCCGCGCCAATGGTAGAACTTGAAGACGCTTTTCTTGGTTATGACCGCCGCATTCATCAGGAAAGCGGAGACGAAGCGCGAATCGGAATTGATTTGAAAGGACTTGCGAGTCTGCGCGACTCCGAACTGACGGAAATTTCGGTTTACGTGGGGAGATAAACGATAGATTTTGCGTCTGAAACGTCTACCGTGCCGCTCATTATCGCTAGGCTCGTCCTCATTCAGCAGGCTCAAGTCACCCTTCTGCACCCAACTGGAAAGGAACCAGTTTTCATCATTGTAGATCTCGTGTTTGAGGAAATGGGGCAGATATCGAAACAAGGTGATATCGTACAGCCGGGCCAGTTCTGAACCGCTGATTGAGCGCTTTCTTGCCAAAATGTTGGAAAAAACCGAAGAGTCATAATAAATAGTATTCTGCACTGCCGGGACAAGATTGACGTGCCAACCCCGCTGAAGCAGCTGGTATGGGAGAGAGGACGGAGACCGATAGGCTGAGGCCATGAATGATTGGATGGGCTCGGAGTTGTTGTAATAGTGCCCGGTCAACAGTAAAGGGATGGCTGCATAGGTGCTGGGAAAGCCCCCTGTGGTGTTGCGGAAAAAGGTGAAATCCTTGAAAAAAACCTTATAAAAAGGATCCAGATCGATAATCTCCTGGAAGACATCAGCCTGAAAACTATCCAGGACGAGGATGATGATGTTCTCGCGGCTGGAGAAATCGAAGTCCTCGTAGTGGTCGATCCGGAATTTCTTGAAACTCGGCAATTCCGGCTGGAGGAAGGCGGTGACCGAGGTGGACAGCAGTTGGATCGATAGAATCAGCAACGCAAACGTTTTCGCCCACCGATAAAGAAAGGCCGGGCGCCAGCCGGCCATGAGCAAAAACACGATCCAAATGGGGGTATCAATCAAGCCGTATATAATTTTCCCCCCCCAATTGATCTCGTGACCGCTCAGCGGGCCATATCGCCACACCAGGATGTTGCCCTGGAACCACAAGATAAGTCCAAGAACGAGCGTGACGGCCACGCCACGCTTATGAAGGATGAAGCGGTCCGGTAAAAGCATCAGAATCAGCAGCACCGACAAGAAAATACAGAAAGTGATAAGTCCAAGAAATGGGAGGAGATGAGAAAAACTGAAGTTAAACTCGAGGGAATTGGATAAAAATATTTGCGCCGGCCCAAACAAGGCCAAGGTGCAGGCAAACAGCATGGCCACCAAGATTGCATTAACCCATTTCTTCAAGGAAACAGACATGTTATTGATTTTACCTCACAAATAAATGCAGAATCAAATTCTACAATCGATTGGCACCACTGTCAAATGATATGCGCATTGATTGTATTCAACAGTCTGAAAGACCGTTCAGGGAAGCAAATTTAATCCCATATTGCGCCCTGGGGCTTAATCTGCTATAATTTTATTTTCGGGAGGAACTGTGTACAATTTAAACGGAATAGACAGCAAGTTCAGATTGGCGATATTGGTCGCCCGCCGTGCTAAGCAGCTCATCGGTGGCGCCAGAAGGAAGATCGAGATCAAAACCGATAACCCGCTCACCGTAGCCATGGAAGAATTCAGGCAGGGAAAAATAGATTTCGATGTGCTGGATGAAGAGCCCTCCCTGTTCGGTGAAATCGACAAGGAACAAGAAACCGGGACAGGCGAAAGCACTCTGAGCGGGGAAATGATCGACGGTGAGGATGTCGAAGCCGAGGCCGAAACAAAAGCGCCCCAGCCGGAACCTGAACCCTAAGTTGACGTCAGTGAATGAGCACCGTTATTCGATCACCCAACTGGATCGGCGACGGGATCATGTGTTTGTCCGCTATCCGGGCCTATAAAGAACATTTCCCAAATGAGCGTCTGGTCATTGTCGCCAAGCGCTACCTGGCCGATATTTTCCTTAACATAAGCGCAATCGATGAAATCGTTCCCATTCCGGACCGCTGGACAGCCGTAACCTATTTCGCCTGCCTGAAAAGACTGAGGGCAAAGCATTTCGACCGTGGCCTCTTGTTCACCAATTCCTTTGCCTCGGCCCTGTTTTTTCGCCTGGCCGGGATCAGGTCCTGCAGCGGTTATGATCGTGACGGACGCGGTTGGCTGCTCAGCAACAAAATTCCTTTCAAAAAAAATTTAGATCATCATCAATATTATTATCTGAATTTGATAGAGCACCTGTCCGGCAAAAAGCTCAGCCGAAGTCATGCGGCCGGTCTGGTCGTGGCCCCAGAAGAAAGCAAATGGGCTGCGGACTGGCTGGAGGAACAGGGCAGCGGCGCCCGACCACCTTATTTGGCAATAGCGCCGGCCGCAGCGTACGGCAGCGCCAAGGCCTGGCTGCCCGAACGTTTCCGCCAGGTGATCGTCGACTGGCAAAAGACCTTCCCAGATTGCTCCATCCTGCTTCTGGGCGGCCCAGCGGAAAAAGACAAGATCGCGGCCATTGCCGACGGCCTGCCCGATCGGGTTGTAAACCTGTGCGGCCGCCTGACCCTGCGCCAGACCATTGTCATCCTGGCACGCTGCCGGCTATTCATAGGCAACGATTCAGGGCTGATGCATGCCGCTGCCGCCCTGGCCGTTCCCCTGGTAGCTGTTTTCGGTCCCACTGAACCAGGAAAGACAGCACCCATCGGCAAAGCCTGCATCCTGCTCCACCATGGCGCTGAATGCGCTCCCTGCCTGCACCGCGAATGCCCGAGCGATCACCGCTGCATGAGCGCAGTTAGAACCGCCGAGGTCCTGGCCGCGGCCAGTCAACTCTGGAAGCAAGCTCTTTCCGAAGCAAAATGAACAAAGCGGTTTTTTTGGACCGCGACGGGACATTGATCCAGGACCGCGGCTATATCTGCGATTTTTCC
>JALHTJ010000058.1 GCA_022865785.1 Candidatus Aminicenantota bacterium
ATCAAAGAGCTGGTTACGGAAAAAGAGGTAAAAGTGATCGAAATCTATGACCTGGGGTACAAACTGCTGGCAAGAGAAATGCTTTTTCTCTTTGATGTTTCGGCCTGCCTGGTATAACTAAAAATAACCATTGCCAATTTTTGAATTTAAACCCGTCCCCGATGATCTTTTGACACATGACGGCATTTTTTTTAGTATGTATTTTGTGACTGAAGCCGTCTTTATAATATTATTCTTTTAAATTTATCTGCCTGGTCGCATAAAACACATTTAAACTATTTAAGTTATTAGAATGACTGAGAAAAATCGGATTGCAGATTTTTATCAAAGATCACTCCGCAACTGTTACCGGTCCCGCATTTCCTTTTGAAGTTGACTGAGTACCTGCTACCGCAGCCGCGATCCTCCCCCCTGAAAAGCTGTCCATGGGATAGATAATAATTGTCGAGCTCTCTTCTTTTGAAATTTCCAGCAGTGCCTGGATCTGCCTGAGTTCCATTGTTCCCGGTTGTGTGGAAAGGGTTTGGGCTGCCTCGGCCAGATTCTGGGCTACAGCCTTCTCTGCTTCTGCCTCGATCAGCTTCGCCTTGGCGCTCCTTTCCGCCCTGGCAATTACTGCCAGTTCTTCGATAAGTGACGGCGGGGCACTGATATCGGTTATCCTGACCGCTCTGACGTTTACTCCGAAATCCTTAGCCGCTTCGTCTATCTCGGCTTTCACACTGACGGCAATATTTTCTGTATCACTCAGTAAAGGTCTCAGGTCATTTTTGCCTATCGAGCTTTTCAGTGCCTCCATGGAAGCCCACTCGGTGGTCTTCCAATAATCCTTGACCCCAATGACCGCCTTCTCGGGATTCTCTATTTCCAATTCCACGGCAGCGATCACATCAATGGGAATGTTGTCCTTGGTAAGGGTCCGTGTTGCTTTTACTTCATACGTCGATATCCTGACATCGACAATACTGGCGATCGAATAGATAAAGGGCGGGATCAGGAAAAACCCGGGCCCCCGTACACCGACAGATTTTCCCAGACGCAGAAGTACAAGGCGCTCCCACTGCGGGAGTATATTGAACATCTTGGCAATAGTATTGGCAAACCAGAGTATTAAGACAGTAAGAATTACCCCGAGTGCGATCTGTCCCGGTTCCGGCGGATTATAAAGAGGTGACTGAAGATCAGCCGCTGATCCCCTGAATATTGGCCAGACTATGAAATACCACAGTGGTATGGCAATGCCCCATCTGAAAAAATTTCTTACAAATACTTGTACCGGATTACTTACAAATTTCATTTTCCCTCCATTTTTGACATGAAGACATTCTATTGATAAAAAAAACAAATTCAAGCAATGATTCGAGAAACAATGAGGGCTTCTATTAATGGCTTTGGGCTATATTATGAAAAAGAGTACTGCGACAGCAAGCAAAGCTGCCAGGACAGCGGCGATGATTTTAAAAACACTGTACGGACGTTCACCTTGCACTTCTCCTGTCTGCCCATTGACCAGGAAGCTGTAGACCTTCTGATTGTAGCGGTAGGAACTGATCCAAACCGGTAATAGGATGTGCTTGAAGGTAACGCCTTGGTACCGGGAATTCAGGCTCAGAATACGCTGTTCATCCCCAGCGATATCCCGCTGGACACGATTATCGATCTCACGCTTCATCACCACCTTGGCTTGATCTAATCCCGATTTTACATCGACCCCGTACGCCTCGCAACGAAATCCGCTTAAAAAGCGATCATCATAGGCAGTGAGCTGGCTAAGATTCCAGGGATCGAGGCGTTTTATAATTTTTTCCGGTAAAGAGCAGGTAGCGGGGACCAGCACATCATCAAACAGGACCTCAACGTCGCCGGCGCATGGCGACCAGCGAACTTTTCGTACCTGGCGGGTCTTGCTGACCGTGCGGCCGCTTTCCTGTACGCTGTAGCTCTCGGAAACATCATGATAGGTGCCCTGCAATCCCGTGTATTGGTTGAAGGTTCGGGCATCATAGGTCCAGTACGGCACATACATGCCATCCATCGATTCACAGGCCGCGCGCGACATGAAATCACGCGGGGCAAACCAGAACTTTTTGATCCACTTTTGAAAAAACTGGCTGCTTTTTTGTTTGTCGATCACAAAGGGTACAAGAGACTTTGGCTTGATAAGGGACTGAGCGCCGCCATTGGCCACCACCAGGCGGGTGTCGCAATATGGACAGGCCGCCGCCGTCACTTTGTCGGCAAGGGTTGTCCGGGCTCCACAGCCCGGACACTTGACGGTGCGGATGATGAGTTGTTCCGATTTTTCGGCTGGCTGAGATATGAATTTTTCAAGATCGATCTCTTCTACTGTTTCCCCGGCCTTTTCAATGTGATTTTCCGCCCCGCAATACTGGCATTTCAGCGAGGAAGTGCCGGGAGCGAAGTTGACGGTAGCGCCGCATTTCCTGCAGGCCAATTCCTGATTGACGGCTTCGGTGATTTTCGGTTCAATTTGCTCCATTTGTTATCCCCTTGTTTTACTATAAAAGAGCGATAGAAGGTGTCGGTGCAACTGCTCGAAATCAATTTTTCCCATGCCGGCATTTTGAGCATAGTCGCCGGAAATGTCAATGGCCCTTCAGTCTGATTTTCGGTTGCGGCAACATGCAGACGACAATGGCCGCCATGCGTGTTTCATTTATCCGGCTGCGGAAAGGAAAATCGATTTCCGCCCTCACTCATTCCGGCGAGGCGTTCGGCGCTTGCATGTATGGGCGGATCGGATTGTCGAAGTCAAAACCGAAGAGGCGCGGGTTCTCACCGATGACGGCTATGGAGAAGATTTTCAGTACGTAGTCCTTGGTCTGCTTTGGCATGTGGTCGGCATACTTGGTGTAGAAGCGCCAGTAGTTGCGGGCGGCGGGGTTCTGCGCCAGCTCATCCTCGGAGATGCCTTCCAGGCCCGGCAGCTCGCGCAACCTGGAAATGATGCGGTGCTCGCCCCAGTTGTACGAAGCCATGACCAGCAGCCCCGACGCCTGGGCCAGATCGCTGTATATGTCGCGGAGATAGCGGGCCGCCGCCTTCGTCGCTTTCTCGAAGTTCTGCCGTTCGTCAGAGGGGTCGACCCGTGACGTGGCCTGGCGGACACCGGGATCTAGGCCGTAGCGCCGGGCCGTGGACGGAATGAACTGCCACATTCCCTTGGCGCGGCCATAGCGCGTGCGTGGGCCGACAGCGAGCGGGTTGAACCGGCTCTCCTGCAGCGCCAGGTAAAAGAACTGCGGCGGCAGGCCGTGCTTCTGCATGGTCCGCACAATGAAAGGTGTGTAGCCTTTGGCTTCGGCCTCCTGAAAGATCCGTTTAAGGCTGTGGCGCGAGGGATACCAGTAGGTCTTGATCTGCCGCAGCACCGCGGCGACGAAACCCGGCGGCAACTGGATCTCGCTTTCGTTGAAGATGCGCGTGACCCGGAAGATCGCCCGCTCTTCCTTGCTGAGCCGATGGTAAATGCCGAGGTCGTCGAGAAAGTCATTGTAGCGACGGGCCTGTTCCAGCCTGCCTTGCTCCAGCCGGACAAGCTGCTCCTCCAGCTTGGCACCGCCCTGCTCTTCAATGAGGATACGCAACCGCGCCATGCGCACGTCCTGTTCCTTCATGCTGTAGAAGATCTGTTGGGCGGCGTCGCGCATTTTTTCCAAATGGATCTCGTGCCGGATGGCCAGACTCATCATCGTCAGGGCCACGGCGACGGCCGCGGCAATGAGTCCGCCGTAGAGGCGCTTCTGCTGCCGGCGCACCATCCCATAGGCGCGACGGATCATCATCGTATGCTTGCCGGACTGGCTGCGCTCGTTCCCCGTCTCCAGGTAATAGCGGATGTATTCGTTCAGTTCGCCCGAGGCATCCACGGCCCCGGCGCTTCTTTCTACCGTGATCTGGAACTGCGGCCCCACCTTTCCCAGCCGCAGGGCATGGGTCCCGATCAGTTGAGCCAGCTTGATGCGCTTGTTGTCGAGATATGTGCCGTTGGTGCTGCCGAGGTCGCGCATCCACCAGGCCTCTTGATCAAAGAAGACCTCTGCATGCCGGCGGCTCACGACGTCCTCCTGCTCGACCCGCACCTCACAGCTCTCGTCCCGGCCGATGCAGAACGCCTCGCTGAAGTGGCGGTCGATCAGCATTTGGCCGGATCTGCCGCCCTTGATATGGATGGATGGCCGCTGCTCCTGCTGCTGCCGCATCGGCCGTGTTGTGGGGTCCATGAGCTGATGAAATCCTTAGCGGGGCGCGCGTTTCGTCAGAATGGCCCTTCTATTGCACAATAGCGTTCAAGCGGGGACCGCAGGGTCCATCATAATCAGGATGTTCTGGTCAGGATTCTCGTTCATGTACTTGATCTGGACCTTGGCTCCCACTTTGAAGTTAAGGCGAATGGCCAGGTCGGAGCTCACGTTATTCTTGCGCCCCAGCCTTTCGCTGCCGCTGCTGTCGCGGAACTTGAACTCGACAATGGAATAGATCGGTTTGTTGTTGACCAACATGTTGTAATTCTTGTCGATGAAGGTGATGGTCGCTTCGGCCGGCACGCCCATGGCGAATATCTTCTCGGCCAGGGCCTTGTTTTTATTCCCCTGGACCCGGCTGCGGATGAACAGGATCGCACCGATGATCATGAAGATCAGGCCCAGGCCCCCGAAGACAACCTGGTTTAAATTCGCCAACCCTACTTGCAGGTTCCCTGAAAGCAGGCTGTTGACAAGCGAGACCCCGCCGCCGACCAGAAAAAAGATCAAACCAAACAGAAACAGGAAACCACCGATCAGCATGCCCATGTTTTTTTCTCCTTGCGCTCAACTTTTTTCCAGAGAGCGCATGTCGTTCACAACGCTAATTGTAAACGAACAATCGGGCATGGTCAACCGGCCCGTATTTTATTTTTTTGCTGCCAGTAGAGTGAATGGCAAAGGGCATGATACGCAGTCGTGTTTTTTTAAGCAATTCCCCATATCCAAAATCGGGCAGACAATATATAATATGAAACATCATAGAATAGGAGGTACGGAAATGCCAGACAAAGGTACGAAAAAGAAATTAACCCATGTAGAAGGCGGCGAGACGCCGTCCACAGCCCAGGAAGCGAAGCCCTTCGTCGCGGCTCCGGAAAGCAAGGCCAAGGCAAAAAAGTTCCGCCTATTTTCGATCCTTTCCTGGATCGTGGCCATCGGCCTGGAGGTCGGCGCGATCCTCATGCTCAAAAAAGTGCCGATC